>NZ_JBIAXS010000022.1:0-146039 GCF_042896885.1 Streptomyces sp. NPDC001231
GCGTCAGTAGCCGCTTAAGTCACTGGCATTGCGTCTAGGGCAGACGTCAAGCACCACCCGACGCCAACCCGTCAACCATCAACTGAGACTCGACACGCCACTTGGCGCTGCGTCTGGAGCCTGTCACGATCACACAGCTCGGAAATGTCGATGGGAACTGACAATGCCTGAAGCCTCTTCTTGAAGTGGCTGGTTCACGGCATGTGCCGACCTGGGTCCCATAGGGTGCCTGGCCGTGACGGTCTCTTCGGGTGGGTCGCCGTTGTGGCGCGACCGGCAGTTCGTCCTGCTCCTCTGCGCGCGGGTTATTTCCGTGCTGGGCAACGGCTTCGCCCGGGTGGCGCTGGCGTTCGCGGTGCTCGCTCTGCCGGGGGCGAGCGCGGGTCGGTTGTCGCTGGTGCTGGCCTGTCAAGCATTGCCGCAGCTGGTGTTCATTCTGGTGGGTGGGGTGATTGCGGACCGGATGTCACGGTCGAGGCTGATGGTCCTTGCCGACGCGCTGGGGGCCGCTGCATATGCGGGGCTGGCCGCGATGGTGTTGTCCGGTCATGCGCCACTTGTGGCATTGTGTCTGTTGGCCGTGGCGGCCGGAACGGCGACTGCCCTGCTCTCGCCAGCGATGGACGGCCTTGTGCCGTTGGTAGTGCCTGCGGACCGCTTGCAGCAGGCCAACGGGCTGTTGCGGATGGGCACTAACAGCTCTCTGCTGCTGGGCCTAGCGCTGTCCGGGGTGACCGTGGCGTTGATCGGGGCTGGCTGGGCGCTCGCCCTCAACGCGGCGTCCTTTGTTGCCAGTGCGGCACTGACCGCCCGGCTGCGGGTGGCCGCGCGGCCGCGCAAGAGATCGTCGGGCTGGGCCGATCTGCGGGAGGGCTGGCAAGAATTCGCTTCCCGGCAGTGGCTGTGGGTCGTGGTCGTGCAGTACTCGGTCGTGGTTGCCGCGCTTAATGCCAACGCCGGGGTCCTGGGCCCGCTGACGGCCGAGCAGCACCTGGGCGGAGCGCGGGCGTGGTCGGTCATCGTGGCCGCACAGGCCGTGGGCACCATCGCGGGCGCGGGACTTGCCGCCCGGGTGCGGGTGAACCGTCCCATTCTGGTGGCCGTGCTGTGCACCTTTCCGGCCGCCATACCGATCGCTCTGCTCAGTGCCGAGGCCCCGGTGTGGCTGATCGCCGCAGCCATGTTCGGCGCCGGTATCGCGGGGGATGTCTTCGGCGTGCTATGGGCCACCACCATCCAGCGGGAGATCCCGGAGCAGGTTCTGTCCCGGGTCAGCTCCTATGACTGGTTCGGATCCCTGGCCTTCGCTCCCCTCGGACTGCTTGTCGCTGGCCCCCTCGCCGCTGTCGTGGGCACCAGCCAAGCCCTGGCCGGCTGCGCGGCCCTGGTCATCCTGGCCACCATGGCGGCCCTGTTCTCACCTCAGGTACGTACTCTGCGTGCATCTGACGAGAAGCCTTCCGGCACGGCATCCTCACCGGAGGCTGCGGAGTATCAGGTCGGCGAGGAGACGGCAGGCTAAGACGCCGGACCAGTTGCTCGGGTGGCCTTGGCGCTGGCGAGGCAGTTGGACTCGGTGCCGGTTTCGATGATGTTCCCGCCCAAGGTGAGGCGGTCGATGATGGCCGCGAAGAGCCGCAGATCGGTGAACGTTTTGCCCCACGAGTTCGCCTACGCAGATGCGGCACTAGGCTGGGTTCACAGGTTCCAAGTGCTGAGCTTCCCCAGTGCTTCGGCGCGTTCCTCAATGATCTTCATGCGGGCACGCCGTTCGGCTTCGTGGTGGTGGGCATCCTGGGCGGTGCTCTGACCGGGCCACTTCCGGTAGAGGAGTCCGCATTCCTCGGTGAACCATCCGGTGCTGACGGCGTTCAGGGCCATCAATAGTCCGGTGTCCTCGGAGGCTGGGAGTGCCATCCAGCCGCCGAGTGCGGTAACCACGTCACGCCGTGCGCACAGTGTCGCCGGGTGCACCTGTGCCCTGTAGTTGTGTGTCCGCCACCGTTCCAGGACGGCGCCCTGAGTGATCGGCCCGGCTGGGGGGTCACCCTCGAAACCGACAGTTGATCCGTCCGGTAGCAGATCGAGGACGCGTGAGGTTGTCCAGGCGACTCCGCTCTGCGCGGTCAGGACCGTGATGTCTCGGAGTAGAGCCCCAGGGGTGAGCATGTCGTCGGCGTCCAGCACCTTGACCAGGTCGCCGCGGGCGCGGGCAAGTGCCATCGTGCGGGCCATGCCGGCGCGGCCGTGCCGCCCCTGGTCGAAGCTGATGCGGGAGTCCTCGGGGACGTGTGGGCGTACGTCCTCCGTCTCGCCGTCCTCCTGGATGAGCCATTCCCAGTCCCAACCGGGAGGCATTTCCTGCTGGGTGAGTGACGAGTAGGCGTCAGCGAGATACGGTGCGGCCGGTCCGTGTACGGGCGTGATCACCGAGACAAGGTGCGTCATGCGACCGTTCACCACCTTTCCAGTGGGGTTACGCACTTCACGGCGTAGCGGTCGCCAGGCAGGACTACGTCTGCCACCTCCACGATCCGGCCGTTGATGTCGTAGAGGGTTTTTCGGACGTCCATGACTGCGACACCTGGCATGAGTCCCAGTTCCTCGACCTCGTCAGATGTCGGCGGGCGGGCGGTCACGACCTCCTCGACCCGGTCGACTTCAACTCCCACGGTATGCAGCTGGTTCATGGTGCCGCCGGGCCACGGCTCCTGGCCCTCGTCGAGTAGGTCAGGGTTCTGCTCGACAAGCGCGTAGGGGATGTACGAGCGGGCCACGTTCAGCGGCTCGTCCTCGTCCACGCTGCGGGTGCGATACGTCCGCCTGAGTACGGCGGTGCCCGGATCGACGCCCAGTGCCGCGGCTAGGGCCTCTGAGGCTTCGATGCGCTCGTACTGGGCGTTGAACGCCAATTGGGTGATGGTGAGGCCGGTGTCCCGCTCGGTTGCGCCGGTGGTGCTGCGCTCCTTCAGGTCGGCGCGTGCACGGTCCTTCTCCCACTGGTGGCGGAGGTTGCTCCGCTCGGCGCGCTGGCGCTGCTTGCGTACGAAGTTGCCGAGACCGTGCTTCTTTTCGATCAGCCCCTCTGCCTGGAGCGCGCTCAGGGCCTGCCGCAGTGTGGGCAAGCTGACCTTGTACTTCGTGACAAGGGTCGTCTCCGCCGGCAGCCGGTCTCCAGGGACGTACTCGCCGGACTCGACGCGGCGGCGCAAATCCTCAGAAACCTTCTCGTATCGCTTCGCCATCTGCGGCCTCCTTGCTCCGACACACAGTCTAAGTCCTCTTGAGGACTTGACGAGTGGTGGGGGAGTCTGCATAGTCGTAGCAACTCCTAAAGAGGAGTTGAAGACTACAGCTCTGTAAGTGCTGACTGAGTCGGCCCGATGGAAGCGAGATTCAACGATGCGTCAGATCCCCGTCGACACCTCCGACGCCACCGCGATGGTTGCGCAGGCCCCGGAACCGAAGATCCGTGACCGCCGTACCGGTGAGGTCGCCACCGACACCGAGACCGGCGCGACCCTGATGACCGTGAGCGTGATGTTCGCCCTTCGCGGTGAGGTGGAGATCCTGAACATCACCGTGCCCGAGACCGGCATCTCCGGTGAGCTGCCGATGGGCACCCCGGTCGCGCTCACGGGGCTGATCGCCCGGCCGTGGGAGAACGAGTTCAACGGCCAGAAGCGCCACGGGATCGCCTTCCGCGCGGTCGCCGTCACCTCGCTGACCGCTGCGGCGTCGCAGGCAGCCTGATCATGACCGACTTCATGGTCGCTCTCGTGCTGGTCGTCGCCACCGCGGGTCTCCTGCGGTGGCGACGCCCCGCCTGGTACTGGCTGACCTTCGGGGTCACCCTCGCCACGCTGCGGGTCCTGCTCCGGTACGGCACGGTCATGGACGCCTGCGGCCTGACGGTCCCGCCCGCGCGTTGGCGCTTAACCCTGGCCCGGGTTGCCAACCGGCCCGTGCCAGGCCCTCGTGCTCCGCGCATTCTCCGGGTGCGGCCGACCCGGACGGGTCTGGTGCTGCGGCTCAAGCTCCGCCCCGGTCAGGACGCCTTCGACGTCGCTGCCTCCTGTGACCGGCTACGGCACTCGTTCGCCATGTACGGCGTCACCTCGCGTGAGCTGCGGTCGGGCGTGGTCGAGGTCCGTATGACCGGCTACGACGTGCTCAAGCGGGTGCAGATGCCGGCGCGGCTGGACACCCGGCCGATGCGGGTTCCGGTCGCCCTGCGCGAAGACGGCTCGGTCCACTATCGCGACTACCGGTCGATACCCCACGCGCTCACCCTTGGCGCCACGGAGTCCGGCAAGTCCGTCTACCAGCGCAACCTGGTGGCCGGGCTCGCCTCGCACCGGGTCGCCCTGGTCGGCATCGACTGCAAGCAAGGGGTGGAACTGTTCCCCCTGGCCCGGCGGTTCTCGGCGCTCGCCGACAACCCCGATACCGCCGCCGAACTCCTCGATGCGCTCGTGGCCCGGATGGAGGGCGTCTATCAACTCATCCGCGCCGAGCAGCGGATCAGCGTTGACGTGCCGGATGCGGAGATCGCGGCCGATATCTGGAGCCTGCCGGAAGAACTGCAGCCCGTGCCGATCGTGGTCCTGGTCGACGAGGTCGCAGAACTCGCCCTGTTCGCCAACAAGGAAGAGGAGAAGCGCCGGGACCGGATCATCACTGCGCTGGTCCGCCTCGCCCAGCTCGGCCGCGCCGCCGGCATTTACCTGGAGATCTGCGGGCAGCGCTTCGGCTCCGAACTCGGCAAGGGCATCACCATGCTCCGCGCCCAGCTCACCGGCCGCACCGCCCACCGCGTCAACGACGAAACCTCGGCGAACATGGCCTTCGGCGATATCGCCCCGGATGCCGTTCTGGCAGCGATCCAGATCCCCACCGACACCCCGGGCGTCGCCGTCACCGGCGATTCGACCGGCGGATGGGCTCGCATCCGTGCCCCGCACACCTCGCTCCGTCAGGCAGTCAACACCTGCAACCGGCACGCCGACCTGACCCCGGACCTGCCCGAACTCTCCCCGTTCCGGCCCGTGCTTCCCGGCACTCCCGCGATCCCGGTGCCGCTGTCCAAGACGGCCCTTGTCGCGACCTGACCACGCCCGTAGAAGGGAGATCCCACCATGTGCCCCGACTGCGATGACTTCGCCCGGACCGTGCTCCTCCTCGGGCAACTCGCCCTGTATGCCGACATGACCGGCGCCGACCTCGACTTCGTGGACGCCGTCAGCCCGTCCCTGGCTGCCTCGCTGCCCGAGCCGCCGCCCGGCACCTTCTCGCCCGGCTACGACCCTGAGGACGGCCCCGACTACCCCGGCGGAGACGCCTGATGGCCCCCCGCCCTGCCCTCCGGGTCGACGCGGTCCTCGTGCAGGCCGTCATCGCCGGCGCCCTGTCCTTTGCCCACCTGCACGACCTCGCCGCCGCGGCCGGTCAGGACGGCTGGAAAGCCTGGGCCTACCCGGTCAGCGTTGACCTGCTCCTGGTCGCCGCCTGGCGTCGGCTCCGCTCCGACGGGCCGTCCCGGCTGGCCTGGTGCTGGTTCGTGGTCGCGCTGTTCGCCTCGCTCGGCGCGAACGTCGCCACCGCCGGCTTCCTAGACCTGGCCGACCCGCCCGCCCTGCTCCGCCTCGGCATCGCCGGATGGCCCGCCCTCGCCTTCCTCGGCGGCACCCTCCTCGCCCACTCCGCTGGGGACCGGTCACCGGTTCCGCCGACGCCTGCCGCCCCGGACCCGGCCCCTGGGGCTGAGCCCGAGATCGAGCCGGAACCGGCCGCCGTCGCCGAGCCGGAACCGGCCCCGGTCACCCCGGTCGCCGACGACCCCGCCCCAGTCCTCCCGGCCGTCGCCCCGGCATCACTTCCGGCCCTGCCGGTCCCTGCCGCGCTCGTCGACCACGCCCGGAAGGTCGCCGCCGACCACCAGGCCCGAACTGGTGCCCAGATCGACACCGACACCCTGCGCGCCCGTCTCGGCGTCCCGGCCCAGCTCGCCGACACCATCGCCGCCCACCTCGCCTGACCGACAAGGAGAACAGCTCATGCCCTCCCGTGACTTCTTCCACTCCGTGATGCGCATCGGCCCGGTGCAGATCGGCACCCACCGCGACCGCACCGGTCAGACCAAGCACGCCGCCGTGTGCACCAACGACCGTTGCGGCTGGTCCTCGGACTACTCCAGCCAGTCCGCCGCGCAGCTCGCCGCCCGTACCCACCGCTGCCGCGTCAACTGACGGAGATCACCGACATGGACGTCCCGCTCTGGTTCGCCCTCCTCTGCGTCGGAGTCCTCGGCGTCAAGCTCATCCGCCCGCCCTGGTGGCTCGTCGCCGTGCTCCTCCTCGGCGGCTACCTCCTCGCAGACAGCCTCTTCGCCCCCGTCATCAACACCGCCGTCAAGTAACCCGAGAAAGGAGATCCGCTCATGCTCCGGCCCAAGCTCCCGACCATGCCGCAGCCGACCGGCATCGTGATACCGACCGCCGTCATCGAGCCGACTGCCGTCACCCCGGCCGCCCACATCCCGGCGGCTGCCCATGTCCCGCCGCCGGTCGCCTTCGCCACGGCGACACCGTCCCGCCCTGCCGTTCAGCTCACGCCCGGCACCGCGCTCGCCCTGGTCGGCGGCGGCACCGCCGCGGTCCTGGCCGTCGGCGCGGTCCTGGTCTCCATGCTCCTGGCCGTGGCCATCACGGGTGCCTCGGTCGCCGTCTGCGCCGTGGTTCTGCGCTCGCTGATCGGCTCGTCGCGCAAGCACCGCTGAGCGGCCCCCGGGGCGGTCTCAACCGCCAAGTCTCGTCCGCCCCGGGCGCCTTTCCACCCTCCAGATCCAACGGACCCGAAAGGGAAGCTCCATGATGCCCGACTGCGCCCCGTCGTCGCGACGGATCGTCCTCGCCCGTACCGGGCGGTGATCGCGTGAAGACCATCACCATCTCGGCCCACTTGGAGCCGGACACCACCAGCCGTGTGACCGTGTTCGACAGCACGCCCGACGGCGAGTGCTTCGTCAGCCTCCGTATCGGCGGCGAGCTGATCGACATCGCGCTCCTTGCCCAACCGGGCACCGCCGGTGCCCTGCGCGCTCTCGCCCGTGCCGCCGAGGAAGCTGCCTCCGCGCTCGACCTGATCACCGAGTCCGCCCCGGACGGTGCGGCGTGACCGACATCGCGACCTTCGCGGACCTGGACCCCATCACTCTCGGGGACATCCTCAGGGTGGCGGGGTCCCCCGGCTTCGACCGCTGGGAAGACCAGGTCCGCCGTACCGGCGGCTGCGCCGACCCGATCCACCTCCGCGGCTGGGTGCTCCACAAGGACAAGACCACCGGCGAGACCCTGCACCACTACTCCACCGAGGTTGAGCCGACCGGACGGCTCCGCGTCGCCTGCGGCAACCGCCGCGCCTCCCGCTGTCCGTCCTGCGCCTGGACGTACGCGGGCGACACGTACCACCTCATCCGTGCGGGCTTAGCTGGAGACGACCGCCGCGACATCCCCGCCACCGTTCGTGATCACCCCCGCGTCTTCGCCACTTTGACGGCACCCTCGTTCGGCGCAGTCCACAACCGGCCCGACCGGGGCGTATGCCGCTGCGGCACCCGTCACGTCGCCGATGATCCTGCCCTCGGCACCGCCCTCGACCCGAGCAGGTACGACTACGCGGGCGCCGTGCTGTTCAACAACCACGCCGGGCAACTCTGGCAGCGCTTCACCAACCGGCTCCGCCGGGAGATCGCTGCCCACGCCGGCATCACACAACGGGAGCTGAAAGAGTGCGCCCGGCTGTCCTACGGCAAGGTCGCTGAGTTCCAGAAGCGGGGCGCCGTGCACTTTCATGCAGTGATCCGCCTCGACGGATCGGACGGTCCCGGCACTCCACCACCGACCTGGGCCACGGTCGATCTCCTTGCCGACTCGATCCGGGCTGCTGCCGCGCACTCCTACACCTCGGTTTCCGTCCCGGCTGCCGCCGACGAACCCGCCCGCACGTTCCGCTGGGGCACCCAGCTCGACGTACGACCGGTCAAGGCGTTCGGGGACGGCTCCGAGATCACGGAACAGGCTGTCGCCTCCTACGTCGCCAAGTACGCCACCAAAGCCGCGGAGAACACCGGCACCCTCGACCGGCGCATCGGTGAGCTGTCCGAACTCGACCGCCACGATGTCCCCGACCACACCCGCCGCCTCGTCGCCGCCTGCAAGCTCCTCGACCCGCTCTACCCGGATCGGCGGCTGTGGGCCTGGGCGCACATGCTCGGCTTCCGCGGCCACTTCTCCTCGAAGTCACGCCGTTACTCGACCACCCTCGGCGCTCTCCGCCAGGCGCGTGCCGACTACCGCACCGCGCAGGAACGCGCTGCCCTCGGCCTGGACCACGTCGAGCCGGACACCGTCCTCGTCCTGGCTGACTGGCAGTACGCCGGCCACGGCCACACCCCCGGCGAATCCGCCCTCGCCGCGTCCATCGCCCGGGACCTCCAGCTCAACCGCGAAACCGCCCGTGAAGCCCTGCGAGACCAACTCGCCCAGGAAGGAGCCGCAGCATGACCACCGCTCCAGAACTGCTGACCGTGCCGGAAGTCATGGCGCGGCTGAAGGTCGGACGATCCAAGGTCTACGACTTGATCCGAACTCACCGGATTGCCTCGATCAAGATCGATGGCGCGAGGCGCGTGCCCGCTGACGCGGTACGCGAGTTCATCCAGGGCCAACTGGCAGAGGTCGCCTGATGAGCAAGCGTCGAAGCCGTGGGGACGGCGGCCTGCATTGGGACGAGAAGCGGCAACGGTGGATCGCCACGGCGAACCTCGGTTTTGATCCGAGCGGCAAGCGGATCGTCAAGCGGGGGAGTGGCAAGACCAAGACCGAGGCCAAGAACAAGCTCAAGGAGGTGCTGCGGGACCACGAAGACGGCCTTGCCATCGCGCCCACCAACTACACGGTCAAGGACGCCGTGACGGACTGGCTTGCGTACGGCCTGGTGGGCATCGACCCCACCACAGCCAAGACCTGCGCGATCCTGAGCCAGACGCACGTCATCCCGTCCCTGGGCGCTCGCAAGCTCCGCGACCTGAGTGCGGAGGACGTAGACCGCTGGCTCGCTGCCAAGGCAAAGACCCTCAGCACGCGCACCCTTCAGGCGGTCCACTCGTGCCTCAACCGTTCGGTCAAGCGGGCCATGGCCCGAGACAAGGTGAAGCGGAACGTCGTCGAGCTGTGCTCAGTGCCCCAGGGACAAACCGGGCGCCCCTCCAAGGCGCTCACCTTCGCTCAGGCTGAGGCCGTACTCAAGGGTGCCGAGGGGACCTCGATGTACGCGTACATCGTCGTAGCTCTGCTTACTGGTGCCCGTACCGAGGAACTGCGGGCGCTCACCTGGGACCACGTCTTCCTGAAGGGCAATCCGGACGCCGACCCGCCGCAGCCTCCGCACATCGCGGTGTGGCGCTCGGTCCGCCGGGGTGGAGACACCAAGACCCGGAAGTCGCGGCGAACGCTCGCTCTGCCGGCGCGCTGCGTCGAAGCTCTCTGGCAGCAATTCGAGGATCAGGGCTGGGACCGGCTCGCCGCTGACGAGAAGTGGGAGGAACACGGGCTCGTCTTCTCCTCGGCCGTGGGCAAGCCGCTCGACGCGGCCAACGTCCGCCGCGCCTTCCGCCAGGCACTCAAGGATGTCGACGGGATCAGTGCCGACGAGTGGACGCCCCGGGAGCTCCGGCACAGCTTCGTGTCTCTGCTCTCCGACCGTGGCGTCCCGCTGGAAGTGATCTCCCGGCTTGTCGGGCACTCCGGGACGGCCGTGACCGAGGAGGTCTACCGGAAGCAGATCCGGCCCGTGATCCAGACCGGCGCTGTGGTCATGGACGGGATCTTCGCCACCGATCCGCAGCGGCCCTAGTCACGCGGGAAGCGATAGTCACGCAGATATACACGCAGACGAAACAGGTCCCCCGTCTACTCACGTGAGTAAACGGGGGACCTGGTGTTTCTCTGTCGGGGTGGCGGGATTTGAACCCACGACCTCTTCGTCCCGAACGAAGCGCGCTGCCAAGCTGCGCCACACCCCGATGTCGCTGCTTGCCGCGGCGACGACGTTTACTTTAGCCCACTGGTGGCCAGAGGCGAAATCCGGTTTTGGCACGGCGGCGGATCGGGTTCGGGCGGGTGTGGTCGACGGCTACGAGCAGGAGGGCCAGGGCGTAGAAGGCGAGGCCCAGGAGGAGGGCGTTGGCGAGGACGTGCTTGTAGCCGTGCTGGGAGACGTCCAGGAAGGGGTGGAGGTAGCGGTCGGGGGCGTCGGCGGGGAGCAGTTCGCCGCGGGTGAGGGAGAAGGCCAGGTAGGCCAGCGGGTAGAGCAGCCACGGTGCGGCCTGGCGCAGGTGGAGGTGGTCGGGCGCGGTGAGCAGGAGCCAGTCCAGGAGGGCGGCGGTCGGCGCCGCCGTCAGCAGGATCACGGTGGCCGTCTTCTGCCAGAGCGGGTGGGTGCCGGGTTCGCCCGTGATCGAGAACGCCGGCGATGCGCGGGCCAGGAGCCCGTGGTGCACGAGGGCCGTGATCAGGGCGTAGAGCACGGTCGCTCCGGTCAGCGAGGCCGGCAGGGGCTGGCGGGCCGCCCGGGCCCGGCGGGCCGAGAGGAAGAGGACCAGGGCCAGGAGGATGTTGCTCTGGATCGCGAACACACTCAGGACGCGGGCCGGGGAGCCGAGGTGCAGTTCCACGGCCACCGCGGCCGTGATCGCCGCGGCCGTGAGGAGACGGAAGGCCGCCGCCCCGGGGTGGCGGGTGGGCGCCATGACGGCGGTCGGGGGGACGAAGGAGGGGGGCATCAGTCTGACGATGCCCGGGATCGCGGGAAGCTCCGGTATGTCCCGAGGCATGAAAGGCGTCGGAGGTATCTCCGGCACGTCGGGCAGTTCGGGGGTCTCGGCGGCCATGCCCTCACGGTAGGGAGGGTGGGCAAAGGGGGCGATTCGGGTAGTCCGTGTGGGTTACGGATTGCCGTGCGGTGAGAGACCGTCGCCGCCCGCCGTCGCCGCCCCCGGGCCCGTACCGCTACCGCGTCACTCCCGCCCCACCAGCGTCAGCAGCGTCGCCTCCGGCGGGCAGGCGAAGCGGACCGGGGTGTAGCGGTTGGTGCCGCAGCCGGCGGAGACGTGCAGGTAGGACGTGCGGCCCTCGGCGGTGTGGGTGGACAGGCCCTTCACCCGGTCGGTGTCCAGGTCGCAGTTGGTGACCAGGGCGCCGTAGAAGGGGATGCAGAGCTGGCCGCCGTGGGTGTGGCCGGCCAGGACCAGGGGGTAGTCGTCGGCCGTGAAGGCGTCCAGGACGCGCAGGTACGGGGCGTGCACCACGCCCATCGAGAAGTCCGCCGCGGTGGACGGGCCGCCCGCCACCCTGGCGTAGCGGTCCCGCTTGATGTGCGGATCGTCCAGGCCCGTCAGCTCCACCGAGAGGCCCTCGAGCTTCAGGGTGCCGCGCGTGTTCGTCAGGTTGAGCCAGCCGGCCGCGTCGAAGCCGTCCCGCAGGTCCTCCCACGGGTTGTGGATCACTCCGACGGCGGGCGCGTTGCCGTTCAGGCCGTGCCGGCCGCTGGCCTTCTCCAGCAGGTAGCGGGCGGGGTTGCGCAGCTTGGGGCCGTAGTAGTCGTTGGAGCCGAAGACGTACGCCCCCGGGAACTCCATCAGCGGGCCGAGGGCGTCGAGAACCTCCGGCACGCCTTCCGGGTCGGACAGGTTGTCGCCCGTGTTGATCACGAAGTCGGGGCGCAGCCCGGCGAGCGAGCGCAGCCAGCGCTGCTTCTTGTGCTGGCCGCCGACCATGTGGATGTCGGAGACCTGAAGGACGCGCAGGGGGCGCATGCCGGAGGGCAGGACCGGGACCGTCACCCGCCTCAGGCGGAAGGAGCGGGCTTCGAACCCCGCCGAGTAGAGGAGACCGGCGGCCGCGACCGCCGTGATGCCCAGGGGTACTCCGTATCGCGCGCGCATGTGTCCATCGTCTCAGGCCCATGCCGTGCGGCGGAAATCGCCCGTGGGCTGCCACGGCGCCAACGCGCGGGCTCCGCCAGGGGGTCGGCGTACCGCCGTGCTCCGTAAATCGGCGCGCGGGAGCCTTGCCGTACCTGCGACAATCAACCTCATGACCACGCTCAAGTCGAAGCTGCACGATGACCTCAACGCCGCGATCAAGGAGCGTGACGAGCTGCGCTCCTCGACGCTCCGGCTGACGCTCGCCGCGATCACCAAGGAGGAGGTCGCGGGCAAGGAGAAGCGTGAGCTCTCCGACGACGAGGTCCTCAAGGTGATCACCAAGGAGGCCAAGAAGCGCCGGGAGGCGGCCGAGGCCTTCGCGCAGGGTGGTCGCGCCGAGTCGGCCGAGCGGGAGAAGGCGGAGGGCGAGCTGCTCGCCACGTACCTGCCCAAGCAGCTGTCCGACGAGGAGCTGGACCGGATCGTCGCCCAGGCCGTGGAGGAGGCGAAGGCCGCCGGTGCGGAGGGGCCGCGGGCCATGGGCGCGATCATGAAGATCGTGAACCCCAAGGTCGCGGGCCAGGCCGAGGGCGGCCGTGTCGCCGCCGCGGTCAAGAAGCTCCTGGCCGGCTGACCCGGCCGGTCCTCGGGGATGGACCCGGGTACGTACGACGAAGGGGCGCCGGCCATCCGCCGGCGCCCCTTCGCTGTGGCTGAGGCGGAGGACGGCGCCACCGCCGCCCATCCGTCAGGCCATCTGCCCGTCAGCCGTGGCCTCCTCCGTTGCCGTTGCCTCGCGGTCCGCCGTTCTGGCCCTGGAAGAAGCCTTCAGGGATGGAGAAGGACGGGTTCGGGAAGGGGCCGCGGCCGTTGTTCCCCCCGTTGTCGCCGCCGTTCCCGTGCTCGTCTCCCCGGTCCCTGCCCTTGTGCTTGTCCTGCTCCTTCTCGGGGTCCGGGATGTCCACGAGGTTGAAGGACGGGGCGTCCTTGCCCGTCAGCGCACCCGACATCATGTCGCGCCAGATCGGGCCGGGGACCTGGCCACCGAAGACCTTCGCATAGGTGGTGCCGCCGATGGTGATGTCGACCATGCGCCGCTGGTGCGCCGGGTCGCCGACCCAGACCGCGCCCGCCATGTTCGGCGTGTAGCCGACGAACCAGGCCGCGAAGCGGAAGTCCGTCGTACCTGTCTTGCCCGCGCTGGCACGGTCGCCGAGGCCGGCCTGCGTGCCCGTACCGTCCTCGACCACACCCTTCAGGAGCGTGTTGACCGTGTCGGCGGTGGTCTCCGACATCGCCCGGGAGCAGGTCGACTTCGGGACGGCCAGGGACTTCTTCTGGTTGCCGGTGGTCTGAGTGATCGACTCGATGGCGATCGGTGTGCAGTACGTGCCGCGGGAGGCGAACGTGGCGTACGCGCTCGCCATGGTCAGCGGCGACACCTCCTGGGTGCCGAGCGCGATCGACGGGTTCTGCTCGATCGGCGTGCCGTCCGCGCGCTGCACGCCCATCTTGTTGGCCATGTTCTTCACCGGGCAGATGCCGATGTCGCTGATCAGCTGCACGTAGTAGGTGTTGACCGACTTGGCGGTCGCCTCCTTCATGCCGTACGGGCCGACCTCCGTCTCGTTCTCGTTGGTGAGATCGGAGCCCTCCGTGTTCACCCAGTTCTTGCCGTCGCAGGCGGCGATCGGGCTCGGGTACGGCATCCGGTAGGGCGAGGAGTACTCCTGAGTCGCGGGCTTGCCGCCCTCGATGGCGGCCGCGGCCACGATCGGCTTGAACGTGGAACCGGGCTGGTAGCCCGCGCCACCGCCCATGGCCTTGTCCACCGAGAGGTTGATCTGGGTCTCGTTCTTGCCGAAGCCGTACGGACGGGACTGGCCCATGGCGAGGATCTTGCCGGTGCCGGGCTCGACGATGGTTGCGGCCGTGGCCACGGCGTCACTCGCCTTGACGTGGTCGTGGACGGACTTCTCCAGGGAATCCTGCGCCTGAGGGTCGAGCGTCGTGCGGATCGTCAGACCACCGCGGTTCCAGATCTTCGCCCGGTCCTTGCGGGTCTTACCGAAAACCGGGTCGTTCATGAACACTTCGCGGACGTAGTCGCAGAAGAAGCCCGCGCCCCTGATCGCCGTGATGCAGCCGTTGCGCGGCTGGGTGACCTTCAGGCCCAGCGGCTCCTTCTTGGCCTTGTCGGCCTCCGCCTGCGAGATGTCGCCGACACTCGCCATGCGCTCCAGGACGACGTTGCGCCGCTTGGTGGCCTCGGCCTCGTCGTTGACCGGGTCGTAGCGGCTCGGGGACTGGACGATGCCGGCGAGGAGCGCCGCCTCGGGCAGGGTCAGGTCCTTGGCGTGCTTGGAGAAGTAGCGCTGGGAGGCGGCCTCGATGCCGTAGGCCTGCTGGCCGAAGAACGTGATGTTCAGGTAGTTCTCGAGGATCTTCTTCTTGCCCAGGTCCTGCTCGACCTGGATCGCGAACTTCAGTTCCTTGATCTTGCGGCCGATGGTCTGCTGGGTGGCCTCCGCGACCTTCGTCGGGTCGTCGCCGGCCTCCTCGACGAAGACGTTCTTGACGTACTGCTGGGTGAGCGTGGAGGCACCCTGGGAGACCCCGCCGCTCTGCGCGTTCTTGTTGAGCGCGCGCAGTACGCCCTTCAGGTCGATCGCGCCGTGCTCGTAGAAGCGCGAGTCCTCGATCGCGACGATCGCCTTCTGCATGTACGGCGAGATGTCCTTCAGTTGGACCACCGTACGGTCGCGGGAGTAGACCTGGGCGATCTGCTCGCCCTTGTTGTCCAGGATCGTGGTCCGCTGACTGAGCGGCGGACGCTTGAGATTGGCCGGGATGTCGTCGAACCCCGTGGCCGACCCCTTGGCGGCCAGGCCCAGCGCACCGGCCGCGGGCAGTGCGATGCCCGCCATCACGGCTCCCGCGAGCACACTGACACCGAGGAACTTGGCGGCCTGCTGCGTTGGCGACAGACCACCGCCCGAGCGCTTCTTTGGCATGGGGGCAGCCTAATCCGTAGTGATGTGCGATCCGACGGAGCGGGGCTCCTCGGAATGTTCGAATGCAGGATCGTGACATCCAGGGGCGTTCGGGCGGGCAACACCGCAACGCGCAGGGTGACCTCCCGGACGCGGCACGCCGCCCCGGCTGTCGAACACGGCCCACCGGCACCGCGTGAGGCATGGCAACGTGAGGGGTCTACGTTCTCATTCGCCGGACACGCGTATATGCCTTGGCCTAAGCTGCTCTCGACTGTCACAGCGGTGCGGCCACGTATCCATACGTCCGGCAGCTCCGAAACGTTCCGGCTCCGTGCGACTTTTCTGGTCGGGTGGTCCGGGTGGTGTCGGGGCGCGCGGTCGGGGCGTGTGGGATGCGTGCCTGAATTCACCCTGTGTGTCATCCGGTGTCCGTTGCGGCGCACCGTAACTGCCCTACTGTGCCGGGAATGTCGCGCATGTCGCCAGCTCACTCCCCCGGGTGATCTGCCGCTTACCCATAGTCCGTTCGGACCATTCAAGATTGGGCCCGCTGGGGGTGTTGCGCCGTGCCCACCTTCCGTAACGTCCTCAACTGGCGGCGGTGAATATGCCGCTGCCGCCGTGGGGGAGCCTCGATTCGGGAGAGGACGGCGCCGGTATGGGCTGGGTAACCGACTGGAGTGCGCAGGCGGCCTGTCGCACTACCGATCCGGATGAACTGTTCGTTCAGGGAGCAGCGCAGAACAGGGCCAAGGCGGTGTGCACCGGATGCCCGGTTCGCACCGAATGTCTCGCCGACGCGCTCGACAACCGCGTCGAGTTCGGCGTCTGGGGGGGGATGACGGAGCGTGAGCGCCGCGCACTGCTGCGCCGGCGGCCGACCGTGACCTCCTGGCGCCGGCTGCTGGAGACCGCGCGCATGGAGTACGAGCGGGGCGCGGGACTGGTGTCCCTCGCCGACGACCAGGTGTACGAGGACTACGCGGCGGTCGGCTGAGCGGCGGGGCTGAGGCGTCGTCCTTCCTGGGCGGGCCGCGGTTGTCCGTGTGTTCGTGAGTCCGTGTGCCCGTGGTTGTCCCGCTGCGGGGAGGGACCGCGGAAGCCCCCGGCGGGCGGGCGTCAGGCGCCCGGCTCGGGAAGCTCGCGGCGGTGTTCCGCGAGCCGGTTTCCGATGTCCCGCAGCCCCGTGAGGTCGTGCACATCCCCGGGCAGTGCGGCAACTTCGGCCACCGCCACCTCGGGGTGCAGGGCGGTGAAGCGGTCACGCGTGCGCTGCTCACGGGAGAGCAGCTGCATGCGCTCGGCATGCAGCCTCAGCAGGCCCGCGGTGACCTGGTCGACGGACGGCTCCGGTTCGAAGTCGTCGCCGGCGGGCGCCTCGGGGTCCGCGGGAGGCGCACCGGAATCGGGATGAGCAGCGGTGGAGTCTGAACTGCCATACGTTTCAGGAGAGTTACGAAGTCCAGCTTTCCCGTCCCGCTGATCCACAATGCGGGACTCCTCAAGATTTTCCGCGGCGGCGAGCGCCAGCTCGGCCGACAGCTCACCGGCGCCGCTGCCGTGCACCCGGTTGAGCACCAGACCGGCCAGCGGCATCTTCTCCGCGGCCAGCCGCTCCACGAAGTACGCGGCCTCGCGCAGCGCGTCCCGCTCCGGGGCCGCGACCACAAGGAACGCGGTTCCCGGCGCCTGGAGCAGCTTGTACGTCGCGTCCGCGCGGGTACGGAAGCCGCCGAAGGTCGTGTCCATCGCGGCCACGAACGTCTGGACGTCCTTGAGCAGTTGACCGCCCAGCAGCTTGCCGAGCGTGCCGGTCATCATCGACATCCCGACGTTCAGGAACTTCATCCCCGCGCGCCCGCCCAGCTTCGCCGGGGCCGTCAGCAGCCGGATCAGCCGGCCGTCGAGGAAGGAGCCGAGCCGCTTGGGCGCGTCCAGGAAGTCCAGGGCCGAGCGGGACGGCGGGGTGTCGACGACGATGAGGTCCCACTCGTCCCGGGCCCGCAGCTGGCCCAGCTTCTCCATCGCCATGTACTCCTGCGTGCCCGCGAAGCCGGCGGAGAGCGACTGGTAGAAGGGGTTGGCCAGGATCGCGGTTGCCCGCTCGGGGTCCGCGTGCGCCTCGACGACCTCGTCGAAGGTGCGCTTCATGTCGAGCATCATGGCGTGCAGTTCGCCGTCGCCCTCGGTGCCCTTCACCCGGCGCGGAACGTTGTCCAGGGAGTCGATGCCCATGGACTGGGCGAGCCGGCGGGCCGGGTCGATCGTCAGGACGACCACCTTGCGGCCGCGCTCGGCGGCGCGCAGGCCGAGAGCCGCCGCGGTGGTGGTCTTGCCGACCCCGCCCGAGCCGCAGCACACCACGATCCGCGTCGTCGGGTCGTCGAGCAGCGGGTCGACCTCGAGCGCGCGCGTGGGTGCCAGATGACGGACCCCGTCGTGCGCGGGGGTGGAGGTGCGCGCGGTCTCCCGCGCGGGTGCCGGGTCCGGGCTCATGACATCCCCTGCTTCCGCAGCTCGGTCGCCAGTTCGTACAGGCCCGCCAGGTCCATGCCCTCGGCGAGCAGCGGCAGTTCGTGCAGGGGCAGACCCAGCTCGCTCAGCACGGACCGCTGCTCCTCCTCCAGCGTGTAACGCTCGGCGTACTCCTCGGCCTGCTCCAGCAGCGGACCCACCAGCCGCTCGGCGTTCTGGCCGCGCCGCGCCCCGCCGAGCCCGGCGGAGGACAGCGACCGGGCGAGCGCGGTGCGCGAAGCGGTCCGTACGAGTTCCAGGTCGCCCGCGTCCAGCACCTGCGGGCGCACCATGTTCACGATGATGCGTCCCACCGGCAGCCGGGCGGCGCGTAGTTCGGCGATGCCGTCCACGGTCTCCTGGACCGGCATCTCCTCCAGCAGCGCCACCAGGTGCACGGCGGTCTCGGGCGACTTCAGCACCCGCATCACCGCCTGGGCCTGATTGTGTATCGGGCCGATCTTCGCCAGGCCCGCCACCTCGTCGTTGACGTTGAGGAAGCGGGTGATGCGCCCGGTGGGCGGTGCGTCCATGATGACGTAGTCGTAGACGAATTGTCCGCTGCGATCCTTGCGCCGCACCGCCTCGCACGCCTTGCCGGTCAGCAGGACGTCTCTGAGCCCGGGCGCGATGGTGGTGGCGAAGTCGATGGCGCCGAGCTTTTTCAGGGCCCGGCCGGCACCGCCCAGTTTGTAGAACATCTGGAGGTAGTCCAGCAGGGCCAGTTCGGGGTCTATGGCCAGCGCGTACACCTCCCCGCCCCCGGGAGCGACGGCGATCTTCCGTTCCTCGTAGGGCAGCGCTTCCGTCTCGAAGAGCTGTGCGATGCCCTGCCGGCCCTCGACCTCGACGAGGAGCGTCCGCTTCCCCTCCGTGGCCAGGGCCAGCGCGAGAGCGGCGGCGACCGTCGTCTTTCCGGTCCCGCCCTTGCCGCTGACGACCTGGAGCCTGCTCACGTATTCGAGACTAACCAGTTCGCGCTCGGGTCACGCGGGAGGCTGTGGACAACCGACGTCGTGGTCGGCCCGTGGCCCGCCGGCGGCAGCGGATACAGTCGGCCGCATGACCAAGTGGGAATACGCAACCGTGCCGCTGCTCGTCCATGCCACGAAGCAGATTCTGGACACCTGGGGCGAGGACGGCTGGGAGCTCGTCCAGGTCGTGCCCGGACCGAACCCCGAGCAGCTGGTGGCCTACCTGAAGCGGGAGAAGCAGGCATGAGCGCGGTCGAGGAGAGGCTGGCGGAGCTGGGTCTGAGGCTGCCGGAGGTCGTGCCGCCGCTGGCCGCCTACCAGCCCGCTGTGCGGTCCGGCGTGTACGTCTACACCGCCGGCCAGCTGCCGATGGTGGACGGCAAGCTCCCGGTCACCGGCAAGGTGGGCCTGGAGGTCACGCCGGAGGAGGCCAAGGAGCTGGCGCGCACCTGTGCGCTGAACGCCCTGGCGGCCGTCAAGTCCGTCGCGGGCGACCTGGACCGTGTCGCGCGCGTGGTGAAGGTCGTGGGCTTCGTCGCCTCGGCGGCGGACTTCACCGGCCAGCCGGGCGTCGTCAACGGCGCCAGCGAGCTGCTGGCCGAGGTCCTCGGCGAGAAGGGCGTGCACGCGCGCAGCGCGGTCGGCGTGGCGGTGCTGCCGCTGGACGCGCCCGTGGAGGTGGAGATCCAGGTCGAGCTGGAGCCGTAGTCCGAGCCCGGAACCGGCTCTGACCTCGGTCACCTCTCGAACATTCGCTCACCACGGGATAGCCTCCGCCCATGGCGAATGGGCAGTGGTTTCCCCCGGACTGGCCGGACCGTATCCGCGCGCTCGCGGACGGCAGCCTCACACCGGTCACGCCGAAGCGCGCGGCCACCGTCATGCTCCTGAAGGAGACCGGTTCCGGCCCCGCGGTGCACATGCTGCGCAGACGCGCCTCCATGGCCTTCGCCGGAGGCGCGTACGCGTACCCGGGCGGTGGCGTCGACCCCCGTGACGACGACCACCACGTCCGCTGGGCGGGGCCCTCGCGCGCGTGGTGGGCCGACCGGCTCGGCGTCGACGAGAAGGCGGCCCAGGCGATCGTCTGCGCGGCCGTCCGCGAGACGTACGAGGAGGCCGGCGTCCTGCTCGCCGGACCCGGCGCCGACAGTGTCGTCGGCGACACCACGGGTGCCGGCTGGGAGGCCGACCGTGCCGCCCTGGTCGCCCGTGAGCTGTCGTTCGCGGAGTTTCTGGACCGCCGGGGCCTGGTCCTGCGCTCGGACCTGCTGGGGGCCTGGACCCGCTGGATCACCCCCGAGTTCGAGTCCCGCCGCTACGACACCTGGTTCTTCGTGGCCGCGCTGCCCGAGGGCCAGCGCACCCGGAACGCCTCCACGGAGGCCGACCGCACGGTGTGGATCGCGCCCGCGGAGGCGGCGGCCGCGTACGACCGGGGCGAGCTGCTGATGATGCCGCCCACCATCGCCACCCTGCGCCAGCTGATGCCCTGCGGCAGCCCCGCCGAGGCGCTCACCGCCGCGCGGTCCCGCGATCTGACCCCCGTGCTCGCACGGGCCCGCCTGGTGGACGGCGAGGTGGTCCTGACCTGGCCGGGGCACGACGAGTTCACCAAGCACATCCCGAGCGGCACGGCCCGCGCGTGAGCCGCCGCTCCCGCCCGGCCGACGTCGAGGAAGGCCCTCTCGCATGACGGACGCAGCAGCGCTGCCCGGGCAGCCCCGGGGCGGTGTACCGGCCGGCCCCGCCACCGCGCGGGCCGTCAACGTCCTCGCGCCCAACGCGTCCCCCATGACCCTGGACGGCACCAACACCTGGATCGTCTCGGAGCCCGACTCCGACCTGGCCGTGGTGGTCGACCCCGGGCCGCTGGACGAGGGCCACCTGGCCCGGGTGGTCGCCACCGCCGAGGAGGCGGGCAAGCGGATCGCGTTGACCCTGCTGACGCACGGCCACCCCGACCACGCCGAGGGCGCCGCCCGCTTCGCCGAACTGACCCGCACGCGCGTGCGTGCGCTCGATCCGGCCCTGCGGCTGGGCGACGAGGGCCTGGGCGCCGGTGACGTGATCAAGGTGGGCGGGCTGGAGCTGAGGGTCGTACCGACCCCCGGCCACACCGCCGACTCCCTCTGCTTCCATCTGCCGGCCGACCGCGCCGTGCTCACCGGCGACACGATCCTGGGCCGGGGCACGACCGTCGTCGCGCACCCCGACGGCCGTCTGGGCGACTACCTGGACTCGCTGCGGCGGCTCAGGTCCCTCACGGTCGACGACGGCGTCCACACGGTCCTGCCCGGCCACGGACCCGTCCTGGAGGACGCCCAGGGCGCCGTCGAGTTCTACCTCGCCCACCGGGCCCACCGGCTCGCCCAGGTCGAGACGGCCGTCGAGTCCGGCCACCGGACCCCGTCCCAGGTCGTCGCCCACGTGTACGCCGACGTGGACCGCTCCCTGTGGCCCGCGGCCGAGCTCTCGGTGCGCGCCCAGCTGGAGTACCTCCGGGAGCACGGGCTCATCTGACGGCCGACGACGAGCCACGTCTCGCGGCCGACGACGAGGGCCCCGTCCCGGCCGGGAACGGGGCCCACAGGACCGCGGACGGGTCAGCGCGAGCGCTTCGCCAGGCGCTCCACGTCCAGCAG
The DNA here is from genome assembly GCF_042896885.1 of Streptomyces sp. NPDC001231. NCBI lineage: Bacteria > Bacillati > Actinomycetota > Actinomycetes > Kitasatosporales > Streptomycetaceae > Streptomyces > Streptomyces sp. NPDC001231. The sequence goes on from NZ_JBIAXS010000022.1 coordinate 21,116, forward strand.
GATCACCGCGCGGGCCTCCAGGCGGAGCCAGCCGCGCTGGGCGAAGTCGGCCAGGGCCTTGTTCACGGTCTCGCGGGAGGCGCCGACCAGCTGGGCCAGCTCCTCCTGGGTGAGGTCGTGCACCACGTGGATGCCCTCCTCGGACTGCACGCCGAAGCGGCGGGAGAGGTCCAGCAGAGCACGGGCGACACGGCCCGGGACGTCGGAGAAGACCAGGTCCGACATCTGGTCGTTGGTCTTGCGCAGGCGCCGGGCCACGGCACGCAGCAGGGCGCCGGCCACCTCGGGCCGTACGTTCAGCCAGGGCTGGAGGTCGCCGTGGCCGAGGGCCAGCATCTTGACCTCGGTCAGCGCGGTCGCGGTCGCGGTGCGCGGGCCCGGGTCGAACAGCGACAGCTCGCCGATGAGCTCGCCGGGGCCCACGACGGCCAGCATGTTCTCGCGGCCGTCCGGGGACGTGCGGTGCAGCTTGACCTTGCCCTCGGTGACCACGTAGAGCCGGTCGCCCGGGTCGCCCTCGTGGAACAACGAGTCGCCCCGTGCGAGTGTCACCTCCGTCATGGAGGCGCGGAGCTCCGCGGCCTGCTCGTCGTCGAGCGCCGCGAAGAGCGGATTGCGCCGCAGAACGTCGTCCACGAGTTCTCTCCTTGTCGACCTGCTCAGAGGATCTTGCTCCCCCGTGTGCCAGGGGTCCGTGTTCCCCATTTTGCCGGACGGTCCAAACAGTGTGATCTGTCACAAGGATGCCGCACAGGTGTGCCCGTTTACGCGGCAGGGGGCCAATCGGGGTCCGATCTCCGGGGTCCGGAGCGGATGTCGGTGCTGGGCTTTAGGCTGGCCGGGTGTCCAAATCGCCGGTGAGAGCGCAGGCCGAGGGGGCTGGGCGGGTGGTTGTACGTGAGGATTCCGCTGTGGGCGAACAAGGGCCCGACGATGGAACGAACATGGCAAAAGCGGCGAAAAAGGCACCCGTGAAAAAGGCAGCACCTCAGAAGAAGACGGCCCCCGCCAGGAAGGCCGTGGCCCCGAAGAAGGTGACGGTCGCGCCGAAGAAGGCCAGCGCCGCCGTCAAGAAGGTCGCGCCGGCGAAGACGCTCGCCCCGAAACCGCCGAAGAACGAGTCGCGCACGGCCCTGGTCCGCCGGGCCCGCCGTATCAACCGCGAACTCGCCGAGGTGTATCCCTACGCCCACCCCGAGCTGGACTTCGAGAACCCCTTCCAGCTGCTGGTCGCCACGGTCCTGTCGGCCCAGACGACGGACCTGAGGGTCAACCAGACCACGCCGGCGCTGTTCGCCAGGTACCCCACCCCCGAGGACCTCGCCGCCGCGAACCCCGAGGAGGTCGAGGAGATCCTGCGGCCCACCGGCTTCTTCCGGGCCAAGACCAAGTCGGTGATAGGCCTGTCCAAGGCGCTGACGGAGGAGTTCGGAGGCGAGGTCCCCGGGCGGCTGGAGGATCTCGTCAAGCTCCCCGGCGTCGGCCGCAAGACCGCCTTCGTGGTCCTCGGCAACGCCTTCGGACGGCCCGGACTGACCGTGGACACGCACTTCCAGCGGCTGGTGCGTCGCTGGCAGTGGACCGAGGAGACCGACCCCGACAAGATCGAGGCCGCCGTCGCCGCGCTCTTCCCCAAGAGCGACTGGACGATGCTCTCGCACCACGTGATCTTCCACGGCCGCCGTATCTGTCATGCCCGCAAGCCCGCGTGCGGTGCCTGCCCGATCGCCCCGCTCTGCCCGGCCTACGGCGAGGGCGAGACGGATCCGGAGAAGGCGAGGAAGCTGCTGAAGTACGAGAAGGGCGGCTTCCCGGGCCAGCGCCTCAAGCCGCCGCAGTCCTACCTGGACGCGGGCGGCAAGCCGGCACCGCCGCTGGGGGCCGGATGACACCGGCGGAACGATCTAGGCGCCGTCGTGCGTTGGACACGGCAGGACGGCGAGGGGAACGGGGGTGGCGATGACGCGGGCGAGTGAGGCGAGCGGGACACAGGGCGGCTCGGTGGCGCTCAGCACGGAGGGGCTGCCCGGCTGGCTCGGGCCGGTCGTGCGCGTGGCCGAGACGGTCCGGCCGGTCCAGCTGAGCCGCTTCCTGCCGCCGGAGGACGGCGCGGGGCGCCAGTCCGCCGTCCTGATCCTCTTCGGCGAGGCCGAGCGCGGACCCGAGCTGCTGCTCATGGAGCGGGCCGGGTCCCTGCGCTCGCACGCCGGCCAGCCGGCGTTCCCCGGCGGGGCGCTCGACCCCGAGGACGGCGACCCGCAGGGCGAGGGCCCGCTGCGGGCCGCGCTGCGCGAGGCCGAGGAGGAGACCGGGCTCGATCCGGGCGGTGTCCAGCTGTTCGGCGCGCTGCCCCGGCTGTACATCCCGGTCAGCGGCTTCGTCGTCACACCCGTACTCGGCTGGTGGCGCGCGCCCAGCCCGGTCGGTGTCGTCGACCCGGCGGAGACCGCACGCGTGTTCACCGTGCCCGTGGCGGATCTCACGAACCCCGACAACCGGGCCACGACCGTCCACCCCAGCGGCCACCGAGGTCCGGCATTCCTGGTCGAATCGGCCCTCGTGTGGGGCTTCACCGCCGGGATCATCGACCGCCTGCTCCACTACGCGGGCTGGGAGCGGCCCTGGGACCGTGGCAAGCAGGTCCCGCTCGACTGGCGGTCGTGACAGGGTGGGCACCGCGTCGGTGCTGCCGGGGGGCGGAACTCCAGGAGGACACAGGCCGACCTGGGGTGATCGGAACATGATGAGGCGAGGCTCGACGCGGTGAACGTGCTGGACATCCTGCTGCTGATCGCCGCCGCGTGGTTCGCGGTCGTGGGCTACCGCCAGGGATTCGTCGTCGGCATCCTGTCGGTGATCGGCTTCCTCGGCGGCGGACTCCTCGCCGTGTACACGCTCCCGGTCATCTGGGACGCGATGACGGACAACACACCGGTCAGCACCACCGCGGCCGTCGTCGCGGTCATCGTCGTGATCGTCTGCGCCTCGGTCGGCCAGGCCCTGACCACCCACCTCGGCAGCAAGCTGCGCGTCTACATCACCTGGTCCCCGGCCCGCGCCCTGGACGCGACCGGCGGCGCCCTGGTCAACGTCGCCGCCATGCTGCTGGTCGCCTGGCTGATCGGCTCGGCCCTCGGCGGCACGACGATACCGACGCTGGGCAAGGAGGTGCGCAACTCCCGGGTGCTGCTCGGGGTCTCCGAGGTGCTGCCCGCACAGGCCGACACCTGGTTCGCGGACTTCACCTCCGTCCTCGCGCAGAACGGCTTCCCGCAGGTCTTCAGCCCGTTCGCCAACGAGCCCATCACCGACGTACAGCCCCCGGACCCGGCGCTGGCGAACAGCGTCGTGGCCCTGCGCGCCAAGGAGTCCGTCGTCAAGGTCATGGGCACCGCGCGCAGTTGCGGCAAGGTGTTGGAGGGCAGCGGCTTCGTCTTCGGAAACCGCCGCGTCATGACCAACGCGCACGTCGTGGGCGGGGTCGACGAACCCACCGTCCAGATAGGCGGCGAGGGAAAGAAGTACGACGCCAAGGTCGTCCTGTACGACTGGCACCGCGACATCGCCGTGCTGGACGTACCGGACCTGAAGGCGCCGGCCCTGAAGTTCACCGGCACGGAGGCGCGCAGCGGCGACGGCGCGATCGTCGCCGGCTTCCCGGAGAACGGGTCGTACGACGTCCGTGCCGCGCGTGTACGCGGGCGCATCACGGCCAGCGGCCCGGACATCTACCACCGCGGCACGGTGCGCCGTGATGTCTACTCGCTGTACACGACCGTGCGCCAGGGCAACTCCGGCGGCCCGCTGCTCACGACCGACGGCAGGGTGTACGGCGTGGTGTTCGCCAAGTCCCTCGACGATGCCGACACCGGCTACGCGCTCACGATCGACGAGATCCAGCAGGACATCGCGCAGGGTCGTACCGCGAACCAGCAGGTGGGCAGCGACGACTGCGCGTTGTAGGCCGCGCCCGCCGGTGCCGGGTCAGCCGCGGCTGTGACGCAGGCGTACCGAGACCCAGCGCGCTCGGCGGCGCAGGATGCGGGGAATGCCCACCCGTGGGTCCGTGTCCGTCAGCTGCGGAGCTCCGCGCTGATGGGAGTTGGGACCGCTCACCGAACGGCGGGTGCGTGCTACGTCGTTGTAGTCGTGCGTCCAGCCCATACCGGGACGTCTGCCCCCGCCCCAAGGTCGATAACCGCCCGCGGACTCCCCAATTGGCCTATGCGCCGGGCAATTGGCAGTTCGCAGGACAGCTGTTCACGTTCGGATACCGGGCGCATCGTCCGGGTCACCGATCCGGTTCGGGGTCTTTCAGCCAGTTGACCAGCTCCGTCGAGAAGGCCACCGGATCCTCCTCGTGAGGGAAGTGGCCGAGGCCGTCGAACAGGCGCCAGCGGTAGGGGGCTTCGACGTACTCGCCCGAGCCGGCCGCGCTGCGGGTGCGCTGGACGGGGTCGAGGGAGCCGTGCAGGTGCAGCGTCGGCACGCGCACGGGCCGCTTCATCCGGCGGTAGAACTGGATGCCGTCGGGCCGGGCCAGCGAGCGCACCAGCCAGCGGTACGGCTCGACGGAGCAGTGCGCCGTCGAGGGGATGCACATGGCGCGGCGGTACGTCTCCACCGCTTCGTCGTCCGGCAGCCGCGGCCCCGACCAGTCCCGTACGAGCCGGGCCACCAGGGCGCCGTTGTCGGCGGTGAGCTGCCGCTCGGGGATCCAGGGCCGCTGGAACCCCCAGATGTACGAACTCGCCGCCGTCTGCCGGACGTCCCCGAGCATCGCCGAACGCCAGCGCCTGGGGTGCGGCATCGAGGCGACCGCGAGCCGACGTACCAGCTTGGGGCGCATCGCGGCCGCCGTCCAAGCCAGGTAGCCGCCGAGGTCGTGGCCGACCAGTGCGGCGTCCGGCTCGCCGAGCGAGCGGACCACTCCGGTGATGTCGAGGGCGAGGTTGGCCGGGTCGTAGCCGCGGGGCGTACGGTCGCTGCCGCCCACGCCGCGCAGGTCCATCGCGACGGCCCGGAAGCCCGCGTCGGCGAGGGCGACCAGCTGGTGCCGCCACGTCCACCAGAACTGCGGGAAGCCGTGCAGCAGCAGGACCAGCGGTCCGTCGCCGAGCTCGGCGATGTGGAAGCGGGCGCCGTTGGCCGCGACGTCCCGGTGCGTCACCTTCCTGCCGCCGGGCAGGTCGATCCGGACGACCGGCGTCGATTGCGCCGAAGGGGTGGCGGGCTCCGTCATGAGGTCGAGCGTGCCACAGCCTCGATGGCCGCGGGGGAGCGGTCCTCCAGGGCGGCCGGCTCCGGGCGCGGGTGCGGCTTGGCGTTCTGGAGCACCCCGGCCGTCGCCTTCATGGACGCGGCGACCTTCTGCGGACCCTGGCTCTTCTTCGTCTTCTTCCCGAGGAACACACCGATCACCGCCAGTACGCCGGCGATCAGGCAATTGGCTCCGAAGGACACCAGGAAGCAGAGGGCGAGGTTCCAGTCGGTCCAGGTGTGAACGCCGTACGCCAGCGCGAAGTTGAGCATCGGCAGGGAGAACAGCAGCAGCGCACCGGCCAGGCTCAGCAGGCTGCCGCTGCCCAGGCCGCGCCTGACGTCCTTCTTGAGCTGGGCCTTGGCCAGTGCGATCTCGTCGTGCACCAGTGCCGACATCTCGGTGGTCGCCGTGGCGAACAGCTGGCCGATGCTGCGTTCGGTGCCGACCGGGTTGCCGTCGGGTGCGCTCATCGCGGTCTTCCTCTCCTGCCTGACTTCGGACTGCGTTCCGTCGGCCTCCGCCCGGCTGCTGTCACTGCCTGACTTCTGCCCGACTGGGAACGCTCCTGTCATTTGTACCGTCCCGTCAGATCATGCCGGACCGCCGTCCTGCTCGCCTGCCCTGCCCGGCACTTCGGCAAGCCGACCGTCCTGTTCGGCGGTCTTCGCCTCGGCGAGCCGGCGGTGCTCGGCGGCCTTCCGCTCGTGAATCTCGGCCATGCGCAGGTGATAGGCCGGGTCGTCCTGCTCGTAGACGTCCGGGATGCCGTCGAGGTCGTCGTCCCGCTCCTCGGACTCGCACAGCCTCCGGTACCGGGCGTTGCGGATCTTCAGCAGGACGGTCGCCAGGATCGCCGCGATCAGGGAGCCGATGAGGACGGAGGCCTTGACCTCGTCGGTGAGTGCCGCGTCGCCGGTGAAGGCCAGTTCGCCGATGAGCAGGGAGACGGTGAAGCCGATCCCGGCGAGCGTCGCCACGGCGAACAGATCGGCCCAGGCGAGGTCCTCGCTGAGCGACGCCTTGGTGAAGCGGGCGGTGAGCCAGGTCCCGCCGAAGATGCCGACGGTCTTGCCGACGACCAGTCCGAGCACGACGCCGAGTGTCTCGGGCCGGGTGAACACGTTGGCCAGCGCCCCGCCCGAGACGGAGACGCCCGCGCTGAACAGGGCGAACAGCGGCACCGCCAGGCCGGCCGAAAGGGGCCGTACGAGGTGTTCGACGCGTTCGCCGGGGGAGGTCTCCTCACCCTCGTGGGGGGCGCAGCGCAGCATCAGGCCCATCGCGACGCCCGCGATGGTGGCGTGTACGCCGCTGTTGTACATCAGCGCCCAGATGACCAGTGCGAGCGGCACGTACACGTACCAGCCGCGCACGCCCTTGCGCAGCAGCAGCCAGAAGACGACGAGACCGGCCGCCGCGCCGCCGAGCGCGGCGAAGTTCAGGTTTCCGGTGAAGAAGACGGCGATGATCAGGATCGCGAACAGGTCGTCGACGACGGCGAGCGTCAGCAGGAAGGCGCGCAGGGCGCTGGGCAGCGAGGTGCCGATGACCGCGAGCACGGCGAGCGCGAAGGCGATGTCCGTCGCGGTCGGCACCGCCCAGCCGCCGAGCGAGCCGTCCGACACGAGGTTGGTCAGGGCGTAGACGACGGCCGGTGCCGCCATGCCGCACAGCGCGGCGATCACCGGCAGGATCGCGGCTCTGCCGTCCTTGAGGTCTCCGGCGACGAGTTCGCGCTTGAGCTCGATCCCGGCGACGAAGAAGAAGACGGCGAGCAGTCCGTCGGCGGCCCAGTGCTCCACGGAGAGGTTCAGGCCGAGGGAGGCGGGGCCGAGGTGGAAGTGTCCGACGCTCTCGTAGCTGCCGCGCAGGCCGGGGATGTTCGCCCAGAGCAGGGCGGCGACAGCGGCGAGGAGGAGGATCACACCACCGACGGTCTCGGTGCGCAGCGCGTCCGCCACGAAGTTCCGCTCGGGCAGGGACAGACGTCCGAGGAACTTGCGGGCTGGGGTGTCGGTGCGGGGCGCGGCCACGGGAACCTCCGGTCGGTGGGCATGACGGAACACATGCCGACCAGACTTCCCGGCGCACCTGAGGGTCTTTTCTGTTGTGGTGTCCCGCCTACCTTACCCAAGGCGGCCGAGTGGGTCCGGCGTCTTCCCGGTGATGCGGCGGGTCCGGCGTCTTCCCGGAGATGCAGAAGGGGCACCCGGCGCTTGTCCCGCCGGGTGCCCCTTGACGCCGTACTCAGTCCTCGCCCGTCTTCCGGGCGTTCCCCGCTCAGTCCTCGCCGGGCGACGCGGGGAGCTTGGCCTGGATGAGGTCCATGACGGCGGAGTCGGTCAGCGTGGTGACGTCTCCGAGCTGCCGGTTCTCCGCCACGTCGCGCAGCAGGCGCCGCATGATCTTCCCGGAGCGGGTCTTCGGCAGCTCCGCCACCGGCAGGATCCGCTTGGGCTTGGCGATCGGGCCGAGCGTCGAGCCGACGTGGTTGCGCAACTCGCCGACCAGGGTCTCGGTCTCGGTGACCGCGCCGCGCAGGATCACGAACGCGACGATCGCCTGTCCGGTCGTCTCGTCCGCCGCGCCGACCACGGCCGCCTCGGCGACCGACGGGTGGGAGACGAGGGCGGACTCGACCTCGGTGGTGGAGATGTTGTGCCCGGACACGAGCATCACGTCGTCGACCCGGCCGAGCAGCCAGATGTCGCCGTCGTCGTCCTTCTTGGCGCCGTCACCGGCGAAGTACCGGCCCTCGAACCGCGACCAGTAGGTGTCGATGAAGCGCTGGTCGTCGCCCCAGATGGTGCGCAGCATCGACGGCCACGGCTCGGTGAGCACCAGGTAGCCACCGCCGCCGTTGGACACCTCGTTCGCCTCGTCGTCCACCACGGTGGCGGAGATGCCGGGCAGCGGCCGCTGGGCCGAGCCGGGCTTGGCGGCGGTCACACCCGGCAGCGGGGAGATCATGATTCCGCCGGTCTCCGTCTGCCACCAGGTGTCGACGACCGGGGTGCGGTCGCCGCCGATGTTCTTGCGGTACCAGATCCACGCCTCCGGGTTGATCGGCTCGCCGACCGAGCCGAGGATCCGCAGGGAGGACAGGTCGAACTTCGCGGGGATGTCGTCGCCCCACTTCATGAACGTACGGATCGCGGTCGGCGCCGTGTAGAGGATCGTCACGCCGTACTTCTGCACGATCTCCCAGAAGCGGCCCTGGTGCGGGGTGTCCGGCGTGCCCTCGTACATCACCTGCGTCGCGCCGTTGGCCAGCGGCCCGTACACGATGTACGAGTGCCCGGTGACCCAGCCGACGTCGGCGGTGCACCAGAACACGTCGGTCTCCGGCTTGAGGTCGAAGACCGCCCAGTGCGTGTACGCCACCTGCGTGAGGTAGCCGCCGGAGGTGTGCAGGATGCCCTTCGGCTTCCCCGTCGTGCCCGAGGTGTAGAGGATGAACAGCGGGTGCTCCGCCTCGAACGCCTCCGGCGTGTGCTCGGCGGACTGCCGGTCGACGATCTCGTGCCACCACAGGTCCCGGCCCTCGGTCCAGGCGACCTCCTGGCCGGTGCGGCGGACCACGATCACGTGGTCGACGTTGTCCACGCGTTCGACCGCCTCGTCGACGGCCGGCTTGAGCGCGGACGGCTTGCCGCGCCGGTAACCGCCGTCGGCGGTGATGACGACCCTGGCGTCGGCGTCCTGGATGCGGGTGGCGAGCGCGTCCGCGGAGAAGCCGCCGAAGACCACCGAGTGCGTGGCGCCGATCCTGGCGCAGGCCAGCATGGCGACCGCCGTCTCCGGGATCATCGGCATGTAGATCGCGACCCGGTCGCCCTTCCGGACGCCCAGTTCGAGCAGCGCGTTCGCGGCCTTGGAGACCTCGTCCTTGAGCTCGGTGTAGGTGATGGCGCGGCTGTCGCCGGGCTCACCCTCGAAGTGGATCGCGACGCGGTCGCCGTGCCCGGCCTCCACGTGCCGGTCGACGCAGTTGTACGCCACGTTGAGCGTGCCGTCCTTGAACCACTTGGCGAACGGCGGGTTCGACCAGTCGAGCGTCTCGGTCGGCTCCACGGCCCAGGTCAGCCGGCGGGCCTGCTCGGCCCAGAATCCCAGCCTGTCGGCCTTGGCCTGCTCGTACGCGTCCGCCGTGACATTGGCGCCTGCGGCCAGGTCGGCGGGCGGCGCGAAACGTCGCTCCTCCTTCAGGAGGTTGGAGAGTGAAGAACGCTCGTTGTCTGCCATCGTCGCACACCGTCCCAGTGGTTTAGACCAATCAATGTGCCCGATTCTCCGAGGGCCCCAGGGTGTCGGTCAACCCCTCCCATCCTGACACCCGCTCATCCACGGGTCACGCACGACGATCCCTGGAGGTTCACTCCTGGAACGCCTTCTCGCTCGGAGTGTCCGATGTGTCGCTCAATGTGAGGGATGGCGTCGTCGTCTGCGGAGTCTCCGTCGCCGCGACCCGGGTGAAGGTCTCCTCGCCGTCCGTCCCCGTGAGCAGGTACGCCTCGGCCTCGCCCACGTGGAAGTACATCCCGTGCAGTTCCAGCGTCCCCTCCCGCAGGGCGCGGGCCACCGCGTCGTGGGCGCGCAGGTGCTCCAACTGCTGTACCACGTTGGTGAGGCACAGCCGCTCGACCGCGTCGGCGGGCGGCCGTCCGGCCGGCCGGGGGGCGGGGCGGCCGTCGTCCGCCATCCGTTCCAGACTGGACAGCCCGTGCCGCAGCCATCGTTCGAGCGGCGTACGGGTCTGTCCGGAGCCGGAGCCGGTGCCTGAGGCGAAGTCAGGGCCCGAGGCGAGGAGTGCCTGCATGGCCCCGCACCCGGAGTGGCCGCACACCGTGATGGAGCGGACCCCGAGCACGTCCACCGCGTACTCCACGGCCGCCGCCACCGAGTCGTCTTCGCCCTGCCCGGGCGGCGGCACGAGGTTGCCCACGTTCCGCACGACGAAGAGGTCGCCGGGACCACTGGAAGTGATCATCGACGTGACCAGTCGCGAGTCGGCGCAGGTGAGGAAGAGTTGGGACGGGCGCTGCCCCTCCCGCGCCAGCCGCGCCAGTTCCTCGCGCACCCGGGGTGCGGTGCTGTGCTGGAACGCGCGGATGCCGTGCGCCAGCCGGTGGCCGCGGTCGCCGGGAGCCGGTGCCGTGCTCCCACACTGGTGGTTGCGCCAGGGCGTCCAGGGCCGGCAGCGGCACCGGACGCCGTCCGGCGCGGCGGGCTCGGCGATGCGGACTCCGGCACGACGGCCGGTGAGTTCGACCGAGCCGCCCTGCGCGGTGTGCGTCCGCTGCCAGTCCTGAAGTGACTCGTACGCCGCGTGATCCATGAACGAGCCGTCAAGCCGGACGACCACGGCGGCTCCCGGCGGCACGAGATGCAGGACCCGGCTGAGCCGTGGCACCGCGAGGAACGTCAACTGCCCTCGTACATGGACGTGATGGACTCCTTTCCGCTCTTCGTGCGTGATGCGGGTGCGGGTGAGGCGGCGCAGGGCGACGGCGACGGCCATGGCGATGCCCAGGGCCACGCCCTGGAGGACGCCGAGGGCCGCCACGCCGAGGGCGGTGGCGGCGTACACCGGCACCTCCTGGTGGCGGGTCACCGTGCGGATGTGGTGCGGGGACACCATCTGGATGCCGACGGCCATCACCAGGGCGGCGAGCGAGGCGAGCGGGACGAACTCCAGCACCGGGACCATCAGCAGCGCGGCGATCACTACGAGAACGCCGTGGAGCATCGTGGAGTTCCGGCTCACGGCACCCGCGCGCACATTCGCCGTACTGCGCACGGCCACCCCGGCGACCGGCAGGCCGCCGAGCGCGCCGGAGACGACGTTGGCGGCGCCCTGGCCGAGCAGTTCCCGGTCCAGGTCCGAGCGGCCGACCCGGGGGGTCGGTCCGGCGCGGCCCGTGACCAGCTTGTCCACAGCGACCGCGCCGAGCAGCGACTGCACACTGCACACCAGCGTGGTGCCGAGCACCGCGGCGACGAGCCCGAGCGCCGGTCCCTGGGGCAGTCCGGCCAGGGCGTGGCTGCGCCAGGACGGCAGATCGACCCTGGGCAGCACCAGCCCGGTGAGGGAGGCGACGGCGGTGGCCGCGGCGACGGCGACGAGCGCGGCCGGCACCTTGGCCAGCAGGCGCCCCGCCCGTCCGGGCAGGCGTGGCCAGGTCAGCAGTACCGTCAGGGTCAGCGCGCTCACGGCGAGGGCCGCCGGGTCGAGGCCGGTCAACTGGGCAGGCAGGGCACGGAGGTTGTCGAGCACGGAACTCTGCGGGCTGCCGCCGAGGACGATGTGCACCTGGGCGACGGCGATGGTCACCCCGATCCCGGCGAGCATGCCGTGCACGACGGCGGGGCTGACGGCGAGCGCACCGCGGGCCACGCGCAGGCAGCCGAGGGCGAGTTGGGCGAGACCGGCGAGAACGGTGACGGCGCAGGTCGTACGCCATCCGTAGCGCTGGATCAGATCGGCGGTGACGACGGTGAGTCCGGCGGCCGGGCCGCTGACCTGAAGCGGTGAGCCGCCGAGCCGTCCGGCGACGAGTCCGCCCACCGCGGCGGCCACGAGGCCGGCCCGCAGCGGGGCGCCGGTGGCCAGGGCGATACCGAGGGAGAGGGGCAGGGCGATCAGGAAGACCGCGACGGAGGCCGACAGGTCGGCGCCCGCGAGGCGGAGGCGGCGCGGTCGCCGGGGCGGGCTGTGGGGTGGGTGGGAACGCTCGGTGCGGGCGGACTTCGCGGTGTGGGCGGGGACGCAGGCCGGCATGTTTCCCGTCTCCTCGGGGTGGCACGGTCGCGGAACTCTCGACTGACTCGACTTTCGGCTGACTCAGCGGGACTTAATGGGAACGGCGGATCAAAGCTGAGTAAAGCGATCGTAATGCCACGTAAAGGCCATGCTTCGATTATCAACTCGAATGGGGCGGCAAATCACCTCGTTGAGTGAAGGGAGCTTTTTATCGGCTTGTCATGCTAATTCCTTCTCCGGTCCATGCGATCTTGACGGCGCTGTCGGCCCGATCCGGCACGTCACCAGCACACGCCGTCTCGGCGTTGGACGAGAGAAGGAAGAAGGTGGGCGGAACATGGCCACCACCCAGAGGATCGCCGTGGGCATCGCCGTCGCAACGGTCTGCGCCTGGTCGCTCGCCGGTTGCGCGAGCGGCCCCGGGGCGCCGAGGCGGGGTGCGCCCGGCGCTCCTCGGAAGGGCCCGCAACTGCCCGGGAACATCGTCCGCTTGATCGGCGACGGGTCCACCGCGTACACCGGAGCGCAGCCGCACCTGCGGAGGCCGGAGCGGCTCAAGGCCGGTGAGAAGCCACCGCAGTTCGTCGTGTTCTCCTGGGACGGAGCGGGGGAGGACAGCCAGAAGCTGTTCTCCCACTTCCGCGAGGTCGCCAAGGCCAACAACGCGACCATGACCTACTTCCTCAGCGGCGTGCACCTGCTCCCGCGGGGGAAGCGGGACCTGTACCGCCCGCCGCAGCACGCCCCGGGCAGCTCCGAGATCGGCTTCAACGACGCGCAGGGCATCGCCGACACGGTCGGGCAGGCGCGTCTGGCGTGGCTGGAGGGCAATGAGATCGGCACGCATTTCAACGGTCACTTCTGCGGCCCCGACGGCGGAGTCGGAAAGTGGTCGGTCGACGAGTGGAAGAGCGAGATCGCCCAGGCCAAGCAGTTCGTGAAGACCTGGAGGACCAACACCGGCATGAAGGACGCCGCTTCGCTGCCCTTCGACTACGACAAGGAGCTCATCGGCGGCCGCACCCCGTGCCTGGAGGGCCGGAAGAACTTCGTCAAGGCGGCGAGCCAACTGGGCTTCCGCTACGACAGCAGCGGTGTCAACAACCAGGTATGGCCCAGGCAGAGGGACGGACTGTGGGACCTGTCGATGCAGCTGGTGCCCTTCCCCGGGCACAACTCCGAGCAGTTGACCATGGACTACAGCTTCATGGTCAACCAGTCCGGCACGCAGACCCAGGGCGACCCCGCCGAGTTCGACGACTGGGGCAACCAGATGCGCGACGGCCTGCTCAAGGGCTTCCGCCGGGCCTACGACGGCAACCGCGCCCCGCTGGTGATCGGCAACCACTTCGAGTCCTGGAACGGCGGCACCTACATGCGCGCCGTCGAGGACGTCGTGAAGGAGGTGTGCAACAAGCCCGACGTGCGCTGTGTCTCCTTCCATCAGCTGGCCGACTGGCTGGACGCCCAGGAACCGCGGTCCCTCGCCGAGCTGCGGACCCTCAAGGTCGGCGAGGCTCCGGCGCGGGGCTGGGCGTCCTTCCTGTCGAGCCGCCCGGCCCCGGCCCCCAAGGGCGTACCCGGGGCGCCCAAGCCGTAGCGGTGCTCACGCCGGGGCGGTGACGCCCTCGCCCAGGACGAAGGCGGGGTCGATCTGCGCCGCGAGGTCGGCCCCGGTCCGCTCGTTTCCCCACGAGGCGGCGTTCTTCAGATGGAAGTGCACCATCTGGCGGGTGTACCGGTCCCAGTCACGCAGCTCGTACGTGGCGTCGGCGGCGACCTGGAGCATGCGCAGCGCGCGGCGGTTGGCGTCCTCCAGGAACTCGAACCGGGGCGGCCGGCCCTTCTCCATGGCGCGCACCCAGTCGGAGTGCCCGACGGTCACGAGCAGGTCGTCCCCGACCTCGGCGCGCAGGAAGTCGAGGTCGTCCTGCCCCTGCACCTTGTTGCCGACGACGCGCAGGACGACCCCGTAGTCGCGGGCGTACTCCTTGTACTGGCGGTAGACGGAGACCCCCTTCCGGGTCGGCTCGGCGACGAGGAACGTGATGTCGAACCGGGTGAACATGCCGGAGGCGAAGGAGTCCGAGCCCGCCGTCATGTCGACCACGGCGTACTCGTCGCGGCTGTCCACCAGGTGGTTCAGGAACAGCTCCACCGCCCCGGTCTTGGAGTGGTAGCAGGCGACCCCCAGGTCGGCGTCCGTGAAGGGGCCGGTGACCATCAAACGCGCGGCACCGCCGTCGAGTTCCACCGGGTGCGCGCAGGCGTCATAGAGCGGGTTGTCCTCGCACAGGCGCAGCAGACGCGAGCCCTCGCCCGGCGGGGTCGTCTTGATCATCGTCTCGGTGGAGGCGATGCGCGGGTTGGTGCCGCGCAGGTAGTCCTTGATCAGCGGCAGCCGGTCGCCCATCGCGGGCAGTGCGGCGGCCTGCGGCTCCTCCAGGCCGAGCGCGGCCCCCAGGTGCTGGTTGATGTCGGCGTCGATCGCGACGACGGGCGCGCCGGTGGCCGCGAGATGGCGGATGAACAGGGAGGACAGAGTGGTCTTGCCGCTGCCGCCCTTCCCGACGAAAGCAATTTTCATGTTCACGAAGCGTAGTGCTCTGGTTGCCCAGGGTGGTGGTCTGCGTGAAGAAGACCACTCCTTCGTGGGGTGGAGCGCTCGGGCCCGTAGGGTCGTACTCATGAGTGCGACAGGAGCGGCCGCCGATCCTCCCCCAAGCTCTCGAACGAGCGCGAGCAGGGAGGACCCCCTCGCGGCCCTGGGCGCGCTGCCCGGTGTGGCCGAGTCCGTGGAGTCCGTACGCAAGGCCGTGGACCGCGTGTACGGGCACCGGGTCATGCGGCGCAGGAGCAACGAGATCACCTCCGAGGCGGCGCTGCGCGGTGCGCGCGGCTCTGCGGCGCTGTCCGGTGCGGACTGGGCCCTGGAGGAGGTGCGCCGGCGCTCCGACTTCAGCGGCGACGACGAGGCGCGGGTGGTGGGCGCCGCCCTGAGGCTGACGGCCGAGGCCGGCCAACTGCTGTCCATCTGGCGGCAGTCGCCCCTGCGGGTGCTGGCCCGGCTGCATCTCGTGGCCGCCGCGAGCCAGGAGGGGGCGGTCGGACGGCCGCGTCAGGAGGGCGAGGACGTCGGTGAGCCGCTGGTCGAGCTGCCGCCGCCGAGCGCCGCAGAGGTCTCCGGACGTCTGGAGGGCCTGTCGGAGCTGATCATCGCCGGCAGCTCCGCGCCCGCCCTGGTGACGGCGGCCGTGGTGCACGGCGAACTCCTGGCGCTGCGCCCCTTCGTCTCCCACAACGGACTGGTCGCCCGGACAGCCGAGCGCATCGTCCTGATCGGCAGCGGTCTCGACCCCAAGTCGGTCTGCCCCGCCGAGGTCGGCCACGCCGAACTGGGTCGCGCGGCCTACCTGGCCGCCCTCGACGGCTATGTCTCCGGCACCCCGGAGGGCATGGTGGCCTGGATCGCCCATTGCGCAAGGGCGGTTGAGCTGGGTGCGCGCGAGTCCACGGCGGTGTGCGAGGCGCTCCAGCGCGGGGCGGCGTGACGGATCCGGACGCAGGGTTGCGGCGGTACGAGAACTCGTACCGCCGCTGGCATCACCACCGAGTTACCAAGCGTCCTCGATATGTCGCCCATCAGGTCGGGATCTTTGCCCGTCACCTGGTGCGGCTGGCCCGTAATCGACGGGTCGACGTCGCGTGGGTGCCCGGTGTTCATGCTCGGTCCGTGGGGCCGATTGAGCTTTAAAGGTGATCCTTTCGGATGTCCTTTGGTCTCGCGGGCCGTCGAATCCTTTGTACTGCAAGCGGGGAGCAAGCGGAACCCCTGGCTGCACTTCTTTACTTTCAGGTTCAAACAGGAACTAAACGGGCGCGCGAGTTCCGCGCGGGATTTTCCGGCGGCCGGGCGGCGGATCAGGCGAGCGAGTTCCGGCGTCGGCTCGTGTACCAGACGAGCCCCGCGGTGGCCGCCGCCGCGCCTATGGCCGCCGCCGCGACCAGGGCCGGACGCGGCGGTACGGAGAACGCGGGCAGCCGCTGCTTGAGCCGCACCGGCCGGTGGAAGTCGAGAATCGGCCACGCGCGCGCGACGGCCTCCCGGCGCAGTGCCCGGTCCGGGTTCACGGCGTGCGGATGCCCGACCGACTCCAGCATCGGCAGGTCGGTCACCGAGTCGCTGTAGGCGTAGCAGCGGCTGAGGTCGTAACCCTCGGACCCGGCCAGCTCGCGGATCGCCTCCGCCTTGGTCGGGCCGTAGGCGTAGTACTCCACCTCGCCGGTGAAGCAGCCGTCCTCCCCCACCACCATCCGGGTGGCCACCACGCGGTCCGCGCCGAGCAGTTCGCCGATCGGCTCGACCACCTCCGCGCCCGACGTGGACACGATGACCACGTCACGACCGGCGGTGTGGTGCTCCTCGATGAGGGACGCGGCCTCGTCGTAGATGATCGGGTCGATCAGGTCGTGCAGCGTCTCGGCGACGATCTCCTTGACCTGCCGCACGTTCCAGCCGCGGCACAGCGCGGACAGATACTCGCGCATGCGCTCCATCTGGTCGTGGTCGGCGCCGCCGGCGAGGAAGACGAACTGGGCGTACGCCGTTCGCAACACGGCCCTGCGGTTGATCAGTCCGCCTTGGTAGAAGGACTTGCTGAAGGTGAGCGTGCTCGACTTCGCAATGACCGTCTTGTCCAGATCGAAGAAGGCCGCTGTGCGGGGCAAGGAGTGGTTTTCCACGCCCCTGAGCATAGGGGCAGCCCATTCGGCGTAAGGTGGGCGCGTGGGTTTGCCTGAGAGGGCTCTCGGGTACACCATGGAAGTCACGGATCGTTCGCGACCGTGCCAACCCGGTCCGACTCCTCCCCCCCCGAGTCGGCCGTGGAGACGACCCCCGCTCTCCCCCCCGGCGGGGGTCGTCGCATGTCCGGGTGGGTTTTTCCCTTTCTGTCCGTGGTTGCCGAGCCGGATCGGCCGCGCCGCGCGGGATTCAAGGGATTTCCATGATCTGTCACGTTGTGTAGTCGTGGCGCTGCTCTGTGGAAGTCGTACGGGAGCCAGCACAGGGGTCACCGGTATGGGTGATGGCGATATTCACAGCCATCGAGTTGTCCACCGTTTTTGACCAAGATCCACACGATTTCCCGGATCGCTGCACCGTGATTCCGACGCGCACCGCTTCCGGCGAGTTCATGGCCGGTTCCGATTGTCCGGGCGCGTGCGGCCGGTTCGTATCGGCCGCCCATAGGAAGGCCGGTCGCCGGTTCTTCTCACGTTCGGGATTCGCGGGGCCGCACGGGCCGCGCGCAAGAAGCAGCGAAGGGGGTTCGACCCGTGGCCGGAACCGTCACACACGATCCACCGCCCGATGCCGGAGGGCTCCAGGGCAGACCGCTGATCGTCACCGAGGACGCCGGGCTCCTCGACGACCTGCTGCGCCTGTGCGCCGCGGCCGGTGCCACACCCGAGGTCCACCACGGCCTTCCCGAGCGCAGAGGCGGCTGGGAGGCGGCGCCGCTGGTGCTGGTCGGTGACGACGCCGCCCGGCGGGTGCGCGGAGCGGCGCGCCGGCGCGGAGTGGTGCTGGTCGGCCGCGACCAGGACGACTCCGGGATCTGGCGGCGCGCCATCGAGATCGGCGCCGATCACGTGCTGGTGCTGCCCGACGGCGAGCAGTGGCTGGTCGACCGCATCGCCGACGTCGCCGAGGGCGTCGGCCGTCCCGCGCTCACCGTGGGTGTCATCGGCGGCCGCGGCGGGGCGGGCGCGTCCACGCTGGCCTGCGCGCTCGCCGTCACCTCCGCGCGGGAGGGCCTGCGCACCCTGCTCGTGGACGCCGATCCGCTGGGCGGCGGCCTCGACGTCCTGCTGGGCGGGGAGACGGCCGAGGGACTGCGCTGGCCGGCGTTCGCCGCCTCGCGCGGGAGAGTCGGCGGCGGCGCCCTGGAGGAGTCGCTGCCCGAACTGCACTCGCTGCGCGTGCTCAGCTGGGACCGCGGCGACTGCGTGGCCGTCCCGCCGCAGGCCGTCCGGGCGGTGCTGGCCGCCGCCCGGCGGCGCGGCGGCGCCGTGGTGGTCGATCTGCCCCGCCGCGTCGACGAGGGGGTCGCCGAGGCCCTCGCCCAGATCGACCTCGGCCTGCTCGTGGTCCCCGCCGAGCTGCGCGCCGTGGCGGCCGCGGCACGGGTGGCGTCCGCGGTCGGCATGGTCCTGCGCGATCTGCGGGTGGCGGTCCGGGGTCCGTACGCGCCCGGGCTCGACGACCGCGAGGTGACCCGGCTGCTCGGTCTGCCGCTGGCGGGCGAGGTGCCCGTGGAGTCCGCGCTGCGGCGCTCCGGCGAGGGCAGGACCCCGCCCGGCGCGGTGGCGCGCGGGCCGCTCGCCCGCTTCTGCACCGCCTTCTGGGAGCGGGCGCTGATCGAGGCGGCCGCCGCATGAGGACGGTTGCCGAACACCTGCGAACGGACCCGCGGACGGCCCCGGCGGATGTGCTCCGCGAGCCCGCGCCTGCCAACGGGTCCCGGATGCCCGCGGAGTTGCTGGACGGCGTACGGCGGTGGCTCGCCGAGAGCGGGGCCGAGCCGACGCCCGCGCGGGTCGCGCAGGCCCTGCGCGAACAGGGCCGCGTGCTTGGGGACGCCGAAGTGCTGGGCGCGGCCGAGCAGTTGCGTTCCGAGCTGATCGGCAGCGGTCCGCTGGAGCCGTTGCTGGCCGATCCGTCGGTGACCGACGTCCTCGTGTCGGCCCCGGACCGGGTGTGGGTGGACCGGGGCGGCGGACTGGAGCGGGCCGCCGTCGCCTTCCCCGACGCGGCGGCCGTACGGCGCCTCGCGCAGCGCCTGGCCGCCGTGGCCGGCCGCCGGCTGGACGACGCTCGGCCCTGGGTCGACGCCCGGTTGCCCGACGGCACCCGGCTGCACGCGGTGCTGCCTCCCGTCGCCGTCGGCTGCACCTGTCTGTCCCTGCGGGTCGTACGGCCGCGCGCGTTCACGCTGGAGGAACTGGTCGCGGCGGGCACGGTGCCGCCCGGCGGGGACCGCGTGCTGCGGGCACTGATCGAGGCCCGGCTGTCCTTCCTCATCAGCGGGGGGACCGGAACCGGCAAGACCACGCTGCTCAGCGCGCTGCTCGGACTGGCCGGGCCCGGCGAGCGGATCGTCCTCGCCGAGGACTCCGCGGAGCTGCGACCCGACCATCCGCACGTCGTCCGGCTGGAGACCAGGCCCGCCAACCAGGAGGGCGCGGGCCTGGTCACCCTCGAGGACCTGGTGCGGCAGGCACTGCGGATGCGGCCGGACCGGCTGGTCGTGGGCGAGGTGCGCGGCGGCGAGGTGGTCCATCTGCTGGCCGCGCTGAACACCGGCCACGAGGGCGGATGCGGCACGGTCCACGCCAACGCGGCGGCGGACGTCCCCGCCCGGCTGGAGGCGCTGGGCACCGCCGCCGGGCTCGACCGGGCGGCGTTGCACAGCCAGTTGGCGGCCGCGCTGTCGGTGGTGCTGCACCTCGTGCGGGACCGCTCCGGACGGCGGCGGATCGCCGAGGTGCGGGTGCTGGAGCGGGACGCGTCGGGACTGGTGCGGACCGTGCCGGCGCTGCGCTGGGGCGCGGAGGCGTTCGTGGCGGAGCGAGGGTGGGAGCGGCTGCGGGGGCTGCTCCGGACGGAGAGCGGGAGAGGGGGCGACGACCGCGATGGATGAGGGGTTCTCGGGCTCGGCCTGCGCGGCCGCGGGCGCGGTGTGTGCAGGGGCGGCCGTGTGGCTGCTGGGCGGCCGGTACTCCGCGGCACGGCGGGCGCGGTCGCTGCTCGCCGGCGGCGGCCCGGAGGGCACGGGGCCGCCGCTCTCGGGCCGGGTCCTTCGCGAACTGGCCCAGGTTCGAGGGCGGTTGCGTGCCGAGTGGTGGGCGCTGGCCGCCGGGATGGTACTCGCGGTGCTGGGCGCCTCGGTGCTGCCTGTCGTCGCGGGGGCGGTCGGGGTGCCGCTGCTGCGCCGCACCCGGCTGGCCCGGGCGGCGCGCCGACGGCAGGAGCGGCGGGCGGACGCGGTGATCGCCCTGTGCGGGGCACTCGCCGGAGAGGTGCGGACCGGGCGGCAGCCGGGCGAGGCGCTGCTGTGCGCCGCACGGGACTCAGGTGGGCTCGGCGACGCCCAGGCTGCGGTGCTGGCGGCGGCCCGGTTCGGCGGGGACGTGTCCGCGGCGCTCGCCGCGGCGGCCCGGCAGCCGGGCGCCGAGGGCCTGCGCGGCCTCGCGGCCTGCTGGCGGGTGGCGGTGGACCAGGGCGCGGGCCTGGCGGCCGGGCTGGACCGGCTCGAGAGCGCACTGCGGGTGGAGCGCGACCAACGCGCCGATCTACGGGCCCAGTTGTCCGGGGCCAGGGCCACGGCCGTCATGCTCGCCGGCCTGCCGGTCCTCGGACTCCTGCTGGGCACGGCCATGGGGGCCGATCCCTTGCGGGTGCTGCTGCACACGGGAGCGGGACTGGGCTGCCTGGTCATCGGTGGCGTGCTGGAGGGCGCGGGGCTGTGGTGGGCCCTGCGGATCGTGCGAGGGGCGGAGGCGATGTGAGCACGGGTGTCGTTGTCCACAGGTTGGGGATGGCCGCGGCGGCGGCGGTGCTCCTGTGGCTGTCGGTGAGATGGCTGCAGGCGATGAGCCGGGAGCGGAGCGCGCGGCGGCGGATGGCCGCGCTGCTGGGGACGGAGCGTTCGGCGGAAGAGGCATGGCGCTCGCGCTCACGGCTCCTGGCGGCCGGTGCCGTGCGGCGGTGGCTGCCGGCGGTGGGTGTGGCCGGGGCGGGGTGGGTGCTGGTCGGCGGGCTCTCCGGGCTCGCGTTCGGGCTGGCCGGGGCGGCCGGGATGTGGCAGTGGCGGCGGCGGGCGGCCGGCCGCCCCGAAGCGGAGTCCGACGCGGCCGAAGCCGCCCGTCAACTCCCGCTCGCGGCCGACCTGCTGGCGGCCTGCATCGCGGCCGGTGCCGGTCCGGTGATCGCCGCCCAGGCCGTCGGGGAGGCCCTGGGCGGCCCCGTCGGGGACGCACTGGCCCGGGGCGCCGCCCAGGTGCGGCTCGGCGGACAGGCGGCCGACGCCTGGCGCGGACTCGCCTCGATACCGGGGGCCGCGGCCCTGGCACGGCTGCTGGAGCGGGCCGACGAGTCGGGCCTTCCCGCCGCCGGACCGGTGGCCCGGCTCGCGGCCGACGTCCGCGCCGACCGGGCGCGCACCGCGACGGCCCGGGCACGCCGCGCGGCCGTGCTGGTCACCGCGCCGGTGGGGCTGTGCTTCCTGCCCGCGTTCGTCGCGGTGGGCGTGCTGCCCGTGCTGATCGGCCTCGCGGGCGGAGTGCTGAGCGGAGGTGGTGGCTGAGGGCACCGGCGGAACGGATGCGGGAGCAGCGGGTCGACAACCAACAGACAACAGCCGATCAACACACAACAGCCGACCAAGAGACACGGCCAACCAACAGACCAAGACCTTACGGGGGTTGAAATGTACGGAAAGGTGTGGGCACGGCTGCGTGCCCTGGCACGCAGGGACGCGGGAATGGTGACGTCCGAGTACGCGATGGGGATCATCGCGGCGGTGGCGTTCGCGGTGCTGCTGTACGAGGTGGTGACGAGCGGCCAGGTCAAGACGGAGTTGCAGAACATCGTGAAGCGGGCGCTCAGTGCGCGGATGTGAACGGGCATGGGCACACCGGGCCGAACGGCAGGGCGCCGACGCGGGGTTCGTGACGGCGGAGGCGGCCATGGTCCTGCCCGTGCTGGTGCTGGTGGTGACGACGCTGGTCTGGGTCCTGCTGGTCGTGCTCGCACAGATCCAGTGCGTGGACGCGGCCCGGGCAGGGGCCCGGGCCGCCGCCCGCCAGGACCCGGACGGCGCGGTCACCCGAGTGACCCGGGACGTGGCACCGCACGGGGCGAAAGTCACGGTGACCCGCAGGGGAGACCGCGTGCACGTGGTCGTCGTGGCCGACCCGCCGGGGCTGGGGGTGCTGCGCTTCCGGCTGAGGGAGGAGGCCGTGGCGGAGGCGGAGGAAACGCTCGGGACGCGCGCAGAGCGGGGGACGGGGACATGAAGCGGAGGACGGGGACATGAAGCGGAGGACGGGGACATGAGGCGCCGCATTCCGGCCCCCCGCGGCTTCCGCCGGCCCATCGGTGGCGGACGTGGCGGACGCCGTCTGTCCGACCGGGGCTCCGCCACCGTGTGGAGCGTCGGGGCGATCGCCCTGCTCTGCGTGGTGTTCGGTATCGGGCTCGCTCTGGGGCAGGCGGTGGTCGACCGGCACCGCGTGGCCGGAGCCGCCGACCTCGCGGCCCTGGCGGCGGCAGGCCACTGGGCCGAGGGCGGTGCCGCCGCCTGCGCCCGGGCGGACGAGGTGGCCCGGGCACAGGCCGCCCGGCTCGTCCGGTGCGCCATCGTGGGCGACACCTCGGACGTCACGGCGGCGGCGGACCGGGGACTCTTCACCGCGGAGGTGAGGGCGAGAGCGGGACCGGCTGCTCCGGCGGACGCCCCGGTGGGACCGGGGGAGCCCGGGGAGCCTGTGGCAGGGGCGGCGGGGCCCGGGGAGCCCACGGCTGGGCCGGTGGGGGCTGGAGGGCCCATGGCAGGGTCTACGGGCCCCGCGGGATCCACGGCAGGGTCCACGGCTTCCGCGGGATCCATAGCGGGGCGTACGGCTCACACAGGGCCCCTGGCGCCCGTGCCTTTCACCCGCGTGGGCTAAGCCTCCGCCTCCATCTCTGCCTCCGCCTCCGCCTCCATCTCCGCCGCCTTCTCCTCCGGGGCCGCCTTCAGCAGCACCGTCAGCAGACGCACGGCCCCCCTCTTGTGCAGCGGGTCGTTGCCGTTGCCGCACTTGGGGGACTGGATGCAGGACGGGCAGCCGGAGTCGCACTCGCAGGAGGCGATGGCCTCGCGGGTGGCGGAGAGCCAGGCGCGCGCGGTGTGGAAGGCGTGTTCGGCGAAGCCCGCGCCACCCGGATGGCCGTCGTAGACGAAGACCGTGGGCAGCAGCGTGTCGGGGTGCAGTGGGACGGACACGCCGCCGATGTCCCAGCGGTCGCAGGTCGCGAACAGGGGCAGCATGCCGATCGACGCGTGCTCCGCGGCGTGGAGGGCGCCACCGAGGATCTCCGGGTTGATCCGGGCCTCGTCCAGCTGGTCCTCGGTGACCGTCCACCACACCGCGCGGGTGCGCAGCGTACGAGGAGGGAGGTCGAGTTTCGTCTCGCCGAGCACTTCACCGGTGATGACACGTCTGCGCAGGAAGGAGACCACCTGGTTGGTGACCTCGACGGAGCCGTAGCACAGGCGGCCGTCGCCCCAGGGCACCTCGACGTCCGTCTCCAGGACGGAGATAGCCGTCGTGTCGCGGGCGACCGTCGTGTACGGCGGGGCGGCCTCCTCGACCAGGGCGACCGAGTCGTCCAGATCGAGGGAGCGCACCAGGTACGTACGGCCCTGGTGCAGATGGACGGCGCCCTCGTGCACCGTCGTGTGTGCGGCGCTCGCGTCGACCGTGCCGAGCAGCCGGCCGGTGCCGGCCTCGACGATCTGCACCGGCCGTCCGCCCTCGCCGCGGATGTCGGTGAGGTCAGCGGCCCGCTCCCGGCGCGTCCAGTGCCAGGCCTTCGTCCGGCGGCGCAGCAGCTTCGCGGCCTCCAGCTGCGGCAATAGCTCCGCGCAGGCCGGGCCGAACAGTTCGGTGTCCTCCTCGGTGAGCGGCAGCTCGGCGGCGGCCGCGCACAGGTGCGGGGCGAGGACGTAGGGGTTGTCGGGGTCGAGGACCGTGGACTCGACCGGCTGGTCGAACAGGGCCTCGGGGTGGTGGACGAGGAAGGTGTCCAGCGGGTCGTCGCGGGCGACCAGCACCGCCAGGGCGCCCCGACCGGAGCGCCCCGCGCGGCCCGCCTGCTGCCACAGGGAGGCGCGGGTGCCCGGGTATCCGGCGATCAGCACGGCGTCCAGGCCGGACACGTCCACGCCCAGCTCCAGGGCGGTCGTGGCGGCCAGGCCCAGGAGCTCGCCGGAGTGCAGGGCGCGTTCCAGGGCGCGGCGCTCCTCGGGCAGGTAGCCGCCCCGGTAGGCCGCGACACGCCGGGACAGCGGCCGGTCGATCTCGGCCAGCCGCTCCTGGGCGATCACCGAGATCAGTTCCGCGCCGCGCCGGGACCGTACGAAGGCGACCGAGCGCACGCCCTGGAGGGTGAGGTCGGTCAGCAGATCCGCCGTCTCGGCGGTGGCGGTGCGCCGGACGGGCGCGCCCCGTTCGCCCCGCAGCTCGGTCAGCGGGGGCTCCCAGAGGGCGAACACCAGTTCACCGCGGGGCGAGGCGTCGTCGGCCACCTCCACCACGGGCACTCCGGTGAGGCGGCGGGCGGCCACGGCGGGCTCCGCGGCGGTCGCCGAGGCCAGCAGGAAGACCGGAGAGGCGCCGTAGCGCGCGCACAGCCGGCGAAGGCGGCGCAGCACCTGGGCGACGTGGGAGCCGAAGACGCCCCGGTAGGTGTGGCACTCGTCGACGACCACGTACTTCAGGGCGCGCAGGAAGGAGGACCAGCGCGGGTGGGAGGGCAGGATCCCGCGGTGCAGCATGTCGGGGTTGGTCAGGACGTGGTTGGCGTACTGGCGGATCCACTCGCGTTCCTCGGGCGGGGTGTCGCCGTCGTACACCGCGGGGCGTACGGCCTTGCCCAGCGGCCGGGCGAGTTCCTTCACCGCTCGGCACTGGTCGGCCGCGAGGGCCTTGGTCGGGGCCAGGTACAGGGCGGTGGAGCCGCGGCCGTTGGCCGCCTCGGAACCGTCCAGCAACGTCGAGAGCACCGGGACGAGGTAGGCCAGCGACTTGCCGGAGGCGGTGCCGGTGGCGACGACGACGGAGTCGCCGTCCAGGGCGTGTTCCGCGGCGCGAGCCTGGTGCGCCCACGGGTGCTCGATCCCGCACGCCTGGACCGCCGCGATCACCTCCGGCCGAATCCGGTCGGGCCAGACGGCATGGCGCCCCGCGCGCGGGGGCAAGTGCTCCGTATGAGTGATGCGCGCAGCCCGGCTCTGCCCCGCGGCGAGCCGGTCGAGAACCGCGCCCGGCGCCAGGCGGGTTGCGGGGGCAGCCGGGGATCGATCGGATCGGTGATTCTTGGCCATCGGCACCGAGTCTGTCACCGGCGTGCAGGACAATGGGACCAAGGCGTCGTGCACGCCTGCCGGTAAGTGATTGAATGCCATCGCGGCTGGCGAACCGTCCCGGGGGCTTCAAGCCGAGGTGTCCCGAGGGGCGACCGCTCGATAGCAAGGTGCTGGAGGATCCGTGGACCTGTCCCTGTCGACCCGTACCGTCGGCGATCGTACGGTCGTCGAGGTCGGTGGCGAAATCGACGTATATACCGCGCCCAAGCTGCGCGAGCAGCTGGTCGAGCTGGTGAACGACGGGAATTTCCACCTCGTCGTCGACATGGAGGGCGTGGACTTCCTCGACTCCACCGGGCTCGGCGTGCTGGTCGGCGGCCTGAAGCGCGTGCGTGCCCACGAGGGCTCGCTGCGCCTGGTGTGCAACCAGGAGCGCATTCTCAAGATCTTCCGTATCACCGGTCTCACCAAGGTGTTCCCGATCCACACCTCGGTGGACGAAGCGGTGGCGGCGACAGACTGACCACCGGCCCCGGGCCGGTGACCGGGGCGGAAGAGTCCAAACGGGGGGCCGGGCATTTCGGCGGCCCGGTCCTCCTACAGCACGCCCGTAGCTCCGAGGGGGATGCATGGCCACCGTCGAACTCCGCTTCAGCGCGCTGCCCGAGCACGTCAGGACCGCCCGTCTGGTGGCGGCAGCGGTGGCGCGCAGGGCCGGAGTGGACGAGGCCGTCCTCGACGAGGTCAGACTCGCCGTCGGCGAGGCCTGTTCCCGGGCTGTGGGGCTGCATCGCAACGGCGGGATCTCGGCACCGGTGAAGGTGATGCTGACCGAGGAGGAGAAGCAGTTCTCCATCGAGGTCGGCGACGAGGCCCGGCACGCGCCGTACCACGCCGGGGACGCCCCGGGCGCGGTGGACGAGGCGGAGGCCGAGGAGGACGAGATGGGCCTCGCGGTCATCAGCGGTCTCGTCGACGACGTGAAGGTGTCGGCAGGGGAGCACGGCGGGTTGATCAAGATGACCTGGCCGACCACATCGCCGGTCGCGACGCTTCCCTGACGCACCTCACCCGTTCGGCGCACCACACGAGGGCCCTGCTTCGCAGGGCCCTTCTTGTTGCACGACCGCTTCCACCAGGTACATTGAATTCGTGAATGAATTCACGACCGGTCGGCAGATCATTTGATCAAGCATTGATCGAGGGTCAATGGTTTTGAACCATTACCTCTTTCGGGTTCCGTGGCGTGACGTCGATCATTTGCTGAAGAGCAGGTGAAGGGCAATTCGGTTTGCCGCGCTCTGTTTTGATCAGGTTCCGCTACCTACAATCCGTCCACATCTTGAGCTCAGCCCAAGCGTCAAGGAGGACGAATGGCGGGGCTTTCTACCCCTCATCAGTTGGGCCACCCCACAACCTTCGCAGCTGCAGTGCTGACCAACGACAATCGGATCATCGTGGCGGTCATCGCGGCCGTCGCGCTGGCCGCGCTCGTGGTCGCAGGCGTCCTGGTGCGCCAGGTGCTCGCGGCGGGCGAGGGCACCAGCAGCATGAAGAAGATCGCTGAAGCGGTCCAGGAAGGCGCGAACGCCTATCTGGGCCGCCAGTTGCGCACGCTCGGCGTATTCGCCGTGATCGTGTTCTTCCTGCTCATGCTGCTGCCCGCGGACGACTGGAATCAGCGCGCCGGACGATCTGTGTTCTTCCTGATCGGAGCCGCCTTCTCGGCGGCCACCGGCTATATCGGCATGTGGCTCGCCGTGCGCAGCAATGTACGTGTCGCCGCGGCGGCCCGTGAAGCGACCCCTGCGGAGGGTGAGCCGGAAAAGGATCTCACCGCCGTCTCGCACAAGGCAATGAAGATCGCTTTTCGTACCGGCGGCGTCGTCGGCATGTTCACGGTGGGGCTCGGCCTGCTCGGCGCCTCCTGTGTGGTGCTGGTGTACGCGGCCGACGCGCCGAAGGTGCTGGAGGGCTTCGGCCTCGGCGCCGCGCTGATCGCGATGTTCATGCGTGTGGGCGGCGGCATCTTCACCAAGGCCGCCGACGTCGGCGCCGACCTGGTCGGCAAGGTCGAGCAGGGCATTCCGGAGGACGATCCGCGCAATGCCGCGACCATCGCCGACAACGTGGGCGACAACGTCGGCGACTGCGCGGGCATGGCGGCCGACCTCTTCGAGTCGTACGCCGTCACGCTGGTCGCCGCGCTCATCCTCGGCAAGGCGGCCTTCGGCAACGACGGGCTCGCCTTCCCGCTGCTCGTGCCGGCCATCGGTGTGATCACCGCCATGATCGGGATCTTCGCGGTGGCGCCGCGCCGCGCCGACCGCAGTGGTATGAGCGCGATCAACCGCGGTTTCTTCATCTCCGCGGTGATCTCACTCGCCCTGGTCGCGGCCGCCGTCTTCGTCTATCTGCCGTCGTCGTACGCCGGTCTCACCGGTGTCACCGACGCGGCGATCAGGGGCAAGGACGGCGACCCGCGGATTCTCGCCCTGGTCGCGGTGGGGATCGGCATCCTGCTGGCCGCCGTGATCCAGCAGCTGACCGGCTACTTCACCGAGACCAACCGTCGTCCGGTCAGAGACATCGGCAAGACCTCGCTCACCGGTCCGGCCACCGTCGTCCTCGCCGGTGTCTCCGTGGGCCTGGAGTCGGCGGTCTACACCGCCCTGCTGATCGGCCTCAGCGTGTACGGGGCCTTCCTGCTCGGCGGTACGTCGATCATGCTGGCGCTGTTCGCGGTGGCGCTGGCCGGCACCGGGCTGCTCACCACGGTCGGTGTGATCGTCGCCATGGACACCTTCGGCCCGGTCTCCGACAACGCCCAGGGCATCGCCGAGATGTCCGGCGACGTCGAGGGCGCGGGCGCCCAGGTGCTCACCAACCTGGACGCGGTGGGCAACACCACCAAGGCCATCACCAAGGGCATCGCCATCGCCACCGCCGTCCTCGCGGCCTCGGCGCTCTTCGGGTCGTACCGGGACGCCATCACCACCGGCGCGCGTGACGTCGGGGAGAAGCTGACCGGTTCGGGTGTGCCGATGACCCTGATCATGGACATCTCGCAGCCCAACAACCTGGTCGGCCTCATCGCCGGCGCCGCGGTCGTCTTCCTGTTCTCGGGGCTGGCGATCAACGCGGTGTCCCGGTCGGCGGGTTCGGTGGTGTACGAGGTGCGCCGGCAGTTCCGTGAGAAGCCCGGGATCATGGACTTCAGCGAGAAGCCGGAGTACGGCAAGGTCGTCGACATCTGCACCAAGGACGCCCTGCGCGAGCTCGCCACACCCGGGCTGCTCGCCGTCATGGCGCCCATCTTCATCGGGTTCACGCTCGGTGTCGGTGCGCTCGGCTCCTATCTCGCGGGCGCGATCGGCGCGGGCACGCTGATGGCGGTGTTCCTGGCCAACTCCGGTGGCGCCTGGGACAACGCCAAGAAGCTGGTCGAGGACGGCAACCACGGAGGCAAGGGCAGCGAGGCCCACGCGGCCACGGTGATCGGGGACACGGTGGGCGATCCCTTCAAGGACACCGCCGGCCCCGCGATCAACCCGCTGCTGAAGGTGATGAACCTGGTGTCGCTGCTCATCGCGCCCGCGGTCATCAAGTTCTCCTACGGCAGCGACAAGAGCCTCGGCGTGCGGATCGTGATCGCGGTCGTGTCGCTGGCCGTGATCGTCGGCGCGGTCTACATCTCCAAGCGGCGCGGTATCGCCGTGGGCGACGACGACAACGCCGAACGGGTCTCCAAGTCGGCCGATCCCGCGGTGGTTTCGTAGGCGGTCTCATCCCGGGCCCAGCTCAGGAGACGGGCGGGCGGCGCGTACGACGCGTCGCCCGCCCGCCGTGTGTGCCGATGCTCTCCGTGAGCCTTCTCTCGCTTGGTGCAAATAGTCGCAAGACGCCACACAAGGGGCGACCGAGTCCCGGGTGTGGCCGACACGGCGTGTATGTTCCGGGGCCGAGAGCCATGGAAGGGACCAAACCGGTGAACAAGAAGCTCGCGGCCGCGCTGTCCGGCGGTGCGGTACTCGTACTGGCACTGACGGGCTGCACCAGTAGCGCTGCCGACAGCAAGAACGACGCGCTGAACACCTGGGCCAAGCAGGTGTGCGACGCGGTGCAGCCGCAGGCGAAGAAGATCGAGGCAGCCAACGTCGCCATCCAGAAGGAGACTTCGGACAACAGCGAGCCGGCCCAGGTCCAGAAGACCGACGCGCAGGCCTTCCAGGACATGGCCGACGCCTACAAGGCCATCGGCCAGGCCGTGAACAACGCCGGCGCACCCGAGGTCGACAACGGCCGGAAGAAGCAGCAGGACGCGGTCAAGGAGCTCAACGGTCTGGCGGCCTCGTACACCTCGCTGAAGCAGCAGGTGGACAAGCTCGACACCAAGGACCAGGCCAAGTTCGCGGACGGCCTCAAGGACATCGCCACCCGGCTGGACAAGCTGAGCCGGACCGGGAACGACGCGCTGAAGAACCTCGAGGAGGGCGACGTCGGCCGGGCGATGGCCCAGCAGCCGAGCTGCAAGTCCGCCTCCGCCACGCCGTCCACCTCGGCCTCGTCCCCGGCGACCAGCGGCTGACGCACGCACAGACGCGCACAGACACACGCAGTCACGCGCGCAGACACACGCAAGCACACGCGCGCGTGCGCTGTCGGAGTGAGCCGACACAATGGGGGGCGTGAGTGACACCAGCCTGCCCGCACTGCCCGCCTCCGACCGACCGGACGTCGCCGCCCGGCTCCGGGATGCCCTGCTAGGCGCCTCCTTCACCGCCGACGGACTGCTGGAGCTGCTCGGCGCGCCCGCGTACGCGGCGCTGGCGCGCGCCGAGACCGTGCCCGCGCTCCGGGCCACGCGCGGCGACACGCCGCTGGAACTGCTGGTCCGGCTGTTCCTGCTCCAGCAGCCGGTGCCGTACGCGCGCGTGGCGGGCGCCCTGCCCGTCGAGGCGTGCCTGGAGACCGGCTGGCTGGTCCGCGCCGGCGCGGACGAGGTCGCCGCGACCGTGGACGTCCGGCCGTACGGCGGACTCGACGGCGAGGACTGGTTCATCGTCTCCGACCTGGGCTGCGCGGTCGGTGGCGCGGGCGGGATCGGCAGCCGCGACGAGGGCGTCGTCCTCGGGGTCGGCGGTGCCTCCACGACCCTGGCCGGCATCACGGTCCGCACGCCGGTCGGCTCCGCGCTCGACCTCGGAACCGGCTCCGGCATCCAGGCGCTGCACGCCGGCCGCCACGCCACGCGCGTGACCGCGACCGACGTCAACCCGCGCGCGCTGCACATCACCGCCCTGACGCTCGCGCTGTCCGGCGCGCGGGCGGCCGATCTGCGTCAGGGCTCGCTGTTCGAGCCGGTCCACGACGACGAGCGGTTCGACCTGATCGTGTCGAACCCGCCCTTCGTGATCTCCCCGGGCGCCCGGCTGACGTACCGCGACGGCGGGATGAGCGGGGACGATCTGTGCCGCACGCTCGTTCAGCAGGCGGGGGAGCGGCTGAACGAGGGCGGGTTCGCGCAGTTCCTCGCCAACTGGCAGCACGTCGAGGGGGAGGACTGGCAGGACAGGCTCAGGTCATGGGTGCCCCGCGGGTGCGACGCGTGGATCGTGCAGCGCGAGGTGCAGGACGTCACGCAGTACGCCGAGCTGTGGCTGAGGGACGCGGGCGACCACCGCGGTGACGCCGCGGAGTACCAGACGCGGTACGACGCCTGGCTGGAGGAGTTCGAGGCGCGCAAGGTCAGGGCCGTGGGCTTCGGCTGGATCACGCTGCGCAGGACGCGCTCCACGACGCCCTCGATCACCGTGGAGGAGTGGCCGCACCCGGTGGAGCAGCCGCTCGGCGACACCGTCCGGGCGCACTTCGCCCGCGTCGACTATCTGCGGGACCACGACGACGCGGCCCTGCTCGACGGCCACTTCCGGCTCGTGCGCGAGGTGGTCCAGGAGCAGGTCGGGCTCCCCGGCGCCGAGGACCCCGAGCACGTCGTGCTGCGCCAGAACCGGGGGATGCGCCGGGCCACCACGGTGGACACGGTGGGCGCCGGCTTCGCCGGTGTCTGCGACGGCACACTGAGCGCCGGCCGCATCCTGGACGCCATCGCCCAGCTGATGGGCGAGAACCCGCTCCTCCTGCGCGACCGCACTCCGGCCCAGATCCGCCTGCTGGTGGAGCAGGGCTTCATCGAACCGGCGCAGAAATCGGTGGAGGAACCGGCTCAGTGACCGGTTCATGCGACCGATGAGGCCTGGGCGCCCCTGAGTGCTCACCGGGCCCACAGGGACTGCCGGGACGGCGGCGAGTTCTCGTCGTTCTCGGGGCGTGTGGGCCGTTTCGATGGTGCTCGGACAAGCTTTTCGATCTTTGCCCGGGGCCGAGCCTGAAAAACGCGGGAAAAAAGTGGAGAGCTTGATTCCCATCACTTCGCGGAGGCGGTCGGAGCGCCGCCCCGGGAGAGGGTCGACTCCTGTTCACCGCGGGTTGGCGTCGTCGTCGCCCGCGGGTGTCAGCCTCCCGTACCGGGGCATCCGGGGGCGGGAGGGGACGTACATGGAGAGCGGGCCGGCGATCTTCGCGGGAACGGTGTTCTCCCTGTTCGGAGCGGCCTTGCTGGTGTGGACGGCGGTCCGGGTCCGGCACCGGGAACCCGTCGCCCACGGACTGCCCCGCACCGCGTCGGCGACCGTCGCGACCCTGGCCGCAGTGACCGCCCTGACCGTCGGCGTGTGGTGCTTCGGGCGCCTGTGACGGCCGCCGCTCCTGTCCGGTCTCCGTAACTGAGAAATCACCTTCCGCATCAGCCCGAACGGCCTGGTGAGCACTCCGGGCGGCAGGAAGGGGGGTAGTCGGGTTACCGTTCGAGTGGCCGTTGCGGGCTTTTCCCGTTTGACACGGGGGCGGGATGTACCGTCACACTCCGCAGCGTCACCACCACCCGACCCCCGGGAAATCAAGGCCTGGGGAGGCCCAAGCGTCGACCGGAGAGAAGAGCGAAGTTGTCCCCGACCAGCGAGACCGCACAGGGCGGCCGCCGACTCGTCATCGTCGAGTCGCCTGCCAAGGCGAAGACGATCAAGGGCTACCTCGGCCCCGGCTACATCGTCGAGGCGAGCGTCGGGCACATCCGCGACCTTCCCAACGGTGCCGCGGAGGTACCCGAGAAGTACACCGGCGAGGTCCGCCGCCTCGGTGTGGACGTGGAACACGACTTCCAGCCGATCTATGTCGTCAACGCGGACAAGAAGGCCCAGGTCAAGAAGCTCAAGGATCTGCTGAAGGACTCCGACGAGCTCTTCCTCGCCACCGATGAGGACCGCGAGGGCGAGGCCATCGCCTGGCACCTCCAGGAGGTGCTCAAGCCGAAGATCCCGGTCAAGCGGATGGTCTTCCACGAGATCACCAAGGACGCCATCCGGGAGGCGGTCGCCAACCCGCGCCAGCTCAACCAGCGGCTGGTCGACGCCCAGGAGACCCGGCGCATCCTCGACCGCCTCTACGGCTACGAGGTCTCGCCCGTGCTGTGGAAGAAGGTCATGCCACGGCTCTCGGCGGGCCGGGTCCAGTCCGTCGCGACACGGCTCGTGGTCGAGCGGGAGCGCGAGCGCATGGCGTTCCGTTCCGCCGAGTACTGGGACCTGACCGGCACCTTCGCCACCGGTCGGGCGGGTGACGCGAGCGACCCGTCGTCGCTGGTCGCCCGGCTGCAGACCGTCGACGGCAGGCGGGTCGCGCAGGGCCGCGACTTCGACTCCCTGGGACAGCTCAAGAGCCCGAACACCCTTCACCTCGACGAGGCCACCGCCCGCGCCCTGGCCGCCGCCCTGGAGGACACCCGCTTCTCCGTCCGGTCCGTCGAGTCCAAGCCGTACCGCCGCTCGCCGTACGCGCCGTTCCGTACGACGACGCTCCAGCAGGAGGCCAGCCGCAAGCTCGGCTTCGGCGCCAAGGCGACGATGCAGATCGCGCAGAAGCTGTACGAGAACGGCTACATCACGTACATGCGTACGGACTCCACGACCCTGAGCGACACGGCGATCGCCGCCGCCCGCGCCCAGGTCACCCACCTGTACGGCGCCGACTACCTGCCGCCGCAGCCCCGTACGTACGCCGGGAAGGTCAAGAACGCGCAGGAGGCGCACGAGGCGATCCGTCCTTCGGGTGATCGTTTCCGCACGCCCGCCGAGACCGGCCTGACCGGCGACCAGTTCAAGCTCTACGAGCTGATCTGGAAGCGGACGGTCGCCTCCCAGATGAAGGACGCGACCGGGAACAGCGTGACCGTGCGGATCGGCGGCGCCGCGGCCGACGGCCGGGACGTCGAGTTCAGCGCGTCCGGCAAGACGATCACCTTCCACGGCTTCCTCAAGGCGTACGTCGAGGGCGCCGACGACCCCAACGCCGAGCTCGACGACCGCGAGCGCCGGCTGCCCCAGGTCGGCGAGGGCGACGCGCTCACGGCCGAGGAGATCACGGTCGACGGCCACGCCACCAAGCCCCCGGCCCGCTACACCGAGGCCAGCCTGGTCAAGGAGCTGGAGGAGCGGGAGATCGGCCGCCCGTCGACGTACGCGTCGATCATCGGCACCATCCTCGACCGCGGCTACGTCTTCAAGAAGGGCACGGCCCTGGTGCCGTCCTTCCTGTCCTTCGCCGTGGTCAACCTCCTGGAGAAGCACTTCGGGCGGCTCGTCGACTACGACTTCACCGCCAAGATGGAGGACGACCTCGACCGCATCGCGCGCGGCGAGGCGAAGGCCGTGCCGTGGCTGAAGCGCTTCTACTTCGGCGAGGGCACCGGCCACGGCGGCGCCGCCGAGGCCGGCAACGGCGACGGGGACCACCTCGGCGGGCTCAAGGAGCTGGTGACCGACCTGGGCGCGATCGACGCGCGCGAGGTGTCGTCGTTCCCCGTGGGCAACGACATCGTGCTGCGGGTCGGCCGCTACGGCCCGTACATCGAGCGCGGTGAGAAGGAGACCGACACCCACCAGCGCGCCGACGTCCCGGCCGACCTGGCCCCGGACGAGCTGTCCGTCGAGTTCGCCGAGGAACTGCTCGCCAGGCCGAGCGGCGACTTCGAGCTGGGCACCGACCCGGCCACCGGCCACACGATCGTCGCCAAGGACGGCCGCTACGGCCCGTACGTCACCGAGGTGCTCCCCGAGGGCACCCCGAAGACCGGCAAGAACGCGGTCAAGCCCCGTACGGCCTCGCTGTTCAAGTCGATGTCCCTGGACACCGTCACCCTGGACGACGCCCTGAAGCTCATGTCGCTGCCGCGCGTCGTCGGTGCCGACGCCGACGGCCAGGAGATCACCGCGCAGAACGGCCGCTACGGCCCGTACCTGAAGAAGGGCACGGACTCGCGCTCGCTCCAGTCCGAGGACCAGCTCTTCACGATCACGCTGGAGGAGGCGCAGGCGATCTACGCCCAGCCCAAGCAGCGGGGCCGCGCGGCCGCCAAGCCGCCGCTGAAGGAGCTCGGCGAGGACCCGGTCAGCGGCAAGCCGGTCGTGGTGAAGGACGGCCGCTTCGGCCCGTACGTCACCGACGGCGAGACCAACGCGACCCTGCGCTCCGGCGACAGCGTCGAGGCGATCACCCCGGAACGCGGTTTCGAGCTCCTCGCGGAGAAGCGCGCCAAGGCCCCGGCCAAGAAGACCGCGAAGAAGGCCGCCGCCAAGAAGACGACGGCGAAGAAGACGGCGTCCACGGCCGCGAAGAAGACCGCGGCGAAGAAGACGACCACCGCCAAGAAGACGGCTGCCAAGAAGACCACCGCGAAGAAGACCACCGCGAAGGCGACGGCCGCCAAGGCGGCGGAGGACTGATCGCGCGGCGGATCCCTCGCGGCTCCTTTGCGAAAGGCACGCCCCGGCATCACTTTGGTGTCGGGGCGTGCGCACCTCCGGACGGTCACTCCAAGCTGTCGGTGGGTCCCGATAGGCTGAACGCATGACGCGAGCCGAGCAGCCAACGGCCCACACCTCCGCACCCGACGACGCACTCATGGCCGATTCCCGCGAGCGCGCCGTCCGTGCCCTGCTGCGCCGGCCGCAGCTTCGGCGGCTGTGGAGCGCCCAACTGGTGGGAGGCGTCGGGGACACCCTCGCGCTCCTGGTCCTGGTCGTCCTCGCCCTCCAGGCGGCGGTCGCCGCGGGTCCCTTCGGCGGTGGCTACCGGGGCGTGGCCTTCGCAGTGGCGACGGTCTTCGGAGCGCGCATCCTGGCGACGCTGCTCTTCGGCGCGGTCCTCCTCGGACCCCTCACCTCGCTCACCTCCCAGGAGGGACCGCTCGACCGGCGCTGGACCATGGTCGGCGCCGACGGTCTGCGCGCCGCCCTGCTGATCGTCGCGCCCCTGTGGATCGACTGGACGCCGGACGACGCCCTGGCCTTCCTCCTGGTCACCGTCTTCGTGACCGGGGTCGCCGAGCGCTTCTGGAGCGTGTGCCGGGAGGGCGCGGCCCCCGCGCTGCTGCCCGCCCCGCCCCCGGAGGGCGCCACGGTGCGCCCGCTGCCGGACCACATGGACGCCCTGCGCCGCCTGTCGCTGCGGACCACTTTCCTGGCGGTCCCGCTGGCGGCCGCCGCCCTGGTCGCCGCCTCCCTGCTCAACAACCTCCTGGGCACCGGCGTCGCCTGGTTCGACCAGCACCAGGCGGCCCTCGGCGCGTACGTCGCGGCCGGCCTGTTCGCCGCGTCCCTGTCCGTGCTGACCTACCTGGAACTGCCCGGCACCCGCACCCCGCGCCCGCGCTCGCCGCTGGAGGGGCTGCGCCGCCCGAAGACGGGTTCCGGCGTCGACAAGGGCCGCACGGGTGCCGTTCCGCTGCTCGTGCTCGCCTGCGCGTCCGTCGCCGGGGCGATCGCCGCCGCGGTCGCCGTCTGCGTGCTGCACGCCACGGACCTGGGCGGCGGCCCGGTGCTGTACGGGCTGGCGGTGCTCGCCCTGACCGGCGGGGTCGCCGTCGGCATCCGCACGGCGCCGAAGGCGCTGGTCTCCCTGTCGCGGCGGCGGCTGCTGGCCCTGACGATCGCGCTCACCGGCGTCGCCCTGCTCGCCGCCGGGCTGGTCCCCGACGTCACCACGGTCCTGCTGATCCTCGCGCTGGCCGGAGTGAGCGCGGGCGCCGCGGCCAACACCGGGCACACGCTGCTCGACCAGGAGGCCGAGGACTACCGCAAGCCGCGCATGGCCGAGCACCTGCACGCGGTGGTACGGGTCTTCGTGGCGCTCGGTGCCGTGCTCGCCCCCGTGGTCGCGGCCGGGATCGGCCCGCACCGCCTCGAGGACGGCCGGTTCGTATTCGCGCACGGCGGCGCCGCGTTCACGCTGATGCTGGTCGGCGCGCTGCTCCTGCCGGTGGCCGCGCTGGTCCTCGCCAAGGTCGACGACCGCTCCGGCGTACCGCTGCGACAGGACCTCGTCGACGCCCTGCGGGGCGGCGACGACCCGGTGACGGCCCCCGCGGAGTCCGGATTCTTCATCGCCCTGGAAGGCGGTGACGGCGCCGGCAAGTCCACGCAGGCCGAGGCGCTCGCCGACTGGATCAGGTCCAAGGGCCACGAGGTCGTCCTCACCCGCGAGCCGGGCGCCACTCCCGTGGGCAAGCGGCTGCGCTCGATCCTGCTGGACGTGTCCTCGCAGGGCCTGTCCCACCGTGCGGAGGCGCTGCTGTACGCCGCCGACCGCGCGGAGCACGTCGACACGGTCGTACGGCCCGCGCTGAAGCGGGGCGCCGTCGTGATCACCGACCGGTACATCGACTCCTCCGTCGCCTACCAGGGCGCGGGGCGCGACCTGTCCCCGACGGAGATCGCGCGGATCTCCCGCTGGGCGACGAACGGTCTTGTGCCGCATCTGACGGTCCTGCTGGACGTCTCGCCGGAGACCGCCCGTGAACGGTTCACGGAGGCTCCCGACCGTCTGGAGTCGGAGCCGGCCGAGTTCCACGCGCGCGTGCGGTCCGGTTTCCTCGCGCTGGCCGCCGCCGACCCGGGCCGTTACCTCGTGGTGGACGCCGGGCAGGAGCCCGAGGCGGTGACCACGGTCGTCCGGCACCGGCTCGACCAGATGCTGCCGCTGTCCGAGGCCGAGCTGAAGGCGCAGGAGGAAGCGCGGAAGAAGGCCGAGGAGGAGGCGCGCCGCAAGGCGGAGGAGCAGGCCCGGCGCAAGGCCGAGGAGGAGCGCCTGGAGCGCGAGCGCCAGGAGCAGCTGGCGCGGCTGCGCGCCGAGGAGGAGGAGCGCAAGCGGCGCGAGCTGGAGGAAGCGCAGCGGCGCGAGGCCGAGCGGCAGGCCGAGGAGGCCCGGCAGCGCGCCGAGGAGGCCCGGCGCAAGGCCGAGGAGGAACAGGCCCGGCTGCTCGCGGAGGAGCGGGCACGGGCGGAGGCCGAGGCGCGCCGCAAGGCCGAGGAGGAGCAGCGGCGCCGGCAGGCCGAGGAGGAGGAGCGGCTGCGCGCCGAGGCCGAGGCGCGGCGGCTGGAGAAGCAGCGCAAGGCCGAGGAGGCCCTGCTGCGGGCGGAGGAGGCCCGGCGGGCGGCGGAGCAGGCCACGGCCACCGCGCAGGCGGGTCCGCGCCGGTCCATCGAGCCGACGGCCGCGGCGGTGCCGCCGGAGGAGGTGACCGTGCCGACGCCGCTGGTGACGCCGACGAACGCGTCGGGTGGGCCCGCCGGCGAGACGGCGATGCTGCCGCCGGTGCGGGACGAGCGGGGGAGTGGCAAGCCGTCGGGCGAGGGCCCGGACCACTCGGCCCAGAGGGCGGGCCGGGGCTCGGGCGAGGACTCCCGGGGGACGTCGCGCGGGTCGGCGGAGTCGTGGCTGCGGACGGCGGGCGAGTCCGAGTCCGAGGTGACCGCGAAGCTGCCGAAGCCCGTGGTTCCGCCGGGGGCCGCCGACGAGACGGCCGTACTGCCGCCCGTCCCGCCGGGTGCCGCGGACGAGACCGCCGTACTGCCGTCTTTCACGCCGGGCGCCGCGGACGAGACGGCGGTCCTGCCTCCGGTGCGCGGGGAGGACCCCACGGACCGGGTTCCGCCCGGGTTCTTCCGGGACGAGCGGGGCGAGCGGTCGCCGGCCGCGCGGCCCGACCAGGGCGACGACCGTACGCGGGAGCTGCCCCAGGTCGACGCCGAGTCGGTCGCCCGGCGGCGGCCACGGCCGGACTGGGCCGAGGAGACGCCGCTCGACGATCTGCCGACCCTGGCGGACGAGCTGCTGGGCCCGCGCGAGGACGGCAAGGGGTCCGACGACGGCGACGGCGGCCGCGGGCGGGGTCGGCGGCGCTGAGCCGTCGTACGGGCACCGATCGGGGCGAGCGGGCGATCGATCGGGGCGGCGGTGCGCCTGCCGATGCGCGTGAGGCCGCCCGCCGTGTTGTCAGTGGTGCCCCGCACAATGGATCCCGCACCACGAACCATGACGAAAGGGCGGCGTGACCCATGAGCGTGTGGGACGACCTCGTCGGGCAGGAGAAGGTCAGCGAACAGCTGAGCGCCGCTGCCCGGGACGCCGACGCCCTGGTCACCGCGGCCGCCACGGACGCGCCGCCCCCGGAGGCGTCGAAGATGACGCACGCGTGGCTGTTCACGGGGCCGCCCGGCGCGGGGATCACGCAGACGGCGCGTGCCTTCGCAGCCGCCCTCCAGTGCGTGAGCCCCGACCGCGCCCTCGGCGGCGTCCCCGGCTGCGGATTCTGCGACGGCTGCCACACGGCGCTCGTCGGCACCCACGCCGACGTCAACACGGTCGCCGCCGTGGGTACGCAGATCCTCGCCGACGACATGCGGGACACCGTGCGCAAGTCGTTCACCGCCCCGGCGAACGGCCGCTGGCAGGTGATCCTCGTCGAGGACGCCGAGCGGCTGAACGAGAAGTCCGCCAACGCCGTGCTGAAGGCCGTCGAGGAACCCGCCCCGCGCACGGTCTGGCTGCTGTGCGCCCCCTCGGTCGAGGATGTCCTGCCCACGATCCGCTCCCGCTGCCGCCACGTGAACCTGCGTACGCCGTCGGTGGACGCCGTCGCCGACATGCTCGTACGCCGGGAGGGCGTCGACCCCGCCGTCGCCGCCGCCGCGGCCCGCGCCACCCAGGGCCACATCGACCGGGCCCGCCGCCTGGCCACCGACCCGGCCGCACGCGAACGCCGCACCTCCGTCCTGAAGCTCCCGCTGCGCGTGGACGAGATAGGCGGCTGCCTCAGGGCGGCCCAGGAACTGGTCGACGCGGCGGCGGACGACGCCAAGGCACTCGCGGAGGAGATGGACGCCAAGGAGGCCGAGGAGCTGAAGGCGGCGCTGGGCGCGGTCCAGGGCGGCCGGCTGCCCCGTGGCACGGCGGGCGTGATGAAGGACCTGGAGGACAAGCAGAAGCGCCGCCGCACCCGCACCCAGCGCGACAGCCTCGACATCGCCCTGACCGACCTGACCGGCCTCTACCGGGACGTCCTGGCCCTCCAGCTCGGCTCTCGCGTGGCCATCGCCAACGCGGACGTCGAGGACACCCTGGAGCGCCTCGCCCGCGGCGGCTCGCCCGAGTCCACCCTGCGCCGCATAGAGGCGATCGCCGCCTGCCGCGACGCCCTCGACCGCAACGTGGCCCCGCTCCTGGCGGTGGAGGCGATGACGATGGCCCTGAGGGCGGGCTGACGGCAACACGGAGTACACCGCATACGCCGAGTACGCCGAGAACGCCTGGACCGCCGAGGCCACTGGTCTCGACGGCGTCACTCGTACGGGGAACGCCTCGCACGTAACGCACTCATCCGATCGCGGAGAGTTACGCTCGCTGGATGCACATCAGGCGCGCCCTTCGTCCGAACAGCAGCAGAGGCCCCCGGCCCCGAACCCCGCTCCGCGCGGCCCGCGCGGGCGGCACCCTCCTGGCGGCCGCCGCCCTGCTGGTCTCGGCCTGCTCCCCCGGCACCACGCAGCGACGGACCGAGCCCGCCGCGGACGCGGCGCTGGCCGCCCTGCCGCGGGCCACGCCCCCCATCCTGTCGCCGTACTACGAGCAGAAGCCGGCCTGGCGCAGCTGCGGGGTGCCCGGCTTCGAGTGCACGACGGTCAAGGCGCCGCTCGACTACGACCGGCCCGGCGCCGGCGACGTGCAGCTGGCCGTGGCCCGCAAGAAGGCGGCAGGCCCTGGCAAGCGGCTCGGCTCACTCCTGCTGAACCCGGGCGGACCGGGCGGCTCTGCCGTCGCCTATCTCCAGCACTACGCCGGTGCCGGGTACCCGGCCGAGATCAGCGCCCGCTACGACCTGGTCGCGATGGACCCGCGCGGGGTCTCCCGCAGCGAGTCCGTGCAGTGTCTCGACGACCGGGACATGGACAGGTACACGCAGACCGACTTCACGCCCGACGACAGCAAGGAGACCGACGCGCTCGTCGCCGCGTACCGCAAGTTCGCGGAGGGCTGCGGCGCGCGCGCCGCCCGCCTGCTGCGGCACGTCTCCACGGCGGAGGTGGCACGCGACATGGACATCCTGCGCGCGGTGCTGGGCGACGGAAAGCTGAACTACGTCGGCGCCTCGTACGGGACGTTCCTCGGGGCCACGTACGCCGGCCTGTTCCCGGACCGCGTCGGCCGCCTGGTCCTGGACGGGGCGATGGACCCCTCGCTGTCGGCGCGCCAGATGAACCTGGACCAGACGGCGGGCTTCGAGAAGGCCTTCCAGTCGTTCGCGAAGGACTGCGTGCAGCAGAGCGACTGCCCGCTCGGCGGCCGCGGCGCGACGCCGAAGCAGGTCGGCGACCAGCTCGCCGCCTTCTTCCGCAAACTCGACGCCCGGTCGATCCCCACCGGTGACGCCGGGGGCCGCCGTCTCGGCGAGTCCCTCGCCACCATCGGGGTGATCGCGGCGATGTACGACCAGGCGGCCTGGCCACAACTGCGCTCGGCGCTGGCGTCGGCGATGAAGCAGAACGACGGCTCCGCCCTCCTGGCCCTCTCCGACAGCTACTACGAACGCGACTCCGGCGGCCACTACAGCAACCTGATGTACGCCAACGCCGCCGTGAACTGCCTGGATCTGCCGGCGCCCTTCACCGCCCCCGAGCAGGTGGAGGAATTCCTCCCCGCCTTCGAGAAGGCCTCCCCGGTCTTCGGCCGCGGCCTCGCCTGGAACACGCTGAACTGCGCGTACTGGCCGGTGCAGCCCACCGGTCGGCCCCACCGCATCGAGGCCAAGGGCGCGGCCCCCATCGTGGTCGTCGGCACCACCCGCGACCCGGCGACCCCCTACCGCTGGGCCCAGTCCCTGGCCCGCCAGCTCTTTTCGGCACGCCTGCTGACCTACGACGGCGACGGCCACACCGCCTACCGCCGCGGCAGCCGCTGCATCGACTCCGCGATCAACACCTATCTCCTCCAGGGCACCCCTCCGGCGAACGGAAAGCGCTGCTCGTAACCACCGCGCCGCACCCCGGCGCCCCGCCCCCAGGGGCGCCCCGGGGCGTGTGCCAAGCACCCCCGGAAACTGTGTAGACTTACCGACGTTGCCGATCGCACCATGATGCGGCAGCGCGCCGCTTTAGCTCAGATGGCCAGAGCAACGCACTCGTAATGCGTAGGTCTCGGGTTCGAATCCCGAAAGCGGCTCCCTTGGAAAGACCAGCCAGGAACGCTCCTGGCTGGTCTTTCGTCGTTCGGCCGTGGGCTCCGGAAGCGCGTGGAGGCGGCGGGCGGTGAGTGTCACGCTCACGGTGTGACTCTCGTCGTGCGTAAGTCCCGGGTTCGAATCCCGTAAGCGGTTCCACCGGAAGGACCAGCGGGAAGCTCTCTCAGCTGGTCGTTTGTCGTTCCGTGGTCCCCGGCCGAGTTCGCCGCCGCGACGGGCAGGCGTACTTTTGGAATCAGGCAAGGGTGACTCCCCGGTCGGAACGTCCAGGCCTCGGTGGAAGCCACGAGGGCGCACGCGAGATCTTCGCGCGGCCTGGCGGTTCCGGGCCAAGGTCTCGGACCACGGGTCCGAGCGGGGTGCGTACTCACACAGCAGGCGCGGAGGGGTCATGGCCGAGCTCGGTAAGGCGGGCAACCCGCCGAACCCTGCCGCGGTGCTGCGCGAGCCCTCACGGCTGGCCGCGGTGGACGCCGTCCGCGCGGTCGACCAGACTACGGACGCCTTCGCCCGGTCCGTATGCCTGGCCGTACGGCTGCTGGACACCCGAATGGCCCTGATCAGTCTGGCCGGGGCGGACCGGCAGTTCATCCGGGGCGGGG
Organism: Streptomyces sp. NPDC001231; assembly: GCF_042896885.1. Classification (NCBI taxonomy): domain Bacteria; kingdom Bacillati; phylum Actinomycetota; class Actinomycetes; order Kitasatosporales; family Streptomycetaceae; genus Streptomyces; species Streptomyces sp. NPDC001231. The sequence goes on from NZ_JBIAXS010000022.1 coordinate 63,510, forward strand.
TCGGCAGAGCCGTACCGCGGTACGGGGAGCAGGAGCGAGTCGACTGGGGCTTCTGCTCCGAGGTGGTGGTGTCCGGCCGGCCGCTGGTCATCGACGACGTCCGGAACGACGCCGCGCACCGGTCCGACCCCGCGGTCGCCGCCACCGGCATGCGCGCGTACCTGGGCGTGCCGCTGCTGCTGGAGGAGCTGTCGATCGGCGCGCTGTACGTGATCGACACCAGGCCGCGGGTGTGGGACACGGAGCAGCGGCGCGCCCTGGAGCAACTGGGCGCCTCGGTGATGAGCGAGATCCGGTTGCGGCTGGACGCGGCCGAACGCGGGCGGCTCTACGAGCAGGCCGCGGCCGCCGCCGTGGTCGAGCACAGACGGTCCCAGCAGTTGCAGGACCTGGCCCGGGCCAGTCTGCGGATCAATGCCGCGCCGTCACTGGAATACGCCCTCCAGACGGTCACCGAGGAGGCCAGGTGGCTGGTGGGCACGCACCAGTCGGTCACCAGCATGACCACGAACCTCCGCTGGGCCCAGGCGATCAACGCGGTCTCCCTGTCGGACAAGTACGGCGAGTACCGCTTCTTCGACGCGCCCCCGGTCGGAGAGGGGATCTATGTCCTGGTGTGCAAGGACAACCGGCCGATGCGGATGACCCAGGACGAGCTGGAGGCCCACCCGGCCTGGCGGGGCTTCGGCTCCTACGCCGCCGTTCATCCGCCGATGCGCGGTTGGCTGGCCGTCCCGCTGATCGCCACCGACGGTCGCAACCTGGGGCTGATCCAGCTCTCGGACAAGAAGGACGGCTGCGACTTCACGGCCGACGACGAGGCGATCCTCGTCCAGCTCTCCCAGCTTGCCTCGGCGAGCATCGAGAAGGCCGCGGCGCTGGAGAACCAGTACGAGATCGCTCGCACCCTGCAGAGCAGTCTGCTGCCGCAGCAGCTGCCCGAGCTCTCGGCGGTGTCTGCCGCCTCCCGATATCTGCCCGCCGCACCCCGCGCCGGGGTCGGCGGCGACTGGTTCGACGTGATCGGGCTCTCCGGTGCCCGGGTCGCGCTGGTGGTGGGGGACGTGGTCGGCCACGGCATCCACGCCGCCGCGGCCATGGGCAGGCTGCGTACGGCCGTGCGCACCCTCGCCGACGTCGATCCCACCCCGGAGGAGCTGCTCACCCGGTTGGACGACCTGGTGAGCCGGCAGTCCGCGGAGTCGGGCGCCTACGACGGTGCCGACCCGACCCGCGGAGGCGCAGTAGACGTCGGAACCACCTGCCTGTACGCGGTGTACGACCCGGTGGCCGGGCGTTGCTCCCTGGCCGGTGCCGGCCATCCGGCGCCCGTCATCGTGGCCCCGGACGGCAGCGCCGACTTCCTCGACCTGCCCTCCGGGCCGCCGCTCGGTGTCGGCGGCGTGCCGTTCGAGACGGTGGAGACGGAGGTGACGGAGGGCAGTCTGCTCGCCTTCTACACCGACGGCCTGGTCGAATCCCGGCAGCGCGACCTGGAAGCGGGGCTGGAAGAACTGCGCGAGGCGCTGACCGAGCCGTGCGACTCGCTGGAAGCGCTGTGCGACCACGTGGTCAAGACGCTGCTGCCCGAGCCCCCGGCCGACGACGCGGCACTGCTGCTGGTCCGGCCGCACGGCCTGGACGAGACGCGGGTGGTCACCTGGGACATCGCCGCGGAACCGGCCGAAGTGGCCCGGATCCGCGCTCGGACCGCCCGCCTGCTGGCGGCCTGGGGTCTGGAGGAGATCGGCTTCGTGACCGAGCTGGTGGTGAGCGAGCTGGTCACCAACGCCATCCGGTACGGCCAGCCCCCCATACAGATGCGGCTCATCTACGACCGGACGATCATCTGCGAGGTCTCCGACGCCAGCAGCACCGCCCCGCATCTGCACCAGGCCCGCATCTTCGACGAGGGCGGACGCGGCCTGATGCTGGTCGCCCGGCTCACCCAGCGCTGGGGCACCCGCCACGCCCGTGACGGCAAGACCATCTGGTGCGAGCAGGCCCTGCCCGTGGAAGGCCTGCCGGTGGAAGGCCTGCCCATGGAGGGTCTGCTCGCGGAGGGCCTGCCTTTGGACGACCTGCTGCCGCCCGACGCACAGCAGTAACCCGGCCTTGGTAACCCGGCCTTTCGCGTCGTCCTCCGGGTTCCGGGGGTGTCGGCGCACGCCCGGTCGGGCCGCCCGCCGTGATCCGTATGTGATCGGGGAGCCGTAGTCTCACCGCCCGGCTGTGGCATGCGCGGAACGCGCGGACAAGGGCGGGGGACGGTCATGACGTATCGGCGCGCGGCGATACCGGCGCTGGTCGGGGGTCTGCTGATCACGGCGTTGCTGTGGTGGGCGGGGGCGAGCGTGCAGGCGCTGCACCTGGCGGGCACCGCCGACGCGATCGGCGGCCGGACCGCCGCCGAGCTCGAACACTGGCTCATCCCCTGGTCGTACGACCCTCAGAACGTCGTGCGGTTCGGTGCCGAGGCGTCCGACTGGGTCAACGGCACGCCCGACCCGGACGGAGCGCGCTACCTGGTGCTCCACCACACCGCGATGCAGATCCGTTTCGGCGCGGTGTTCGCCTTCTTCGTGCCCGGCGCGCTGCACCTGGTCCGCAGGTTGCCGCCGGTGCACGGCCGGCTGCCCGCCGCGCTGCTCGCGGTGTGGGCCTGGGGCCTGGTTGCGGGAACCCTGGCGGTGACCGTCTCCGCGCCGTGGATGATCGCCTCGCAGGGGCGCGGCAGTTACCGCTTCCTGCCCCAGTTGGCGGGCACGATCTCGTCCGGACGGCAGATCCTGGTGGTGACCGCGCTGGTCGCGGCGGTGGGGACGGTGTTCGCGGCCCGGATCACCGCGAAGGGGGCCGGTCCGCTGCCGCGGCAGGCCGTCCCGGCGCGCGCCGCCCGCGTTGCCGCCACCGCCGGGACCGCGATCATCGCGCTGTCCCTGGTCGTTCTCTCGTACCAGTCGGTGGCAGCCGCCATCCAGAGGATCGACCCGGTCGGTGGGCTGTTCGCCGAGCCGGGTGAGCTGCTGCGCCAGTGGCTGCTGCTCGGCGGCTGGGCGGGCCCGGCGGGCGCGCCGTTCGGCGACTGGTTCCTGCACCGGCTTCCCGACGTACTGGTGCTCGTGGTGGTGTGGTGGGGGCTGCGGTGGCTGCCCGTGCTGCTGACCCGGGCCACCGTCCCGGCGATGGCGGTCGGCGCGGTGTGCGCGACCGTCCTCGGACTGCTGGCGAGCCAGTTGCTGCGGATGGCGACGGACGGGGCGGGCCTGCGCTGGGGGCTGACGTATCTGTCCGCGGGCCTTGGGGACGGCGTTCCCGCCGCACTGACCTGCGGTCCGGTGGCGGGAGTCGTGGCCGCCATGACGCTGCGGCTGACCGTGGTCGGCCGTGCCGACGACGTCCCCGAAGCCGCACCCTCCGCCGAGAGCCCCGCCCACCCCTGAGAGGGCCTGCGGACGACGGGGCACGGGGGCACGCCGGGACTTGCGCCGCGGAGTGCCCCCGTGGAGTGGGAATGCCCTCGTGCACACATGGGAGAGGGCGCGGAGGGTGTTCAGCGCATCGCGCGGGCGTGTGTGCGCTCGAAGACGGCGAAGGCCGCCTCCTGGCGCCACTCGAGGTCCGCCTTGGGGCTGCGGGACAGCAGGCGCTGACAGGCCGGGGTCCGTACGGGCAGGCCGGGACGCTCACCGCGGCAGGCCGGCACGACCCGGTAGCCCGCGGTGGTGGGATTGCCCTGCCACAGGCTCGCACCGGGCAGGAAGGCGTACTGGAGCGAGGCGCGCGCGAGGTCCTTCAGCTCGGCGTAGGAAAGGCCGTAGGTCGTGGCGGCGTACTGGTACTCGTGGCTGATGTTGATCCGGGACACGCCGGGGTCGTCGGTGGCCAGCACGATGGGGACGCCGTAGCGGCGATACGTGGTGAACGGGTGGTCGGCGCCCTTCACCCCGAGGATCTGGGCGTTGCTGGTGAAGGGCACTTCGACGGCGACCTGGCGGGCGGCCATGGTGCGGGCCGTGCTCCGCCAGTCGTCCTCGTGGACGAGGTCGACGCCGTGCCCGACGCGCTCGGTGCGGGCGACGTCGACGGCCTCCTTGATGTGGAACCTCAGGTCCTTGGGCTTGACCAGCCCGGGCCACAACTCGCCCGCGTGCAGGGTGACATGGGCCTTCGGGTACTGGCCGCGCAGATAGCGGACCATGTGCATCTGGAGGCTGTAGTCGCGCAGCGCGACATCGTCGTCCTCCGGCTGGACGAGGTTGACCGCGACGAAACGCGGGTCGCGCTCGGCCAGCCGCATGCCCAGGGCGAGTTGGGTGAAGACCCGCTCGGGGACGCTGCCCCGGGAGGCCTGGGAGACCCAGCGGACGGTGAGCCGGCAGCCGGGCCGGGCCCTGCGGGTGCCACAGCGCTCGGTCGCGCGGAACTCGGCGTCGCCGTCGTCGGCCTCCTTGCGGGCCTCGGCGACCAGCTTGTCCAGTTTGCCGCCGGCCACCAACTTGCGGTGCAGCGCGCCGAGATCGCTGTCCCAGCCGACCTCGGCGGCCAGCTGCTTCGCGCCGTCGGAGGCCGGGGTGACCATGGTCTCCAGATAGAACTGGTTCTGGCCCGCGACGCGGTCGGCGACCTGGGCGAGCAGCTTGCCCCGGTGCCGCCAGGTCACCTCGCCGAACTTCCCGAAGGTGTCGAAGAAGTGGTCGTGGCCGTTGCCGCCGGGCGGGAAGTCCTCCATGGACCACGCGCGGACCAGCGCGTTGCGGAAGGCATGGTCGGTCCGGGCGTCCGCCGCGGGGCGGGTGCCGGGCCCGCACGGCGGCGCGACGGCGGTCAGCGTCGCGGTCTCGACGCACAGCCCGTCCTCGGCGGCCAGTTCGATCAGGTACTCCGTGGACACCGCGCCGGAGAGGTGGTTGTGCAGGTCCCCGCCCTTGGGCAGGCTCACGAAGAACCCGCGCAGCGGCACGGGCCGGGAGCGCAGCGATCTCAGGTAGGCGTCCGTACGGGCCTCCGCGACCGTCATCGGCCTGGACTGCGGCACGGCACGCGACGGGAGCCCGCCGCCGGTCTGTTGCGCGTCGACGGTCTGTTGCGCGCCGGCGGGCTGCGCGTCGGCGGATGGGGCCGTCAGGAGGGACAGGGCGAGGAGGGAGCCCACGGCGGCCGGAACGGCCCGGCGGCGTGCGGCACTTCGGAGTTGCATGCTCACTCGGGCATGATCGGGGAACAAACGCGGCTTAACCGGTTCTCCCGGACATCTTTCGCCGGACAGTACCCGACCGGGTGACCGCACGGAATTTCGTGGACATCACCCGGGAGGCTGACGGACTCACGGCGTGGGGTGCGGTTTTCGTGCCGGTTCCAGGAGGGTTGCGGTGAGGCGGGGGTAAGAGGACGCAAAGTGAGGTGGCGTCAGAGCAACCGGCGCCGCCCGCGCGACATCCTGGTGAACGAGGGGCGCCGTGCGGGCGCCGTTGTCGTCGGATGGGATGAGGGCCGTGGTGGAGCCGAGGATCGCTGTCGCGGTGGTGACCATGGGCAACCGGCCTGCCGAGGTCGACGCCCTGCTGGAGTCCGTGGCCAAGCAGGATCTCGCGCCCGCGCGCATCGTGATCGTCGGCAACGGGTGCCGGCTGCCCGAGTTCGCCCGCCGGCTGTCCCTGCCCGGCGAGGTCACGGCGGTCGATCTCGACGAGAACCTCGGCTGTCCCGGCGGGCGCAATGCCGCCCTGGCCCGGCTGCGGGAGTTCGGGGACGTGGACGTGGTCGTGGAGCTGGACGACGACGGGCTCCTGGTCGATGCCGACGTGCTGCGCCGGGTGCGGGATCTGTACGCCGCCGACCCGCGCCTCGGCATCGTCGGCTTCCGCATCGCCGACGAGCGCGGCGAGACCCAGCAGCGGCACGTGCCGCGCATCGGCGGGTCGGACCCGATGCGGGGCGGGTACGTCACCGGGTTCCTCGGCGGCGGGCACGCCCTGCGGATGACGATGCTGGAGCAGACCGGGGACTGGCCCGCGGAGTTCTTCTTCGCGCACGAGGAGACCGACCTGGCCTGGCGTGCCGCCGACGCCGGCTGGAAGATCCTCTACGCGCCCGAGCTGCTCCTGCGGCACCCGAAGACCTCGCCCGCCCGGCACGCGATCTACTACCGGGTCACCGCCCGCAACCGGGTCTGGCTGGTCCGGCGGCGGCTGCCGCTCCCGCTCGTCCCGGTGCACCTCGGCGTGTGGACGCTGCTCACCCTGGCGCGGACCCGTTCGCTCGCCGGGCTGCGGGCCTGGTTCGGCGGGTTCGTGGAGGGGCTGCGCGAGTCCGCGGGGGAGCGGCGGCCCATGCGCTGGCGGACCGTGTGGCGGCTGACCAGGCTCGGGCGGCCGCCGGTCGTCTGACCCGCCGGATCACGGCCGGCGGGGGCCGCGTGAGGTCCGGTGCGTGCGAGGGCCGGGGCCCTACGGTGTTCGGGCCGCTTGCTGGATCTGTACGGGATTCGGTCCCGTGCCGGGCCCCAGGCTCACGTCCCGCCCGGTTCACGTCCCGTCCCCGCGCTCACTTCGCGTCGGCGTAGCACTCCACCACCGCCGTCGTGAACGGAAACCGCACCGGGGTCTCGCCGAACGTCAGCCGTCCCGCCACCTCCGCGGCCTGCCGGATCGCCTCGACGACCGTGTCCGCCTCCTCCCGCGGGCAGTGCACGATCACCTCGTCGTGTTGGAAGAAGACCAGCTCGGCCGCCATGTCCCGGCAGGTGCGGCGCAGGGCCGCGAGCAGCAGCAGGGCCCAGTCCGCGGCGCTGCCCTGCACGACGAAGTTGCGGGCGAATCGGCCTCGGGCACGGGAGTTGGTGGAGGCGTACCCCGGCATCCAGCCCTGGTCGGCGGGTGGCGCGGAGGCCGGGTCGTCCTGCGGAAGGCCCGCCTCCCCGTTCGCGTCCTCGGTCGTCCCGGCGGCCGGGGGGCACGTGCGGCCCAGCCAGGTCCGTACGAGCCGGCCCTCCTCGCCCGCCCGCGCGGCCTCGTCGACGTACGCCACCGCCTTGGGGAAGCGGCGTCTGAGGGCGGCGAGGTTCTTCAGGCCGTCGCCGGAGGTCTGCCCGTAGACCGCGCCGAGCACGGCGAGTTTCGCCTGGGCGCGGTCGCCGGAGAAGGCCCGGTCGGACACCGACTGGTAGAGGTCGGCGTCCCGGCCCGCCACCTCCATCAGCCCCGGGTCGCGGGAGATCGCCGCCAGCACCCGCGGCTCCATCTGGGCGGCGTCGGCCACGACCAGCCGCCAGCCGGGGTCGGCCACCACGGCCCGGCGGATGACCTTGGGGATCTGAAGCGCGCCCCCGCCGTTGGTCACCCAGCGGCCGGTGACCGTGCCGCCGGCGAGGAACTCCGGCCTGAACCGCCCCTCCCGCACCCAGTCCTGGAGCCAGGACCAGCCGTGGGCGACCCAGATCCGGTACAGCCTCTTGTACTCCAGCAGCGGCTCGACGGCCGGGTGGTCGACTGACCGGAGCTCCCAGCGGCGGGTGGACTTCACCCTGATCCCGGCTCGGGCGAATGCCTTGACCACGTCGGCGGGCAGATCCGGCCGCACCCGGTGGCCGAAGGCTGCGGACACCTCGTCCGCGAGTTCGGCCAGGCGGCGGGGCTCGCCGCCGCCCGCGTACCGCTCGCCGAGCAGTTCGTGCAGCACCTCGCGGTGCACGTCCGCGCGCCAGGGCAGGCCCGCGCGGTTCATCTCGGCCGCCACCAGCGTGCCCGCCGACTCGGCGGCGGTCAGCAGGCGCATGCGGTCGGGATGCTCCGCTCGCTCGTGCCGCCGCTGTTGCTCGGCGTAGACCGTGATCAGGTCCGCCAGCGGCAGGCGCACGCCCTGCGGCTCGAAGAGCGAGGACTGCGCGCCGGGTTCGGCGGACCGGTGCGGCGGGTCCGGCGGTACGGGGCCGCCGCGCAGCCTGGCCAGGGCGGCGGCGGCCGAGCGGGGCTCGCCGTGGCGCCCCTCGTGGCCGAGGAGGAGCGTCTCGGCGTCCTCGATGTCGTAGCACCGCTCCACCCGCACGCCCGCGGCGAGCAGGCGTGGATAGACCTCGGCGGTGGACCGCCACACCCATCGTGTGACGTCCGGTCTGCCGCGGACCGCCTCCGCGAGGTCGGCGGCACGGTGCACCGGACCGGCGGGGAGGCCGTCCCGGCCGAGGGGGGCGACCTCGGCGCCGCCGTCCTCGGCCGGTGCCAGAGCCCACCGGTCGGTCATGTCGGCGAGTGTCGCAGGCGGGTCTGACAACGGGCTCCGGCCCGCTGCTCGGGAGGGCGGTCAGCCGTCCTGTCCGCCGTCGTGGGGCTCCTGGTCCTCGTCCTGCCGGGCGCGCTCCTTCACCAGCTCCGCCAAGGCCGCCGCGACGTACTCCTCGGTGCGCGTCTTGTCCAGGCCGAGGCCGCTGAGGACGCCCTCGCCGTTCTCCAGCTCCAGCAGGGCCAGCAGGATGTGCTCGGTGCCGATGTAGTTGTGGCCGAGGCGCAGGGCCTCGCGGAAGGTGAGTTCCAGGGCCTTCTTGGCGGCCGAGCCGTACGGGACCAGCTCGGGAGCGTCGGCGGACGCGGGCGGCAGGGCGGCGGTCGCGGCCTCGCGGGCGGCGTCCAGGGTGACGCCCTGGGCCTCGATGGCCTGCGCGGCCATGGCCTCCGGTTCGGAGAGCAGCCCGAGGACCAGGTGCGCGGGCGTTCCCTCGGCGCTCCCGGCGGCCTTGGCCTCCTCGTGGGCGGTCATGACCACCTTGCGGGCGCGGGGCGTGTAGCGGCTGAAGCCCTGGCTGGGGTCCAGGTCGGCCGACTCCTTGGGCACGAACCGCTTCTGCGCGGCCTGCCGGGTGACGCCCATGCTCCTGCCGATGTCGGTCCAGGAGGCACCGGAACGGCGGGCCTGGTCGACGAAGTGCCCGATGAGGTGGTCCGCCACCTCGCCGAGGTGCTCGCCGGCGAGTACGGCGTCCTGGAGCTGTTCGAGGGGTTCCTGGTGGACCTTCTTGATGGCCGAGATGAGGTCGTCCAGACGGACGCTCGACCTGATGGTGGGGTTCGTCATGTGTCAACCGTAGGTTGCGCTTCTTGGGGTGTCAACCCGAAGTTGACACTCTAAGGGAGGCTCCGCGGCGGGTTTGTCCACAGGGTGTGGACAGAGTTGCGCGCGCCTCATGGCACGATCGAGCGGTGAGTACGTCCAGCACCGTCGACCGGGCCTTCCGGGCCGCCCTGTACGCGCCCTCCGGCGACGCCCTCGACACCGGCGCCTCCCTGCTGGCGGCCGACCCCGGGGCGGACGCCGAACTCGTCGGGCGCGGGCGGGAGTTCGTGGCGACAGCGTGGCAGCGAGGCTGGCAGCCCGCCGATGTCGCCCGGATCGTGCGGCGGGAGCTCGACGAGGTCCATGTGCGGCTGCTCGCGGCGCTCGTCCGCACGCAGGCGGCCGGCGACCGGCCGCGCGGCCCGCGCTGGGCCGCCCAGATCGACGGACTGCCGCCCGGGGAACCGCCCCGCGCCGACCGTTTCTCGCATGCCACCGCCGTCCTGGAGCTCTACCGCCTGCTGCTGCGGCTCCCCGGGCTCGAACCTCTGGACGAGCCCGCGCCCGCGCCCCGGACCGAGTCCCGCATGCTCACCCGGATCCGGGCGCTGCTCGCCAAGGCGGAGGCGACCGGGTATCCGGAGGAGGCGGAGGCGCTGAGCGCCAAGGCACAGGAGCTGATGGCACGGCACAGTGTCGACGAGGCGCTGCTCGCCGCCCGTGCCCCGTCGCCCGACGCTCCCGGCGCCTGCCGGATCGGTGTCGAGCCGCCGTACGAACAGGCCAAGGCCGTGCTGCTGGACGCCGTGGCCACCGCGAACCACTGCCGCGCCGTGTGGAACGAGGCCCTCGGATTCTCCACCGTCGTCGGCTTCGAGGCCGACCTGGAGGCGGTCGAACTGCTCTACGCGTCCCTGCTGGTCCAGGCCACGACGGCGATGACCAGGGCGGAGGCCGCCCAGCGAGCGGGCGGGCGCAAGCGGACCAAGACCTTCCGGCAGTCCTTCCTCGCCGCCTACGCCCACCGCGTCGGCGCCCGCCTCGCGGCCGCCGCCGAGACCCAGGTGACCGCGGACCTGCTGCCCGTCCTGGCGAGCCGGGACGTCGCGGTCACCGACCGCGTGGACCGCTTGTTCCCGGAGACGACCACCACCCGCCTGCGCGGGGTGAGCGACACGGCGGGGTGGACGGAGGGAGCCCGGGCGGCGGACCGGGCTCAGGTGAAGTCCCGCCCGCCACTCGGCCGACGCGCCGCGCCACCCGCGTGAACGGCGTCGGTCAGTCGCCGGCCTGCTGCAGGGCCGTCACCGACGCGTCCGGGTCGCCCACGTTCTTCCTGCCCTGGACCGGGCCGTAGGACCACGGGAAGTCCTGGCTGTCGGACGCTCCGGGCAGGCTGAGCTTCAGTGACGTCACCGCGAGGCTCTTGGCGTCGTTCTCCTTGCCCCGCACGTAGGTGAGAGTGAAGGACGCCATGTCGTCCTTGGCGAGAGTGAGCTTCTCCGGCTTGCCGGACTTGTCCTGCGGGACGGCCGCCGTGACGTTGCCGGCGGACAGGGTGACGCCCGGGAAGCCCTCAAGGGTGCACCGCGCACCCCGGTTGGTGACGGTGACGGGCACATTGCCCGTGTCCCCGGCGGCGGGCGCGGCGTTGGCCGGACCGACCTGAACCCCGACCTGGGTGATCCGGCAAGCCGTGCCGCCGGTGTTCTTGTCCCCGGTGCCGGAGCCGGTGCCGCTGCCGCCGCTGTCGCAGGCGGTGAGCAGGAGGGCCGCGGCGAGGGCGGTGACGGTGATCGGAATCGGAATGGCGCGCATGAACTGGTCCCTTGGATCGTGACGATGCCCGAGGATCATCACGCACGAGCGGGCGGCGCGGTTGCCCGCTCCGCGATCGACCCCGCGCGTCAGGAGCCCAGGCTCGCCGTCGGCAGGCCCGACGGTAGCGCCCCGCCCGTCGACCGGGTGTACGTCTCCGTGCCGAGACCACCCTCCCAGGTAACGCGGAGCGTGGTCTTGTTGACGGAGTCCACCGTGCCGGTCGTACGGGCCTTGCACGCGTCGAGGCGGATCACATGCCTCGCGCCCTCCTCGACCGCCGTCCCGGTGCAGATCGTCCGGTCGGTCGAGAAGAGCGCGGCCCGCTTGCCGGTGACGATCAGGACCACGGCCTTGCCGCCGGTGGTGGCGAGCCAACTTCCCTCCACGCCGTCCCCCTTGGCGGTCGGACCGCCCGCGCCGCCGCCGTCATCGCCGGTCGCGGTCACGCTCGCGTCGGAGGTGGCGGAGGCTTTGTCCGTGGCACCGGAGCCGCCGCTGTCGCACCCGGTGAGGGCGAGCGCTCCGAGCAGGGCCACGGCCGCGATCCGCGTCGCCGCGCTCGCCCCCGTTGCCGCCGCGTTGGCCGCCCTGGTCGCCGCAGTCATCGGAAAGCCCCCAAGCTCTGGCCGGCCGGCCGCCCGGCGGCCGGTACGACCGCAGCAAGCTACCAGGACCGGGCGCTTACCAGGAGGCCTTCCGGACCCCGGGCAGATGCCCGGCGTGGGCCTGCTCCCGCAGGCTCACCCGGGACAGGCCGAAGGTGCGCAGGTAGCCGCGCGGCCGGCCGTCGATCTGGTCGCGATTGCGCACGCGCGTGGCGCTCGCGTCCCGCGGCTGCCCGCGCAACTCCCGCTCGGCGGCGAGCCGTTCGCCCGGCGTCGAGGACGACCTGCGGATGATGCACGGCGACCGCTGCCAGCACCTCGTCTTCACGTCCCCCGGCCTCGACCGCGACGGCCTCGAACGGCTGCTGGACCTGCCTGCTGACGGACGCCGAGTATGCCGCCGGGCGCGAGGCCTGGAGGGGCCTGGCGTCCGCCTTCGACACCCTCCTGGAGGTCTGACCCGATGCCCCGCAAGAGCGACCGCAGGCCCGCGAAGGCCCGCCCCAACCCGTTGGAGCAGGCCGGGATCTCGTACATCGACTACAAGGACACCGATCTGCTGCGCAGGTTCATCTCCGACCGCGGCAAGATCCGCAGCCGCCGGGTCACCCGGGTCGCGGCCCAGCAGCAGCGGCTGCTGGCGCGGGCGATCAAGAACGCGCGGGAGATGGCGCTGCTGCCGTACTCCGGCCGCTGACCCGGCCGGCGGCGCACCCGGGGAAATAGGTAGGAGATTCCCTACGGTTGACATGTAGGGAATCTCCTACCTAATCTCGTTCGCATGAACATCACTCACGCCTCCTTCGTCACCCTCCCCGTCGGCGACCAGGACCGCGCGCTGCGCTTCTACACGGACGTCCTCGGTTTCGAGACCGTCGCCGACCGGGACATGCCCCAGGGGCGCTGGCTCCAGGTGGCACCCGCCGGCGCGCAGACGGTCTTCACGCTCTCCGGGCCGGGGATGGGGGGTTTCGAGCCCGGATCGGCGCGGGGGATCATGTTGGTCACGACCGATGTCGACGCCGCCTGCGCGCGGCTCGCGCAGGCGGGGGTCTCCGTGCAGGGCCCGGACGAGCTGCCCTGGGGCCGCATGGCCTCCTTCACGGACCCCGACGGCAACGGTCTGATGCTGCTGACCGAGAAGGAAGGTTTCTGACCGCCGCCATGAACGGGACGAGCTCCGTATGAAGGGGACGGGTACCGCCGCGGAGGACCGCGTCTTCGCCGCGCTCGCCAACGCCACCCGCCGCGAGGTGCTGCGGCTGCTGCGCGAGGAGGGGCCCCAGCCCGTCCAGGACCTGGCCGACCGCTTCGAAATGCGCCGCCCCAGCCTCTCGGAACACCTCAAGGTGCTCCGGGAGGCCGGCCTCGTCTCCGAACAGCGCTCCGGACGGCAGCGCATCTACCGCCTGGATGCGGCCCCGCTGGCCGAGGTGCAGGACTGGCTCCACCCGTACGAGCGGTTCTGGCGCGGCCGGATGAAGGAACTCGGCGCGCTGCTGGACCGTATGCCCGACGACGACCGCAGCTGAGCCCCGATCCTTGCGGTGACCGCACCGGGGCACCGACCCCCACGACGACCACACGGGCACGACCGCACATGAGCACCGACCCCGACGACGCCCTCACCGCGATCCGCGTCGACCAGTTCTATCCGCACCCCCCGACCAAGGTCTGGCGGGCCCTCACCGAGCCCTCGCTGCTCGCGCAGTGGCAGATGCCGGGTGCAGCGGACTTCCGCCTCCGGGTCGGCCACCGCTACCGGATGACCTCCGTCCCACGGCCCAACTCCAAGTTCTCCGGCGTCGTCGACGTGGAGGTTCTCGCCTACGACACCGAGCGGATGCTGTCCGTCCGCTGGAGGGACGCCGATCCGGCCAATCCCGCGGACTGGACGCTCACATGGACGTTGGAACAGGAAGGCCGCGGTACGCGTCTCTTCCTAGTGCACGACGGATTCGATCCGGACGACCCGGCACAGATGATGGCGCGGAAGATCATGGACGGGGGCTGGCGCTCGCATGTCCTGCGCGTTCTGGGGCAGACGCTCGACCGGCTCGGGTGAGGCGGACGTCAGGACTGTAATCGCTGAACCACTCCCCGTGCACGTGCATCTGCTCGCGCATCTGCATGTGAACAGGGCTATGATCCCGATCAGTTGACCGATGCATCAATGGCCACACCAGCCAGTGCACCACCGGGGAGCGACCTGTGGACCACGACGTTGAGGGCGGGTACGGGGGCGACGTGTACAACGGCATGGCGGCCGCACGGCTGCGCGGGGTGGCCTGGCAGAAGAGCCGGCACAGCAACTCGCAGGGCTCCTGCGTGGAGTTCGCGCGACTGCCGGGCGGGGACGTGGCGGTGCGCAACTCCCGCTTCCCCGAAGGTCCCGCGCTCGTCTACACGCGTGCGGAGATCGAGGCGATGCTGCTGGGCGTCAAGGACGGGGAGTTCGACCACCTGATAGCGGGCTGACGTGCCCTCGAAGCGGGTGAGCGACTCGGGGCGATCGGTGCGCGACACGCGGTGACGCGCGTAGAACCGTGGCGTCGAAGAAGGCCCGGTTCGTTATTCGGCGGGTGGAAACCGGAAGAGCGCCCAGACCACCTTGCCGTCCAGGGTGCCGGTCAGCGGGTGCCAGCCCCAGCTGTCACTGAACGAGTCGACGAGGAAGAGGCCGCGGCCCGACTCCGCCGAGAAGTCGTCCGTCTCACGGGCGACCGGGCTCTCCCGGCTTGGGTCGCGCACCGCGCACACCAGTCGCCCGGTCCACCGCAGCAGGTGCAGCCGCACGGGCGAGTCGTGGTCGCACGAGTGCGCCGGCGACGCCGGGGGCACCGGCAGGCCGTGCCGCAGGGCGTTGGTGACCAGCTCGGAGACGACCAGGCAGACGTCGTCGAACCGGTCGCCCAGCTCCCACCGGTCGAGCGTCGTGCAGGTGAACTGTCTTGCCTCACGCACCGCTTCGTAGCGGGCGGGCAGTGCGCAGGAGGCGGCGCTGGACACGGCCGCGGGATCCAGCGGGGGAAGGCCCTGCCGTAACGGCTCGAGCATGGTCGATCCATTCGTCCCCATGCGAGGCACTCCCGGTAATCCGCGGTCGTTGCGATGCAGCGGTGGCGCAAGACCATGGTTTCGGATGCGCACAGCAGATGCAAGGGCAGATGCACGTGCACGCGACCGAATTGGACCTCCCCGTACCGCTTACTGGCCATTTTTTCCGCCATCTTCTTTGTCATCCGCCGGTCTCCTGCCCGGCTGCCGCCGTGCGGATTCCTTGATCTCTTTCCGTTTCCGTAATCACGCGAGTACAGCTCGGAGTGAATTAGTGGCAGACTGCGGGCCTTGAAGACGGTTGGGGAGGCTGGCGAACGTGAGCGCGGGAGAGCCCGGATCGGTGGTGCGGCGCATGCTGCTCGGCTCGCAACTCAGGCGACTGCGCGAAGCGCGGGGGATCACGCGCGAGGCGGCCGGGTACTCGATCCGCGCCTCGGAATCGAAGATCAGCCGGATGGAGTTGGGCCGGGTGAGCTTCAAGACCCGAGACGTGGAAGACCTGTTGACCCTGTACGGCATCACGGACGAGGTCGAGCGCACCTCGCTGCTCTCCCTCGCCAAGGAAGCCAACGTCGCGGGCTGGTGGCGCAGTTACTCCGACGTCCTGCCCAGCTGGTTCCCCACCTACGTGGGACTGGAGGGCGCTGCGTCACTGATCCGCGTCTACGAGGTGCAGTTCGTGCACGGGCTGCTGCAGACCGAGGCGTACGCGCGGGCGGTGGTCCGGCGCGGTATGCAGGGCGCGAGCGAGGCGGACGTGGAGCGGCGGGTGGCGCTGCGCATGGAGCGGCAGAAGCACCTCGTCTCGGAGAACGCTCCCGACCTCCGTATCGTCCTCGACGAGGCCGCCCTGCGTCGCCCCTACGGCGACCGCGACGTGATGCGCGGGCAGTTGCAGCACCTGATCGAGATCTCCGAGCGCCCCAACGTACGGCTTCAGGTCATGCCGTTCAGCTTCGGCGGGCACGCCGGCGAGTCCGGCGCCTTCACCATCCTCAGCTTCCCCGAGTCCGACCTGTCGGACGTGGTCTACCTGGAGCAGCTCACCAGCGCCCTCTACCTGGACAAGCCCGAGGACGTCGCCCAGTACGAGAGGACGCTGGAGGAAATCCAGCACGACGGACCCGGTCCGGACGAGAGCCGCGACCTGCTGCGCGGGCTGCTCCAGCTCACCTAGGGCCTCTGGAAAACCCCTCGGAAACCTGTAGGGGACCCCCAACTCCGTTCGGTCGCAAGTACGATGACGTGTGATCAGACCGTGAAGAAGTGATCGGGGGTTGATCGGGCTCCGACTGCTTCGACCGTCTCGACAGCAGGGGATCGAGGGAGCACATGTCGTCCTACTTCACCGACCTGGCCCAGCAGTACATCGACGGCGAGTGGCGCCCCGGGACCGGCTCCTGGGACATCATCGACTTCGACCCGTACGACGGGGAGAAACTGGCCTCGATCACCATAGCCACGGTCGACGAGGTGGATCAGGCCTACCGCGCGGCCGCCCGCGCCCAGAAGGAGTGGGCCGCGACCAACACCTACGCCCGCCGGACCGTCTTCGAGAAGGCGCTGCGGCTGGTCGAGGAGCGGGAGCCGGAGATCACCGACGTGATCATCGCCGAGCTCGGCGGCACCCGTCTGAAGGCCGCTTTCGAGCTGCACCTCGCCAAGGAGTTCCTGCGCGAGTCGATCCACCTGGCGTTGCGCCCCGAGGGCAAGATCCTGCCGTCCCCGGTCGACGGCAAGGAGAACCGCGTCTACCGGGTGCCGGTCGGTGTCGTGGGCGTCATCAGCCCCTTCAACTTCCCCTTCCTGCTGTCCCTGAAGTCGGTCGCCCCGGCGCTCGCCCTCGGCAACGGCGTGGTGCTCAAGCCGCATCAGAACACCCCGGTCACCGGCGGCTCCCTGGTCGCGAAGATCTTCGAGGACGCGGGTCTGCCGGGCGGTCTGCTCAACGTCGTCATCACGGACATCGCCGAGATCGGCGACGCGTTCATCGAGCACCCCGTCCCCAAGGTCATCTCCTTCACCGGCTCCGACAAGGTCGGGCGGCACGTCGCCACCGTCTGCGCCTCCCACTTCAAGCGCTCGGTCCTGGAACTCGGCGGCAACAGCGCGGTCGTGGTCCTGGACGACGCCGACCTCGACTACGCGGTCGACGCGGCCGTCTTCAGCCGGTACGTCCACCAGGGCCAGGTCTGCATGGCCGCGAACCGGATCATGGTGGACCGCTCGGTCGCCGAGGAGTTCACCGCGAAGTTCGTCGCCAAGGTGAGGTCGCTGAAGGTCGGCGACCCGCGGGACCCGGAGACCGTCATCGGCCCGGTGATCAACTCCACCCAGGCGAACGCGGTGTCGGGCGCCGTCGAGCAGGCGATCGCCGAGGGGGCCACGGCCCTGCTGCGCGGCACCACCACCGACAACCTCGTCGAGCCGTCGGTCCTGACGGACCTGCCCGCCGACTCCTCCCTGCTCCGGCAGGAGGTCTTCGGCCCGGTCGCCTTCGTCATCCCGTTCGACGGCGAGGAGGAGGCGGTCCGGATCGTCAACGACACCCCGTACGGCCTCAGCGGCGCCGTCCACACCGCGGACGTCGAGCGGGGTGTGGCCTTCGCCAAGCGGATCGACACCGGCATGTTCCACGTGAACGACGGCACCGTCCACGACGAGCCGCTCGTCCCCTTCGGCGGCGAGAAGCACTCCGGCATCGGCCGGCTGAACGGCGAGACGACCCTGGACGCCTTCACCACGCTCAAGTGGATCTCGGTACAGCACGGCCGGAGCGGGTTCCCGTTCTAGGGTCTTCCGTTCGGATCAGGCCGGATCAGGGAGCGGTGCCAGGGCCCGCGATCCCGGCCTGATCCAAACGAGAGGCCTGGCTCTAACCTGGAGCGCATGTCAGCGATCCGTCTCCTTGTGCTGGGCGCCGTCCGCCAGCACGGGCGGGCCCACGGCTACCAGGTGCGCGGCGACCTGGAGTACTGGGGCGCGCACGAGTGGTCCAACGCCAAGCCCGGCTCGATCTACCACGCCCTGAAGCAGATGGCCGGGCAAGGACTGCTGCACGCCCACGAGACCGCCCCGTCCACGGCCGGCGGCCCGCCCCGCACGGAGTACGAGATCACCGACGCCGGCACCGAGGAGTACTTCCGGCTGCTGCGGGAGGCCCTGGTCTCCTACGGCCAGAAGGCGGACGTCCAGTCCGCGGCCATCGGTTTCCTCGTGGACCTGCCCAGGGACGAGGCGATCGCCCTGCTCCAGGAGCGGATCCGGCGGATCGAGCAGTGGCGGACGTCCGTCACCGAGCACTACGTTCCCGAGGACGGACCCGAACAGCTCGGCCACATCGGCGAGATCATGAACCTGTGGGTCCACACGGCCGACTCCGACGCCGCGTGGACCCGGGGACTGATCGGCCGCCTGGAACGCGGCGCCTACACCTTCGCCGGCGAGGGCGAGCCGTTCGTCGGCGTCCTGTCCGAGGGCGAGCGGAACCCGTACGCGACGGGCGAGCGCCACCCGGAGGACGACCGCTGATCCCGCACGGCACCTCCTAGTGGTGGAATCCGGTGGCCGCGTTCTTGTCCCGGATCAGCGGGTGCGGCTGGCGGCGCAGTTCGGGCAGCAGGCGTCCGAGGTCCTCCAGGAACAGCTCGGCGAGGTCCGCCGAGAACCCGTTGCGGCAGACCACGCGCAGGACGGACAGGTCCTGCCGGTTCGGCGGGAAGGTGTACGCGGGCACCAGCCAGCCGTTCTCGCGCAGCCGCCGAGAGACGTCGAACACGTCGAAGGCCTGCACCTCCGGCGCCGTGGTGAAGGCGAACACCGGCAACTGGTCGCCGCGGGTCAGCAGCCGGAAGTCGCCGAGCGCCTCGATCCGTTCGGCGAGGTGGCGGGCCACGTCCCGGGTGCTCTGCTGCACCAGCCGGTAGCCCTCGCGGCCCAGCCGCAGGAACGAGTAGTACTGGGCGACCACCTGCGCGCCGGGCCGGGAGAAGTTCAGCGCGAAGGTCGGCATGTCACCGCCCAGGTAGTTGACCCGGAAGACCAGCTCCTCGGGGAGAGCCTCCTGGTCCCGCCACAGTGCCCAGCCGACGCCCGGGTACACCAGCCCGTACTTGTGCCCCGAGGTGTTGATCGAGGCCACCCTCGGGAGCCGGAAGTCCCAGACCAGGTCCTTGTCGAGGAAGGGCGCGATCATGCCGCCCGAGGCGCCGTCGACGTGCACCGGGATGTCCAGCCCCGTGCGCTCCTGGAGGGCGTCCAGGGCCGCGCACAGGTCGGCGATCGGCTCGTAGGAGCCGTCGAAGGTGGAGCCCAGGATGCCGACGACCCCGATGGTGTTCTCGTCGCACAGCTCGGCGGCGGCCCGCGGGTCGAGGTGGTAACGGTCGCCGTCCATCGGGATCTGGCGTGCCTCGACCTCCCAGAAGTTGCAGAACTTCTCCCAGCACACCTGGACGTTGACGCCCATGACGAGGTTCGGGCGCGCGTCCCGGCCGGGGTAGCGGTCGGCGTTGCGCTGCGCCCAGCGCCGCTTG
This sequence comes from Streptomyces sp. NPDC001231, assembly GCF_042896885.1. Classification (NCBI taxonomy): domain Bacteria; kingdom Bacillati; phylum Actinomycetota; class Actinomycetes; order Kitasatosporales; family Streptomycetaceae; genus Streptomyces; species Streptomyces sp. NPDC001231. Next base: position 82,579 of record NZ_JBIAXS010000022.1, read on the forward strand.
AGCGCCATCCCGGCGAGCATGCACGCCTCGCTCGACCCGGTCGTCGAACAGCCCACGGCGGCCGAGGGGTCCGGCGCGTTCCACAGGTCGGCGAGCATCGCCACGCAGCGCCGCTCCAGTTCGGCGGTGCGCGGGTACTCGTCCTTGTCGATCATGTTCTTGTCGCGGCACTCGTTCATCAGGACACCGGCCTGCGGCTCCATCCAGGTCGTGACGAACGTGGCCAGGTTCAGCCGGGAGTTGCCGTCCAGCATCAGCTCGTCGTGCACGAGCTGGTATGCCGTCGAGGGCGGCAGGGGCGCGTCGGCGAGCCGGTGCTTGGGCGGCGCCTCGGCCATCTCGACGGCCGGATTCGCCTCCCCGTAGAAGGGGTTGACGGACAGGGGGCGCTCGTCGGGCTTCTCGTGACCTTGGTGCAGCGGCATGTGGCTGTCTCCTACTGGATCGACGCGATCGATGGGTTCGAGGGGCCGGGAGTGGGGGAGTCGGGGGAGTCGGAGGAGTAGTCGTGCGGAAGGTCCGCGGAACCGGGGCGCGGGGCCCGGTCAGCGGACCGCCCTGCCGTCCTTCCCGAGCTGCATCAGCGGCCTGCCGGTCACCAGCAGCCAGGCCGGCAGCGAGGCGGCGCACAGCAGGGTGAGGACGGTCGGCGAGGACACGAGGACCGCGGCCGTGAACAGGCTCACCCAGCCCTGCCGGGTGACGGCCAGGAGCATGCCCAGTACGCCCGCCGCCACGCCGAGCGACTCGGGCACCGCGGGCACGAGGGCGTGCGCGGTCAGCCCGAACGCGGCGCCGACGAACACGGACGGGAAGATCCGCCCGCCGCGGAACCCGCAGGACGCGGCGACGAGCAGCGCGGCCAGCTTCACCACGGCCATGGTCGCGAACTGCCCCGCCGTCCAGGCGCCGGGGTCGCGGGTCAGTTCCGCGACCTCCGACAGCCCCTTGAAGAGCGTGAGGGGACCGCCCAGCACCGCCAGCAGGCCGAGTACGAGCCCACCGGCGGGAAGTGTCAGCATCGGGTGCCCGAGCCGGGAGAAGGCACGGTGGACGTACGGGAAGGCGTACACGGCGAGCAGGCCGAGCAGCGCGGTGGCGGAGGCGATCACCAGCGCGGCCAGGAGGTCGCTCCCGTGCGGCCGGCCGAGGGGAGGAAGGCCCAGGTCGAAGGTGGGGCGGGAGACCAGCGCGGTCGTCATGGCGCCCGCGGTCCCGGCGGCCAGCGGCGCGAAGAGGCTGTCCCACAGTGCCCCCTTCATCGGCCGCCCGGCCAGTGCCTCGGAGATGACGAGCGCGGCGGCCACCGGGGTGCCGAACAGGGCGCCGATCGTCGCCGCCTCCGCCAGCGCCGGCCACAGCGGGCCCGGCAGCCGGGGCAGCAGCCTGCGGCCCAGCGCGAACGCCAGGGCCGCGTTCGCCATGATGATGGGGTTCTCGGGGCCGAGGCTCGGCCCGCCGGCCAGCATCAGCATGGCGGCCACCAGCAGCCCCGGCAGCACGCCCGGCGCCACCGGGGAGGCCGTCAGGCCCAGCGTCGCCGGGTCCGGGCCCGCGTGCCCCGGCGCCCTCCACACCACGAACCCCACCAGGACGCCGGTCGTGGTGAGCACGACCAGCATCCACACCACCGAGTAGCGCCCGATGCCCAGGGCATCGGGCAGGCTCTCCCACAAAACCCCCTGTAACTGCTCCGCCAGCCCGCTCACCAGCAGGAACAGCAGACTGGAGGCGACCCCGACGGCCAGCGCGGGCAGGAGCAGCGGCAGCAGGGCGCGGGCCGGGGTCGCCGGGGCGGTCGGTGCCTGCTGTGCGGTGTCCTGGGCCACGGGCTCACGATAAGCGGACGAAAGCGACACAACATCCGGAGCGAAACACGCTTGCACCTCACGTGGCGTGAGGAGCCACCGTGGACCGCGTACCGAGAAAGGAGCGGAAGTGAGCTACTCCGTGGGACAGGTCGCCGGATTCGCCGGAGTGACGGTGCGCACCCTGCACCACTACGACGACATCGGCCTGCTCGTCCCGGGCGAGCGCAGCCACGCGGGCCACCGGCGCTACGGCGACGCGGATCTCGACCGGTTGCAGCAGATCCTGTTCTACCGGGAGCTCGGCTTCCCGCTCGAGGAGGTCGCGGCCCTGCTCGACGACCCGGAGGCGGACCCCGGCGCGCACCTGCGCCGCCGGCACGAGTTGCTGACCGCCCGGATCGAGAAGCTGAAGAAGATGGCCGCGGCCGTGGAGAAGGCCATGGAGGCACGCAGGATGGGCATCGATCTCACGCCGGAGGAGCGGTTCGAGGTCTTCGGCGACCACGACCCCGAGCGGTACGCCGACGAGGTCCGGCAGCGCTGGGGCGACACCGAGGCCTACCGGCAGTCCCAGCGCCGTACCGCCTCGTACACCAAGGAGGACTGGAAGCGGCTCACCGAGGAGCAGGACGCGATCCACCGGCGCATGGCGGCGCTGCTCGACGCGGGCACGCCGGCCGGCTCCGAGGCCGCCATGGACATGGCCGAGGAACACCGCCGGTTCATCTCCGGCAGCTACTACGACTGCGGGCACGAGATGCACACCTGTCTGGCGCAGATGTACGTCGCCGACCCGCGCTTCACCGCGACCTACGAGAAGATCCGGCCGGGCCTGGCCGCGTACCTGCGTGAGGCGATCCTCGCCAACGCCGAGCGGCATACCGCGTAGGAGCCCGGGGGGCCCGGGTCCCGGCACCCGGGCCCCCGCCGGTCACTCCCGGGCCAGGACCACGGCCGTGCCGTAGGCGCACACCTCCGTGCCGACGTCCGCCGCCTCGGTCACGTCGAAGCGGAAGGCCAGCACCGCGTTGGCGCCCCGTGCGCGTGCCTGCTCGACGAGCCGCTCCATGGCCTGGTTGCGGGTCTGCACCAGCGTCTTGGTGAGCCCCTTGAGCTCACCGCCGATCATCGACTTCAGACCCGCCCCGATCTGGCTGCCCAGGTGCCGGGAGCGGACGGTCAGCCCGAAGACCTCGCCGATGACCTTCTCCACCCGGTGGCCGGGTACGTCGTTCGTCGTCACGACCAGCACGTCCGGCTGGGGCTCCTGGCCGCCGCCGTATTCATCGATGTTCATGGCGCACAGCTTGGCGTGAGCGGACCGCGCGGCGCCATCCCCCGGGCACTCGTGGAACCTTGGGCGTATACCTTGCGTTGGTAGCTTTGTGCGGCACCGCACGAGGCCCCGCCTCGACACCACGACGCCGTACACCCCATCCCCCTCAGGAGCCCGGAACCGTGACGACGCTTGCCCTCGGCCCGAGCTGGCTGGATCCGAACTACCTGCTCAACTCGTTCGGCATCTGGGGCCTGCTCCTCATCGTCTTCGCCGAGTCGGGGCTGCTCATCGGCTTCTTCCTGCCGGGTGACTCGCTGCTGTTCACCTGCGGTCTGCTGATCACGTCCAAGCAGCTGGACTTCCCGCTGTGGGGTGCCGTCGGCCTGATCTGCCTCGCCGCGATCCTGGGCGACCAGGCGGGCTACATGTTCGGCAAGAAGGTCGGGCCGTCGCTCTTCAACCGGCCCGACTCCCGCCTGTTCAAGCAGGAGAACGTCACCAAGGCGCACGAGTTCTTCGAGAAGTACGGCCCGAAGTCCCTGGTCCTGGCTCGCTTCGTGCCCATCGTGCGCACGTTCACGCCGATCATCGCGGGCGTCAGCGGCATGCGGTACCGCTCGTTCCTGGTCTTCAACATCATCGGCGGTGTGCTGTGGGGTGCCGGTGTGACGCTCCTCGGCTCCTGGCTGGGCAACATCGGCTTCGTCAAGGACAACATCGAGGCGATCCTCATCCTGATCGTCCTCGTCTCGGTGGTCCCGATCATCATCGAGTTCCTGCGCGCCCGCTCCAAGGCGAAGAACGCCCCCGAGGAGCCGGCCGCCCACGTCCAGCAGCCCGCCGCCCCGTACCAGCAGCAGCACCCGCAGCAGTTCCAGCAGCCGGTCATGGACGACGCCACGACCCGCCTGCGCCGCATCGAGCCGCCGCACCAGTACGGCAACCAGGACCACGCCCCGCAGGAGCAGCAGCAGTACGGCTACGGCCAGCAGTACGCGCAGCCGTACCCGCAGCAGCAGCCCTACCCGCAGCAGCCCTACGGCGAGCAGCAGGGCGACTACGACCAGAACCCGCAGTATCCGGACAACGGCGGCTACTACCGCGCCCCGTAGAGCGCGCCGACCGGATCCGCGGGTCAGAACCCGCGGGTCCGCTTCGCGGCCCGGCGCCCCGCGGCCGAGGCGGCGCCCGGCACCTTGAGGAACAGCCGGGAGATCTCCGAGCCGAGGTTCACCCCGATCGCGATGGCCATGGCGAGCGACACCGCCTTCGCCAGCGACACCAGTCCCTTGTCGACGTGGTTCTGCGCGATCGACAGCAGACCGAAGTACGTCGCCGAACCCGGTAGCAGCGGCCCGATCGCGGCGGTCGTGTACGGCAGCGCGGAGGCGAACCGGTAGCGGGACAGCAACTGCCCGAACAGGCCCACCAGGCCCGCCGCCACGGCCGTGGACGCGACCGGGGAGATGTTGCCGACATCGTGCATGGCGCCGTACACCGACCACGCGACACCGCCGTTGAGCGTCACCAGCAGCACGGTGGACCGCTCCTGCTGCAACAGCACGGCGAAGGTCAGCGACAGCAGCATCGCGGCGACGATCTGGAGCACCGGCCGCCGGCTCATGGCGAGCGCGGCGTCCGGATCGAGCGCGGCGCCCAGCTTCACACCGAAGTACAGGACCAGCAGGACGCCTGTGACGATGCCGACGAAGAAGTACATGACCTCCAGCAGGCGCGCGGAGGCGGTGATGTAGAAGCCGGTCAGCCCGTCCTGCACGCCCGCCACCAGCGCACGCCCCGGCAGCAGCGCGAACAGTCCACCGGTGATGACGGCGGACGCCTTCACGTCGACATGCGCCACGGTGAGCGCGACGCCGAGGGCGGCCGGCGGCATCGCGGCGACCGTGAACTGGTAGAACTCCGGCAGCCCGCGCCCCGCGCACAGCCACGCGAGCCGGTCGCCGAGCATCGCGCCGAGCGCCGCGGCCACGAAGACGATCAGGTCGCCGCCGACCAGGACGGAGGCCGTGCCCGCCAGCAGACCGGCGGCCGCGGTCAGCGCCCAGCCGGGGTAGGGGTGCCGGTTGCGGCGGATCTCCGCCAGCCGCCGGTAGGCCTCCTCCAGGGAGAGGTGGGTCTCCGGGTCGCTGAGGTCGTCGACGAGCCGGAAGACGGCCGCCAGGCGCGTGTAGTCGGTGCCCCGGCGGCGTACCGTCCTCGACGCCGTCACGGGGTCGTCCACCAGGGACGGCTGGTGGGAGATCGACAGCAGGGTGAAGGTGACGGTCGGCTCGCAGCGGTCCAGGCCGTAGGAGCGGCAGACCGCGAACATCGCCGCCTCCACGTCCTCGGCGCCCTCACCGCCCGCGAGCAGCAGCTCACCGATACGCAGGGTCAGGTCGAGCACACGCGGGACGGCGGGACCTTCCTCCTCCGCCTTCTGCACCGGTTCGGGCGCGGGCCGGTCGGCCACCGACATGCGCAGCATGGTGCGCATCCGGTCCTGCCAGGGCACGTCCTTGTGCAGGTTGACCGCCGGGATGCCGCTCGCCGGGGTGAAGGCGGGCGGGGCCTGGCGGGCGCTGTAGGTCCGCGGCGTGCTGAAGGCGGACCCCTCCGGCTCCACGGCCGGCTGCGGCGTGACGTCGAGCCCGTCCGGCACGGCGAACTCGGACGTGGTCTCCGACTCGGTCCCCGTCCTGAGCGCCGTCAGCCCCTCGGGCACGGCGAACTCGGATGTCGTGGACGACTCCCCGTCGGCCGCCGGTACGACCGGAATCACCTGGGTCGCCTGGGTCACCGAGGGCCCGGCGGGAACCCTGAACGCACTCCGCGCCTCGTCCGGCTGCGGCTTGCGGTCCTCCGCGTCCGTCACTGAGTAATGCTCCCTGAACGAAACCTTCCGTCAGCCTCAGTATGCGCAGACGGACGTACAGGTACGCGAACGGCCGCACCGCCCCCGTGGGGATGGTGCGGCCGGTGGGACGCGCGGGGCTCAGTGACCGCCGTGCTCCTGGAAACGCTTGATGGAACGCTCGATCTCCGCCTCGGCGTCGGTGCGGCCCACCCAGTCGGCGCCCTCGACGGACTTGCCGGGCTCCAGGTCCTTGTAGACCTCGAAGAAGTGCTGGATCTCCAGGCGGTCGAACTCCGACACGTGGTGGATGTCCCGGAGGTGCTCCACCCGCGGGTCGGACGCCGGCACGCACAGCAGCTTGTCGTCGCCGCCGGCCTCGTCGGTCATCCGGAACATGCCGATCGCGCGGCACTTGATGAGGCAGCCGGGGAAGGTCGGCTCGTCCAGGATGACCAGCGCGTCCAGCGGGTCGCCGTCCTCGCCGAGAGTGTTCTCGACGAAGCCGTAGTCGGCCGGGTAGCTGGTCGAGGTGAAGAGTCGACGGTCCAGGCGGATACGACCGGTCTCGTGGTCCACCTCGTACTTGTTCCGCGAACCCTTCGGGATCTCGATCGTGACGTCGAACTCCACCGGTGGCTCCTCCATGATCAGCACATAGTTCTGGTGATTAAGTGTCCCTCACGCAGGTGTGTGATCGCGAAAGGGGCTGGTGGTCGTGCCGGAGCTGAGAGCCTGGCGGGCCGCGAGACCGCGCCTGGCCCGTCTCGCATGGGCCGCACGGCCGCGGCTCGTACGGGCCGCGCGGGCCGTGAAACCGCGGGTCGTGCGACTCACGGGGGCCGCCGGGTCGCGGCTCGCGAAGCCGAAGACCTGGCAGTACACCGCGGGTGCCGCCACGGCCGGGCTGGCACTCGCGGCCGGTGTGGTGACCGCCGCCGGGCCCTGGGACTCCACCGGTCAGCGTACGGCCGAGCGGGACCGGGCCGCGGCACTGGGGCGCACGGGTGGCGCAGATCACGGCCGCCGGACCGGTATGCCGGATCCGTCCCGTACGTCCGACGCGTCCAGGTCTGTGTCCGACGGCGGGGCGAAGCCCGCGCCCAGCGCCGTGCCGGTGCTCGTGGGTCTCGGCGGCTCCGGCGACCCGGTGCGGCCCGCGTCGGACGCCTCGGCCGTCGCGGCCGCCCTGGACCCGCTGCTGGGAGACTCCGCCCTCGGCACCCGCCACGCCGCGGCCGTCGTCGACGTCACCAGCGGCGAGCGGCTCTACGGCCAGGGCGCCGGCGACCCGCTCGTCCCCGCCTCCACCACCAAGATCGCCACCGCCGTCGCCGCGCTGTCCGCCCTCGGCTCCGACCACCGGCTCACCACCCGCGCCGCCCTGGAGCCCGGCACCGGGAAGCTCGTCCTGATCGGGGGCGGCGACCCCACACTCACCGCCCGCAGGGACGCCGGGAACCTGGCGAGCCTGCGCACCCTCGCCGCCGACACGGCGACCGCGCTGAGCAAGCGCGGCGTGACCGAGGTGACGCTCTCGTACGACACCACCCTCTACGCCGGTCCCCTCCTGCACCCCATCGGCGTGAACGACAACCTCGCCCCGGTCAGCGCCCTGATGACCGACGAGGCCCGCACCGACGGCTCGACCAGCGGCCCGGCCCCGCGCGTGGCCGACCCGGCGGCGGACGCCGCCCGCGCCTTCGCCGACCTGCTGTCCGGCCACGGCATCCGGACCACGGTCGCCGGTCCGGCCAAGGCGTCCGGTCGCGCGGAGACCCTGGCCACCGTCTCCTCGCCCCCGCTGTCGAGCCTGGTCGAACGGATGCTCACCAACAGCGACAACGACATCGCCGAGGCCCTGGCCCGCCAGACGGCCGCCGCGACGGGCGGGCGGGCGGACTTCGACGGGGGCGCCGCCGCGATCGCCGCCCAGCTGAGGAAACTCGGCCTGCCCCTGACGGGCGCCGACTTCCACGACGGCAGCGGGCTCAACCGCGCCGACCGCCTCACCGCGGACCTGCTCACGGCCCTGCTGGCCAAGGCGGCCGATCCGGCCGACCCCGGTCTCCGCCCGGTCCTCACCGGCCTCCCGGTCGCCGGCTTCACCGGCACCTTGACCAGCCGCTACGCGGATGGCGCGGCCGGGCTCGTACGGGCGAAGACGGGCACCCTGACGGGCGTCAACACCCTCGCGGGCACGGTCGTCGCCCGCAACGGCCACCTGCTGGCCTTCGCCTTCCTCGCCGAGAACACCACCGGCCCGGAAGCAGCCCAGTCGGCCCTGGACCACGCGGTCACGACCCTGGCCACCTGCGCCTGCGACTGACCCCCCACGGCCGCTCCCGCCCCGTCCGCCCCGGCCGCACCCGCGACGCCCCCTGCCGCGCACGGACCCACGGAACCCGCGGCGTCTGCGCCGGAGCCCGTCCGGTTGCCGCCGCGTTCCCGCGTTCTGCAGGCCGTGCCGCGGGGCCCCGCGGCACGGGCGTCGGTGGGGCCGGACGGGCCGCGCTGGTCCTCTGCCACGGCCACACCGCATCTGGCTCAGCCCGTTCAGAGCCCGTCCGGCCGCCCCCGTACCCGCCGTGAGTCAGGCTCGGCAGTCCCGAATGGGCCGGAAGCGACTCGGCGTGACCAGGACCACGGCCGGAACACAAAGGGCCCCCCAACCCAGCGCCACGGCCTGCCCCCAGCGGCAGTGCTCACGTACCGTTGACACATGACGAGCATCGGTGGTGCTGCAACTCCCGGGATGGTCGACTGGAATCTCGCGGTCGCGACCGCGACCCGGCTGGTACGGCCGGGTCCCGAGGTGAGCCGGGACGAGGCCCGGGACGTCGTCGCGGAACTGCGCCGGCACGCCAAGGTGTCCGAGGGACACGTCCGCGGGTTCACCCGCCTGGGCACCCACGAGGCCCACGACACCCCCGTACTCGTGGTCGACCGCCCCGGCTGGGTGCGGGCGAACGTCGCCGGGTTCCGCGAGATCCTCAAACCGCTCCTGGACAAGATGCAGGAGCGGCGCGGCAGCACCCCCGGTGGCGCGGTCCTCGGCGCCGTCGGCGGCAAGGTCACCGGCGTGGAACTCGGGCTGCTGCTGTCCTTCCTCGCCTCCCGCGTCCTCGGCCAGTACGAGACCTTCGCCCCCGCCACCCGCGACCTGCCGGCCGGCGGGCCCCCCGACTCGCCCGGTGGCGGCGGCCGGCTGCTGCTCGTCGCCCCCAACATCGTCCACGTCGAGCGTGAACTCGACGTCGACCCGCACGACTTCCGCCTGTGGGTGTGCCTGCACGAGGAGACGCACCGCACGCAGTTCACCGCCGTGCCCTGGCTGCGCGACCACCTCGAGGGCGAGATCCAGTCCTTCCTCGCGGAGACGGACGTCGACCCCATGGCGCTCCTGGAGCGCATCCGCGAGGCCGCCCAGTCGCTGGCCGGCGGCCGACCCGAGGGCGAGGAGGACGACGGCGGCCACTCCCTGGTCGAGATGGTCCAGACCCCGGCCCAGCGCGAGATCCTCGGCCGCCTCACCGCCGTGATGTCCCTCCTGGAGGGCCACGCCGACTACGTGATGGACGGCGTCGGCCCGGACGTCGTACCGACCGTGGCGGAGATCCGCGAGAAGTTCCAGCAGCGCCGCGCCAGGGGCGCCTCCCGCCTGGACATGGCCCTGCGCAAGCTGCTCGGCCTGGACGCCAAGCTGCGGCAGTACCGCGACGGCGAGCGCTTCGTACGCGCGGTCGTCGAACAGGTCGGCATGGACGGCTTCAACCGGGTGTGGACCTCCCCCAACACCCTCCCCACCAAGGCGGAGATCTCCAAGCCGGCGGACTGGATCGCCCGGGTGCACCGCAGGGCCGAACCGTGACCACGAGTGCGAGGGAGCGCGAGGGCCGGGAAAACGCGCCGCTGAATCCGGCCTACGGCAGGAGAACGCCACTTCAATCACTCGTCCGAGGGACCGTGAGCCATGCGTAGGCGTGCAATGCTCGGGGAACGGCCTGTTTCTGTCACCATCGACGCACTCTGAGTGACCGATATCGGGCTCACCCCCCGAAGACTCCGTGAAGGGAACCGGACATGGGTCCCCATCCTGCGGTCGCGGCGATACGCCTGGCGGTACGCCGCGTCCTCCACGACATCCTCGACGAACAGCTCTCGTCCCACCCCGCGCCGGCGCCCGCCCGGCCGGACCCCCTGCCCGCGCACTTCCCCGGGCAGCCCCCGCACGGGGCTTCGACGCCGGGCCCGGCCCGGGCGCCCGCCCCGCAGGCCTCCCACGGCTCGCCGGCCCCGCAGGCCGCATCGGCCTCGCCTGCCGCCGCACAGGACACACCGGCCCCCCACGAGCGTCCGCCGTCGCCGCTCGTGCTCGTGGCCTGCTCCGGCGGCGCCGACTCCATGGCGCTCGCCTCCGCCCTCGCCTTCGAGGCCCCCAAACTCGGCATCCGGGCCGGCGGCGTCACCGTCGACCACGGCCTGCAGGCCGGTTCCGACCTGCGCGCCGAGGAGGTCGCCCAGCGGCTGCGCGCGCTGGGCCTGGACCCGGTCGAGGCCGTCGCCGTCACCGTCGGCCGCGAGGGCGGGCCCGAAGCCGCCGCCCGCGCCGCCCGCTACGCCGCCCTCGACGCCGCCGCCGAACGCCACGGTGCCCACGCCGTCCTGCTCGGCCACACCCGCGACGACCAGGCCGAGACGGTGCTCCTCGGCCTCGCCCGCGGCTCCGGCATCCGCTCCCTGTCGGGAATGGCCGCGGTCTCGGGGGCCGGCGGCCGTTACCGCCGCCCCTTCCTGCACATCGACCGGCAGACCGCCCGCAAGGGCTGCATGGTCCAGTCCCTGCCCGTCTGGGACGACCCGCACAACACCGACCCGGCCTACACCCGCTCCCGGCTGCGCCACGAGGGCCTCCCGGCCCTGGAGAAGGCCCTCGGCAAGGGCGTCGTGGAGGCCCTCGCGCGCACCGCCCAGCTCTCCCGCGACGACGCCGACGCCCTCGACGCCTGGGCCGGCCAGGCCGAGGCCACCGTCCGCGACGACGCCGGCCGCCTGGAGTGCGCCAAGCTGTACGCCCTGCCCCCCGCCGTACGCCGCCGCATCCTGCGCCGTGCCGCCATCGACGCAGGCGCTCCGGCCGGTTCGCTGTTCGCCCGGCACATCGAGGAAGTCGACCGGCTGATCACCGGTTGGCGCGGTCAGAAGGCCATCAACCTGCCCGGCAGGGTCGTCGCCCAGCGGCAGGGTGGCAGACTGGTGATTCGGCAAGGCTGAATCGGGAACCTCGGCCGGCCCGCTGACGCGGAGTCCGGAGGAGGACCGTCAACGCCGGTGAGACGACCGAAAGTGATGCGGGTGGACGCGAAAGACATGGGTGCCGACCTCGAGAAGGTACTCATCACCAAGGAAGAGATCGACGCGAAGCTGGCCGAGCTGGCCGCGAAGATCGACGCGGAGTACGCGGGCAAGGACCTGCTGATCGTCGGCGTCCTCAAGGGCGCGGTGATGGTCATGGCGGACCTCGCCCGGGCGCTGTCCACCCCCGTCACCATGGACTGGATGGCCGTGTCCTCGTACGGCGCGGGCACCCAGTCCTCCGGTGTCGTGCGCATCCTCAAGGACCTCGACACCGACATCAAGGGCAGGCACGTCCTGATCGTCGAGGACATCATCGACTCCGGACTGACCCTCTCCTGGCTGATCTCCAACCTCGGCTCCCGGGAGCCCGCCTCCCTGAAGGTGTGCACGCTGCTGCGCAAGCCCGAGGCCGCGAAGGTCGCCATCGACGTGGAGTGGGTCGGTTTCGACATCCCCAACGAGTTCGTCGTCGGCTATGGCCTGGACTACGCCGAGAAGTACCGGAACCTGCCGTTCGTCGGTACGCTCGCACCCCACGTCTACGGCGGCTGACACCGAAGGGCTCAAGCGCGGTACGTGATCGGGAACCCCGGCGGCACCGGAGCCGTTGGAGCAAGCAGACGGGTACGTCGGCCCTACGGTGCGGCTTCGAGCCCCAATGCTGGGGTACCGTCAGAAGAACTGTCTTATCAAACTCACTATGGCAGGAGGGACGGGGCGACACCGCTCCGTATGGATGGACGTGAAGCGATACTTCCGTGGGCCGGTCATGTGGATCGTGCTGGCCGTCCTTGCCGTGGTCGTGTTGATGAATGTCGTCGGTCAGTCCGGCGGCTACAAGACGGTTGACACGGGCAAGGTCGTAGCGGCGATCAATGACAACAGGGTCCAGCAGGCCAAGCTGACCACGGGCGACGAGCAGACCATCAAGGTCGAGCTCAAGGACGGCCAGAAGGTCGACGGCAGCTCGAAGATCCAGGCGAGCTACATCGGCGACCAAGGCGTGACCATCGCCAACACGCTGCAGACCAAGTACCAGGACAAGCAGATCCCGAAGGGCTACACGGTCTCGCCGTCGAAGCAGAGCCCCTTCGTCGGCATCCTGCTCTCCCTGCTCCCCTTCGTTCTCATCGTGGTCGTCTTCCTGTTCCTGATGAACCAGATGCAGGGCGGCGGTTCCCGGGTCATGAACTTCGGCAAGTCCAAGGCCAAGCTCATCACCAAGGACACCCCGAAGACGACGTTCGCGGACGTGGCGGGCGCGGACGAGGCCGTCGAGGAACTCCACGAGATCAAGGAGTTCCTCCAGGAGCCGGCCAAGTTCCAGGCCGTCGGGGCGAAGATCCCCAAGGGCGTGCTGCTCTACGGCCCGCCCGGCACCGGCAAGACCCTGCTCGCGCGTGCCGTCGCGGGCGAGGCCGGCGTCCCGTTCTACTCGATCTCCGGTTCCGACTTCGTCGAGATGTTCGTCGGTGTCGGCGCCTCCCGCGTCCGCGACCTGTTCGAGCAGGCCAAGGCGAACGCCCCGGCGATCGTCTTCGTCGACGAGATCGACGCGGTCGGCCGTCACCGCGGCGCCGGCCTCGGCGGCGGTCACGACGAGCGCGAGCAGACGCTGAACCAGCTGCTGGTCGAGATGGACGGATTCGACGTCAAGGGCGGCGTGATCCTGATCGCGGCCACCAACCGGCCCGACATCCTCGACCCGGCGCTGCTGCGGCCGGGCCGATTCGACCGCCAGATCGCCGTGGACCGCCCCGACATGCAGGGCCGTCTGGAGATCCTGAAGGTCCACCAGAAGGGCAAGCCGGTCGCGCCCGACGTCGACCTGTCCGCCGTCGCCCGCCGCACCCCCGGCTTCACGGGTGCCGATCTGTCCAACGTCCTGAACGAGGCCGCGCTGCTCACGGCCCGCAGCGACAAGAAGCTGATCGACAACCACATGCTGGACGAGGCGATCGACCGCGTGGTCGCGGGCCCGCAGAAGCGGACCCGGATCATGTCGGACAAGGAGAAGAAGATCACCGCGTACCACGAGGGCGGTCACGCCCTGGTCGCGGCGGCCTCGCCGAACTCCGACCCGGTCCACAAGATCACGATCCTGTCCCGCGGCCGGGCCCTCGGCTACACGATGGTCCTGCCGGACGAGGACAAGTACTCCACGACCCGCAACGAGATGCTGGACCAGCTCGCCTACATGCTGGGCGGCCGCGCGGCCGAGGAACTGGTCTTCCACGACCCGACCACGGGCGCGGCGAACGACATCGAGAAGGCCACCACCACGGCCCGCGCGATGGTCACCCAGTACGGCATGACCGAGCGCCTTGGCGCGATCAAGTTCGGCGGCGACAACACCGAGCCGTTCCTCGGACGTGAGATGGCTCACCAGCGCGACTACTCGGAAGAGGTCGCCGCGCTGGTGGACGAGGAAGTCAAGAAGCTCATCGAGAACGCGCACAACGAGGCCTGGGAGATCCTGGTCGAGAACCGCGACGTCCTCGACAACCTCGTCCTGGCCCTCCTGGAGAAGGAGACCCTGGGCAAGGAGGAGATCGCCGAGATCTTCGCCCCGATCGTCAAGCGGCCGCCGCGGCCCGCCTGGACCGGCTCCTCCCGCCGCACCCCGTCCACCCGCCCGCCGGTGCTCTCCCCGAAGGAGCTCGCGCTGACGAACGGGGCCAACGGCTCGACGGCGGCGATCAGCACCGTCAAGTCCACGGCGACGGAACCCGCCCCGGCCACGGAGCAGGTGCCGGAGGACCGTCCGGACAACTGACCGGAGCCCGCGCCGGGCGCCCAACGGCCCCGGAATGTATGCCGCGCCCCCCAGGTTCTAGCCTGGGGGGCGCGGCATTTCGCATGTCCGCAGATCAGACACACAGGAACGAGGTTTCACATGACCGACCCCGTGACGCTGGACGGCGAGGGCTTCCTCGGAGAGTTCGACGAGAAGCGTGCCGAGAACGCCGTGCGCGAACTCCTCATCGCGGTCGGCGAGGACCCGGACCGTGAAGGCCTGCGGGAGACCCCGGCACGAGTGGCCCGGGCGTACAAGGAGATATTCGCGGGACTGTGGCAGCAGCCCGAGGACGTGCTGACGACGACGTTCGACCTGGGTCACGACGAGATGGTGCTGGTCAAGGACATCGAGGTGTTCTCGACCTGCGAGCACCACCTCGTGCCGTTCCGCGGTGTCGCGCACGTCGGCTACATCCCGTCCACCAGCGGGAAGATCACGGGGCTGTCGAAGCTGGCCCGGCTCGTGGACGTCTACGCCCGCCGCCCGCAGGTGCAGGAGCGGCTCACCACCCAGATCGCGGACTCGCTGATGGAGATCCTGGAGCCGCGCGGGGTGATCGTCGTGGTGGAGTGCGAGCACATGTGCATGTCGATGCGGGGCATCCGCAAGCCCGGCGCGAAGACCATCACCTCGGCCGTGCGCGGTCAGCTGAGGGACGCGGCGACGCGGAACGAGGCGATGAGCCTCATCATGGCGCGCTGACGCGGACGGCGCCCGGCCGCGCCCGCCCGCTCACCCGCGTACGCCACCTGCCGGGCTCATGCCGTCGGTTCCGCCCCCGGCGGGTTCTGGTCGTCGTCCTCCGGGAGTTTGCAGACCCGTTCGAGGAACAGGGCGGCCGCTATCACCGCGATGCCGGCGAGGACCGAGAAGCCGGCGTAGACGGCCTGGTCGCGGCGGGCCGGGATGTCGAGGAGTTCCAGCAGGGCCACGCCCGTGCCGCCGTACATGCCGGCGACGAGGGCGGCGACCAGGGCGCTGGCCTGTCCGAAGACGACCGCGCGGGCGGCCATCATGGGGTCGACGCCCTTGGCACCGGGCCGGCGCTCGCGCTGGGCCTTCAGCCGGGCCCGCAGGGAGAGCGCCGTGGACAGGAGGACCGCGGCGATCAGGGCGAGGACGATGGGGGCGGCCAGTGGGACGCCGGGGAGCGTCCCCACCGCGTTCCACAGCCGGGCGCCCGCCCAGGACAGCACTCCGGCGACGACGAACACGCCTGCCAGCACCCTGATACGCAGCTCTCTCACGGTGTCCCTTCAGCTCCCCCGGACCGAGGCCGGTCGCAGACCTTGCGTCGCCCTGACCTTAACGGCTACTCGGGCAGCCGGAGTTCCAGGTCCGCCCGGGGCTCGACGCCCTCCCGGGTGAGCGCGGTCAGCAGACCGGCCACCGCGCCCCGGCCCGGGAGCTGGGCGTCCGGGTCCACGTCGTACCACGGGGCGAGGACGAAGGCGCGTTCGTGGGCGCGCGGGTGAGGGAGCGTGAGGAGCGGATCGTCGGAGACGGTCTCCGCGTAGGCGACGATGTCGACGTCGATGGTGCGCGGCCCCCAGCGCTCGTCGCGGACCCGGTTGAAGGCCTCCTCGATGGCGTGGGCCCGCTCCAGCAGCGAGGACGGCGGCAGCGTGGTCTTGAGGATCACCACCGCGTTGAAGTACGACGGCTGGCTGCCGGGCTCGACGCCCCACGGCTCCGTCTCGTAGACCGGGGAGACGGCCTTGACGCGGACGCCGGGCGTGTCCTCCAGGGCGTCGACGGCCCCCTGGAGGGTCTCGAGGCGGTTGCCGAGGTTGGAGCCGATCGAGATCACGGCTCGCTTGGGGTTCTGCAGAGTGGTGTCCGCGGCGTCGACCTTCTCGACGACCGAGGCGGGCACCGGCTGGACGGTCGGGTCTGTGGGCCCTTTGGTGAAAGGCGCGTTCATACTCGGCTCCGGGTGATGGTGACGGTCACGTCGTCGAAGGGAACGGTGATCGGCGCGTCCGGCTTGTGGACGCAGACCTCGACCTCCAGGACCCCGTCGTGCTTCAGACAGACCTGGGCGATGCGCTCGGCGAGCGTTTCGATGAGGTTCACGGGCTCGCCCTCCACCACGGCCACGACCTCCTCGGCCACGATGCCGTAGTGCACGGTCTTCGCCAGGTCGTCGTCGGCCGCGGCCGGCCGGGTGTCGACTCCCAGGACGATGTCCACGAGGAAGGTCTGGCCCTCCTCGCGTTCCTTGGGGAACACACCGTGGTGCCCGCGGGCCCTCAGGCCGCGCAGCGCGACACGATCCACGCGAATCACTCCTGCAATCGTCGGCGGCGACCGGTCCCTGCCGCGTGCGGGCGGCACACCGGCCTGGCACGAATCTACCTGCGGGCACTGACGGAGCCGGGCTGCGGGGAGGTGGGGGCGAGCCGGGCCCGGCAGGTTTCACCGTGTGTTTCCCCTGGAGAACCCGGTTGCTCACGGACAGGTGGGCGGCCCTTTTCCCGAAGTCCGTGATTCCGGCCACTCCGCGTTCCTGCTCCAGCGCCTACCCACTCAGGCGGGCGTGTCGTCGTCCTCGGCACCATCGTTTTCGGCCAGAACGGGAGAGGCGTGGTGAGACCAGAGTTTCCAACCGAGACCAGTGCGACGGAACACGTTGGTGGCGACGACGAGCTGTCCCACCAGCGGGCCTAGCTCGCCGCCGGCCGCGGGGGCGGGGCCGCCGCTGAGGATGTTCTCGGTGCAGGTCACCAGGGCGGTGTCGCCGGTCACCGAGACGTGCACGTCGGTGAGGAAGAACTGGATGTAGTCCGTGTTCGCCATGATCAGCGCGTAGGAGCGCAGTACCTCGCCGCGTCCCGTGAGCACCGGCCAGCCGGGGTGCACGCACGAGATCACGCCGGTGTCGGCGGGGTCGTGGTACTCCTCGTCGACGCCCAGGTCGGACGGGGTGAGCCAGAGCGCGGACAACTCCTCGAAGTCACCCCGCTCCATGGCCTCGTAGTAGGCGGTGTTGGCCGCCTCCACCTGCTCTACGTCGGTGTGGGGCGCGCTCACCGGTCTCCTTCGGCGCGGCCGTGCGCACCACGTCTGCCGTCCGCGTCCCCGTCGTCGGAGCGGTGCGCCCGGTCCTCCGGTGTGCTCGCGGGGGTACGTGCCTCTTCCACGGCGCGGGCGACGCGTACCGCGTCCGCCGTCGCGCGGACCTCGTGGACGCGCACGGCCCAGGCGCCGGCGTGCGCGGCGAGGGCGGAGACGGCGGCGGTGGCGGCGTCGCGCTCGCGCGCGGGCGGAGGCGCGCCCTCCGGGCCGGCCAGCACCCGCCCGAGGAACCGCTTGCGGGAGGCGGCGACCAGCACGGGGTGGCCGAGCCCGCGCAGGCGGTCGAGGTGGGCCAGGAGCGTGAGGTCGTGCCCGGCCTCCTTGGAGAAGCCGAGACCGGGGTCGACGACGATGCGGTCGGCGGCGATCCCGCCCTCCAGGACGGCCTCCACGCGCGCGTGCAGCTCGTCGACGACCTCGGAGACGACGTCCTCGTACACCCCGCGGACGTTGCCGCCCTCCAGGAAGCCGCGCCAGTGCATCACGACGAAGGGGGCGCCCGCGTCCGCGACCACGGGGATCATGGCGGGGTCCGCGAGGCCGCCGCTGACGTCGTTGACGAGGGCGGCGCCGGCCGCGAGGGCCTGTTCGGCGACGCGGGCACGCATGGTGTCGACGGAGATCGTGACGCCCTCGGCGGCGAGGCCGCGCACCACGGGGATGACGCGCCGCAGCTCCTCGTCCTCGTCGACGCGGGTGGCGCCGGGCCGGGTGGACTCGCCGCCGACGTCGATCAGGTCCGCGCCCTGGGCGACCAGGTCCAGGCCGTGCTTGACGGCGGTGGTCGTGTCGAACCAGCGGCCTCCGTCGGAGAAGGAGTCGGGGGTCACGTTCACGACCCCCATGACCGCGCACCGGCCCCACGTCGGAAGGCCCGCCACGCGGCCGCGCCCGCTGAAGTTGCTCATACGTTCAGCGTAGGCCCCGTCCCCGGCCCCCTCGTGCTGTGGCCCGGGCGAAGCCTCCCTGTGCTGGAGGGGGCGGGAGGTCCGCCCGGGCCGGTCCGGGGTCATGCCGCGCGCACGTCCCCTTCCGCCACCGAGTGCGCGCAGGCGCTCCGGGCGGCGGAGCGGCGGCGCAGGAAGCGCGGCAGCGGCAGGGCGAGGTCGACGAAGCCCTCGGCCTGCATGGCGGCGAAGCCGATGCGGGGCAGGTCCGAGGAGGCGCGGTAGACGACGAACCGCGGCTCCCAGCGGGGCTGGAACTTGGCGTTGAACTTGTACAGCGACTCGATCTGGAACCAGCGGGAGAGGAAGACCAGCAGCCCGCGCCAGGCGCGCAGCACCGGGCCCGCGCCGATCTTCTCGCCCCGCGCCAGCGCCGAGCGGAACATCGCGAAGTTCAGGGATATGCGGGTGATGCCGAACTTCGGGGC
Source organism: Streptomyces sp. NPDC001231 (assembly GCF_042896885.1). Lineage (NCBI taxonomy): Bacteria > Bacillati > Actinomycetota > Actinomycetes > Kitasatosporales > Streptomycetaceae > Streptomyces > Streptomyces sp. NPDC001231. The sequence goes on from NZ_JBIAXS010000022.1 coordinate 101,134, forward strand.
GGCCTGGAGCGCCGCCACGATCAGCAGTTCGTTCATGCCGGGGTCGGCCGAGCGGTCGCGCCGCATCAGGTCCAGGGACACGCCGTCCCCGCCCCACGGCACGAAGTGCAGGATCGCCTTCAGATCGCCGTACTCGCCCGGCTCCTCGTCCTGCTTGTGGGCGGTGGCGATGAGGCAATCGCCGTCGGCCGGGTCGCCGATCCGGCCGAGCGCCATGGAGAAGCCGCGTTCGGTGTCGGTGCCGCGCCAGTCCTCGGCGGCCCGCCGGACGCGCTCCAGCTCGGTGCCGCCGAGGTCACGGATGCGCCGCACCCGGGTTTCGTAGCCGGCTCGCTCGATGCGCTTGACCATCTGGCGGACGTTGCGCATCGCACGTCCGGCGAGCGAGAAATCCGCGACGTCGACCACCGCCTCGTCGCCCAGTTCCAGGGCGTCCAGACCGGTCTCCCGGGTCCACACCTCGCCGCCGGTCTCGGAGCAGCCCATCACGGCGGGCGTCCAGGAGTGTGCCTTGGCCTCGTCCATGAAGCGCTCGATGGCGCCCGGCCAGGCCTCGACGTCGCCGATGGGGTCGCCGCTGGCGAGCATCACGCCCGAGACGACGCGGTACGTCACCGCCGCCTTGCCGCTGGGGGAGAACACGACCGCCTTGTCGCGGCGCAGCGCGAAGTGGCCGAGGGAGTCGCGGCCGCCGTGCCGGGCCAGCAGCTCGCGCAGCCGGGTCTCGTCCTCCTCGGTCAGGCGCGCCGCCGGGTGCTCGGGCCGGAAGGCCAGATAGACGGTGGTGACGGCGGTGAGCCAGCCGAGGGCGCCGAGGGAGAAGGCGACGGTCCAGGAGGTGTTGCCCTGGTAGTCCACCGGGCCCTCGAAGCCGATCAGGCCGTAGACGACATGGGTCAGCCGGTCCGCCACGCTGGGGTCGCCGACCATGCGGTGCGTGTGCACGCTGACGATGACCATGCCCAGGGCCAGTGAGCCGGCGCTCATGAGGACGAAGTTGGCCAGGGCCCGCCAGCGGCTGCGCGGGTCCGGCAGCGCGGCGAACTCGCCGCGGTGGATCAGCAGCGGCGCGAGCAGCGCCAGCGAGATGACCACCCCGACGATCGAGTGCCGGTAGACGAACTCCGCCGCCGCACCGGCCGGCAGCAGGACCACGGCCGCGCGCCAGGCCCGGCGCTTGCGCCGTTTCAGACCGTGCGCGAGCAGCAGCAGGAGCACGCCCACGCTGAGCGAGAGCGCCGCGGCGAACGGGCCGAACGAGCCCGGCAGCACCTCGGCCAGGGCGTGCATGCGGCTGTGCCGGAAGCGCGGGAAGACCCCCGCGGCGATGTCCAGGAGACCGACGACCGCGCAGGCCCTGCCGACCAGCACGGGGACGGCCTCGGGGCGCGGGCCGCGGAGTATGCGCCGCACCCTGCTCGATCGGTCCGGAACCCCGTCCGACAATTCCCCATCTATCCTGACAGACATCGCATCCCGTAGTTCTGCGAGAGACCTTGAATCCGGTGCCGATCCGGGCATCCGGCGACATTGCGCCCTCTAGGACGGTGTCTCGGGGAGAGAGGTTCACTCCCCACCGGAAAGTCGGGTCAAAGGGCAGGGAAAGCCCAAGGCAAGCCCGGGGCAAGCCCTCGCAAGGAAGCGTCGGCGGGCCCTGGGCGGGGAGCGCAGGCAGGGAAAGCCCATGGGTCTCATGAGCAACAAAGTGCTGGCACTGGCGATCCTCTGCGCCGTGCTGCTGTTCGTCGGCACGGTGTGGCTCTGGCCGCGTCTGGCCCGCAGCACCTGGCGCGCGGTGACCGGACGCGTCGGCATTCTGCTGGCCACGCAGGTGGCGATCTTCGCCTGCGTCGGACTCGCCGCCAACCAGGCTTTCGGCTTCTACGCCAGCTGGGCGGACCTCTTCGGGCAGGAGAACGCGCCCGGGGTTGTCATGGACAACTCGGCGCACGGCCGCACCGGCGGACCCCTCCAGGTGATCGGCACCCAGCGGGTGCGGCTGGACAACGGCGACCGGCCGGACGTCTCCGGGCAGATCCAGCAGGTCGGCATCGTGGGCCGTACGACGCACATCGCCTCGCCCGCGTTCGTCTACCTGCCCCCGGAGTACTTCCAGCCGCAGTACCGGACCCGTACCTTCCCGGCGGCCGTGGTCCTCACCGGCTACCCGGGCACCGCGCAGTCGCTGATCAGCAAGCTGCGCTACCCGCACACCGCGCAGGAACTCGCCAGGACCGGGCGGATGCAGCCGATGATCCTGGTGATGCTGAGGCCCACGGTGGCGCCGCCGCGTGACACGGAGTGCGTGGACATCCCGGGCGGTCCGCAGACCGAGTCGTTCTTCGCCAAGGATCTGCCGGACGCGGTTCTCGCGCACTACCGGGTCGGAAAGAAACCGGGCAGCTGGGGCATCGTCGGCGACTCCACGGGCGGTTACTGCGCGCTGAAACTCGCCCTGCACCATCCCGAGGTGTATGCCGCGGGCGCGGGCCTGTCCCCGTACTACAAGGCGCCCACCGACCCGACCACGGGTGATCTTTTTCAAGGGGACAGGAGTCTGCGGAATCGTGCCGATCTGATGTGGAGCATCAAGCACCTGGCGGCGCCCGACACTTCGCTGCTCGTTACCAGCAGCAGGCTCGGCGAGAACAACTACAGGTCCACGCTCAGGTTCATCGACGCGGTGAAGGCGACGAACAGGACGCGGATCGCGTCCATCATCCTCGACAGCGGCGGCCACAACTTCAACACCTGGCGGCGCGAGATCCCGGCGACGTTGCAGTGGTTGAGCGGCCTGCTCGGCGACCACTGAAAATGATCTTGTTGAAACGGCGGCGGAAGTGAAGGAAGGCGAGCGGGCCGGAGCGACGGAAGGCGAGGGAAGAAGCGGAGGAAAACGCGGCCGGAACTTCCGCTGACGCATGAAGGTTTCGTTATGGCTGTCTTTTTGCGGGGCGGCCCGGCATGATTCGCGTACGCGCGGTAAGTTTCTGGCCATGCCACGTGGACGTCACCGCCATTCCCCACCCCTGCACAGGCTGTTGCCTTCCTCGGCGATCGCCGGCGTCGCTGTCGTCTGCGCCCTTGGTCCCTGGGCGTTCACGGACGCGGTGGTGCTGCGGTTGCTCGCCGGGACCGCCGCGGTGACCGCTGTTCTCGGCGCGTTCGTCATGCGCCGCTGGGACGCGCAGGCCGGTCGGCGGGTAGCCGACCTCACGCGCGCGCGTGCGAGCGACGAGTGGCGATTCGAGGAACGGGTCGCCGAACTCGAGACCGACCTCGAGGAATCGCGCGAACTGCGCGGCCGCCTCGAGCAGAAGCTGCGCGCCAAGCGCACGGAGCTCGCGGGGCTGCGCAACGAGCACGCGTCGCTGCTGCGGCGGTACGCCACGGCGGAGACCGAGCGCGCGAGCGCGCTGGAGGGCCGCCGCCTGCTGGAGATCGAGACCGGCTCCGACATGCTCGCGCTGCCCGCCGCGCCGACGGCCGCTCCGGACCCCGCGGGCACGGAGACGCACGAGTCCGCGGCCCCCGCGACCGGGCCCACCGAGAAGAAGCCGGGGGCCGCGGCTCCCGCCGTGTTCTCCCCGGAGGGGTCCGAGCTGTACCTGCGTGCCGAGGCCGCGCTGTCGCGGTTGGGCAAGGGCGGCGCCCGGGCGGCGCGGACGGACGAGGCCACGAAGACGGGCTCCTCCGAGGAAGCTGACACGGCGTCGGAGACCGACCCGGTCCGGGAGACGGCCGTAACGGCGGACGGTGACGGCGACGGCGACCCGGATCCCGCGCGGGAGACCGGGACGGGCGAGACGCCCGAACACGCGGCCGCCACGGTCGAGATGACCGAGATGACCGAGGCGGTCGAGGCGGCCGACCCGAGTGACCCCGCCGAGGCGACCGGGGTGGCTGAACCCGCCGCACCCGCCGCACCCGCCGCACCCGCCGCACCCGCCGCACCCGCCGCACCCGCCGGACCCGCCGGACCCGCCGGACCCGCCGGACCCGCCGACCGGGCCACCGCCGCCGATTCGGGGGAGCAGGCCGCACCGGCCCCCTCCGCCACGGCGGTCGAGCCGGCCAAGGCCGCGCCGCAACAGCCCTCCGGGCACTTCACCGTGCCGACCGCGGTGGCCGTCGTACCGGCCGCGCCCGCGCGGCGCCCGCTGGTCGAGGGCGGATTCGACTTCTTCGGCACGAAGAAGGAAGCGGCGGAAACCGGGCCGGGCACCGTCCGGAACGACGACCTCGCCGACGTGGTGGGCCGGGAGGCGCTCGCCCTGCACAAGGCGGAGGCCGAGTCCCAGTACAAGCCGGCCGACGCCGACGCGCCGGCCGCCGGCCGTCAGATCATCGACCTGACGGCCCACGACGAGACGGAACGGATCGACCTTCCGGGGCTGCGCACCGCGGCCTCCTGACGGCCGTCCCCCACGCCACACCGCGACGCCGGGCGCCCGCCCGGCGTCGCGCTCGTTTCGTCCCCCGGCCCGTCATCCCCCGGTCAGGTCATCCACCGGTCCGGTCGTGCGCTCCGGCGGCCCGTGCGCGACCTCTCCGCCTGGGCCCGCAGCAGCCGGGCCGCCTCCTGCGCGTCCCGCAGGCGGGCCGTCACGGTCTTGTCGGCCCCGTTGTCCACGTGCACGCCGGCGAGGCCCCACACGCGCTGCCAGGGCCCCTGCCGAAGCCTTACGCTCTGCACCTTCGCGTGCGGCACCAGCGCGAGCCGGCGCCGCAGCAGTCCGTGCCGCGCGGCGAACACCGCGTCGGTGACGGCGATCCCGTGCCCGCGCCACCACACCGGCGCGCACCACCGGGCGCGCCGCGGCGGCCGGAGCAGGTCGGTGGCCCGCGGCACCGTCACCCCGGGCAGGACCCGGGCGATCACCGACTCGGCGACCTCCCGCGGAGCGACCGGAAGCAGCACGGAGTTCGACGACCCGGCGACGTCCAACTCGACCCGCACCCAGCCGCGCCACCGCCACAGCAGCGGTTCCACGATCCGCACGGTCTGCACCCGCCCGGGCGGCACCGTCTCGTGCGTGCGGTCCAGCAGTCCCCGGTCGATCCGCAGCCCGTCGGGCGATTCGCTCACCAGCCAGTCGTACTCGGCGGCGAAGCGCCCCGCACTGTTCGCCACGGCGCTGCCGAGCAGCGGCAGGACGGCGGCGAGCACCGTCCACAGGCTGTGGGTGGCCAGCCACAGCAGCGGCGGTACGACGGCCGCGGCGACCAGCGATCCCCAGGTCGCGCCGGTCAGCAGCAGCGAGACGGCGATCACGCGCCCGGGTACGCGCACCAGCTCCCGCGCGGGTGCCTCGCCGACCTCGTGCGCCGTCTCGGGCGCGAACCCGGCCGCGCGCGCGAGCAGTTCGGCGCGCAACGCCCGGGCCTCCTCCTCGCCGAGGAAGGCGAGTTCGTCCTTCTCGTCCGTCCCTATGACGTCGAGTTTCAGCTTGGCCACGCCCGCGACCCGGGCGAGCAGCGGCCGGGTGACGTCGACGGCCTGGATCCGCTCCAGCCGGATGTGCGCGGTGCGGCGGAAGAACAGCCCGGTACGGATGCGCAGTTCGGTGCCGGTCACCGCGAAGTGCGTGAACCACCAGGACAGGAAGCCGTAAAGGGCGGCCACGGGTATGACGACCGCGAGCCCGATCAGCAGCGTGGTCGTCGTCAGCCGCGTCAGGTGCCGCTGCGCCTGGTCGGGGTCGTGCACGGCCCAGCCCGTGAGCACGGCGACCGGCGCCCACGCCCGTCTCAGGGGCGTGACGGGATGCAGCCGCCGCTCGGTCACGGGCCGCCCGTCGCGCACGGCCGTGTCGCTCACGGCCTTCTCGGACATGTCCCCGTCGCTCACGGCCTCTTCGGGTACGGCTTCTGCGCGTGCGGCCTTTTCGCGTGCGGCCTCTTCGTCCTCCGCCGCCGTCACAGCCCCGCCGATCGTGCCGCGCCGAGTTCGGTGAGCCGGTCGCGCAGCCGTTCCGCCTCGGCCGGGTCGAGGCCGGGGATGGTCGCGTCGGTCGCGGCGGCGGCCGTGTGCAGCTGCACGGTGGCCAGCCCGAAGTGCCGCTCGACGGGCCCGGAGGTGACCTCGACCAGCTGCATCCGCCCGTAGGGCACGACGGTCTCCCCGCGCCACAGCACACCCCGGCTGATCAGCAGGTCGTCGGCGCGCTCGGCGTACCGCCACGAGCGCCAGTTGCGGCCCAGCAGCACCCAGCCCCACGCCATCACCGCCAGTGGCAGCAGCGCGAACGCCGACCAGGCGGGACCGGCCAGCAGACCCGGCAGCACCCCAGCGGCCAGGGCGAACAGGCCCATCCACACCACCAGCAGCAGCCGGCGCATCCGCAGCAGGCCGCGCGGCAGCGCCCGCCACGCCGGCTCGCCCTCGGCCGCCGCCCGTTCGTCCTCCGGGATCCCCGTTTCCATGCGGCAAGCGTACGTACGAGAGACTGTGTCCATGACTCCCACGACGGAGACCACGGTCGGGATCGGCGGCGCCGCGGAGAGCACCGACATGGTGCTCAACATCGGGCCCCAGCACCCGTCCACGCACGGTGTTCTGCGGCTGAAGCTGGTGCTGGACGGCGAGCGCATCATGCGCGCCGAGCCGGTGATCGGCTATATGCACCGCGGCGCGGAGAAGCTGTTCGAGGCACGGGACTACCGCCAGATCATCATGCTGGCCAACCGCCACGACTGGCTGTCGGCCTTCTCGAACGAGCTGGGCGTGGTCCTCGCCGTGGAGCGGATGCTCGGCATGGAGGTGCCCCCGCGCGCGGTGTGGACGCGCACCCTGCTCGCCGAGCTGAACCGGGTGCTCAACCACCTGATGTTCCTCGGCTCCTACCCGCTGGAGCTGGGCGGCATCACCCCGGTCTTCTACGCGTTCCGGGAGCGTGAGGTCCTCCAGAACGTCATGGAGGAGGTCTCCGGCGGCCGGATGCACTACATGTTCAACCGGGTCGGCGGCCTGAAGGAGGACCTGCCGGCCGGCTGGGCCACGCGCGCGCGTGCCGCGGTGGCCGCCGTGCGCTCGCGCATGGACGTCTTCGACGACCTGGTGCTCGGCAACGAGATCTTCCGGGGCCGCACCCGGGGCGTGGGCGTCCTGACGCCGCGGGCCGTGCACGCCTACGGCGTGAGCGGTCCCATCGCGCGCGCCTCGGGCGTCGACTTCGACCTGCGCCGCGACGAGCCGTACCTGGCGTACGCGGAGGTGCAGGACACCCTGAAGGTGGTCACCCGGCAGGAGGGCGACTGCCTGGCCCGCTTCGAGTGCCTGCTGGAGCAGACCCACAACGCGCTGGACCTCGCCGACGCCTGTCTTGACCGGCTGGCCGAGCTGCCGCCCGGCCCGATCAACCAGCGGCTGCCGAAGGTCCTCAAGGCACCCGAGGGGCACACGTACGCGTGGACCGAGAACCCGCTCGGGATCAACGGCTACTACCTGGTCAGCAAGGGTGAGAAGACCCCGTACCGGCTGAAGCTGCGCTCGGCGTCGTACAACAACATCCAGGCGCTCACCGAGCTGCTGCCGGGCACGCTGGTGGCGGACATGGTGGCCATCCTGGGCTCAATGTTCTTCGTGGTCGGGGACATCGACAAGTAGGGCCGCCGCGTCCGCCTCCGCGAGGCCGACGGGCTGCACCAGCCAGCCGAAGTCGCCGAGCCCGCCCGCCGCGGTGAGTTCGGCGGCCTCCCCGGCGCGCGCGAGGGCGCGTACGTACTCCGAGGGGTGCGTGGAGGCGAGAGTGAGCGAGGGGCGTACGCCGGTGATTCCCAGGGCGCGCAGGGCCTCGCGCTGGGTCAGCAGCCGGGAGCCCGGAGGCGCGCACGCGGCGCACGCGTCCAGGGCGACGTGCGCCGTGATGTCGCACGACCCGTCCGGCACCGGCGCCGTCTCCCGGCCTCCCCTGAAGCCGGTGAGCGTTCCGAAGGGCGGTCGCGCGGCGGCCGTGTGGGCGTAGTCGACGGCGACCGCGAGGCCCCGCTCGACGTGCGAGACCGCGTCGGCCCAGGCGGTGTCGCGGGGCAGCCCGATCTCCGCGCGCAGGCCCTGCTCGGCGGGCAGCGGCCACCACCGGGCCAGCCACCGCGCCCGCGCCCCCGACAGCGGCTCCCCGAGCCGTTCCGCGCCGTCCCGCCGGACCAGGACCTGCCGGGGTACGCCCGCGGAGTCCACCTCCGCGACCTCCAGCGGCACGTTGTCCAGCCACTCGTTGGCGAACAGCAGCCCGGTGATCCCCCGCGGGGCCTGCCCCGACCACGCGATCCGGTCGTCCAGGCCCGCCGGCCGGGCGGCGATCTCGACCGCGTGCACGCGCGTGCGTGCCGCCACGTCCGCCGGCAGCGCGCCGAGCACGCCCGCGGCCAGCTCGCCCCGCCCGGCCGCCATGTCGACGAAGTCGAGCGCCGCCGGGCGGCCCAGCGCCCGGTCGACCCGGCACAGCAGCCGCGCCACGGCCGCCGCGAACAGCGGCGAGGCGTGCACGGACGTACGGAAGTGACCGGCCGGGCCCTCGGGCCGCCGGTAGAAGCCGTCCGGCCCGTACAGGGCCTCCTCGGTCGCCGCCCGCCAGCCGCGCCACTCCTCGGCCCTGCCCTCCGTCGCGCTCTGCGCCGTAGTGCGCCCGGTGCTGCCGGCCGTGGTGCGCGCGGTGCTGCCCGCTGTGTCGTCCGCCACCCCGACAGACTAGGGTCCGCCCGGCGGAGCGAGGCGCACAGGTGATCACTGCCTCCACCTTGGGGAGTACGAGGGGCCCGTGCGGATCGGCCCTCCGGTTGACCCCCACACCTGTGCCGCTTCCCTACTCTGGGTTACGTGCAGCGCCTCTATGACTTCCTCCGCAGGCACCCGATGTGGGTGGACGGCTCCTGGGCCCTCATCCTCCTCGGGCTTTCCGGCGTGAGCGTGTCGAGTATCAACGGGGTGCCCGGCCACCACGGTTCGGTCGGCGCGGCCCTGGCGCTGTCCTTCGTGCTGTGCGTGGTCGTCGCACTGCGCCGCCGGGTGCCGGAGAAGATGCTGGTGCTGGCGGGCGCGGCGGGTGTGGCGCAGCTCGTCCTGGACGTCGAGACGATGGTCGCCAACTTCGCCATGCTGGTGATCATCTACACGGTCGCCGCGATAGGCGCCCGCTGGGCCTCCCGGTTCGCCCTGGCCGGCGGGCTGTGCGCGGCGACCCTCGCGCAGATGCGCTGGCCGCAGCACGACGCGAGCGCCCTGGGCAACGTCGCGATAACCATCTTCCAGACGGTGCCGTTCGCCCTCGCCTGGGTGCTCGGCGACTCCATGCGCACCCGCCGCGCCTACTTCGCGCAGCTGGAGGAGCGCGCCGCCCGTCTGGAGAAGGAACGCGAGGCGCAGTCCAAGGTCGCGGTCGCCGCCGAACGCGCCCGGATCGCGCGCGAGCTGCACGACGTGGTCGCGCACAACGTGTCGGTGATGGTGGTGCAGGCCGACGGCGCCGCCTACGTCCTGGACGCCGCGCCCGACCAGGCCAAGAAGGCCCTGGAGACGATCTCCTCCACCGGCCGCCAGGCCCTCGCCGAGATGCGCCGTCTGCTGGGCGTGCTGCGCACCGGCGAGCACCAGGAGAGCGGCGAGTACGTACCGCAGCCCGACGTCGACCAGATCGAGGACCTCGTCGAGCAGTGCCGGGGCTCCGGACTGCCCGTCGACTTCCGGATCGAGGGCACCCCGCGCCCGCTGCCCAGCGGGGTCGAGCTCACCGCGTACCGCATCGTGCAGGAGGCCCTCACGAACACCCGCAAGCACGGCGGACCCAACGCGGGCGCGAGCGTGCGCCTGGTCTACTTCGACGACGGCCTCGGACTGCTCGTCGAGGACGACGGCAAGGGCGCGCCGCACGAGCTGTACGAGGAGGGTGGCGCCGACGGCGAGGGGCACGGCCTGATCGGCATGCGCGAACGCGTCGGCATGGTGGGCGGCACCCTGGACGCGGGTCCGCGCCCCGGCGGAGGCTTCCGCATCAGCGTCCTGCTGCCGCTCAAACCGGTGCACTGACGCCGGCGCACACCCCGCTGACCCCGGTCACGCACCCGCCCCGCCAGCCGATGACGAACGGACCGGAACCGCCGATGACGAACGGAAGAGGACCCCGATGACGATCCGCGTGATGCTCGTGGACGACCAGGTGCTGCTGCGCACGGGATTCCGGATGGTGCTCGCCGCCCAGCCGGACATGGAGGTCGTCGCCGAGGCGGGCGACGGTGTCGAGGCCCTCCAGGTGCTGCGCGCCACCGCCGTCGACGTGGTGCTGATGGATGTGCGCATGCCGAAGCTGGACGGTGTGGAGGCCACCCGCCGCATCTGCTCCGAGCCCGACCCGCCGAAGGTGCTCATCCTGACCACCTTCGACCTGGACGAGTACGCCTTCTCCGGGCTGAAGGCGGGCGCCTCCGGGTTCATGCTCAAGGACGTGCCGCCCGGCGACCTGCTCGCCGCGATCCGCTCCGTGCACAGCGGCGACGCCGTCGTCGCGCCCTCCACCACCCGCCGGCTGCTCGACCGGTTCGCCCCGATGCTGCCCACGGCCGGCAAGGAGCCCCAGCACAAGGAGCTCCAGCGGCTCACCGAGCGCGAGCGCGAGGTCATGGTCCTGGTCGCGCAGGGCCTGTCGAACGGCGAGATCGCCGCCCGGCTGGTGCTGTCCGAGGCGACGGTGAAGACCCATGTGGGCCGCATCCTGACCAAGCTGGGACTGAGGGACCGGGTGCAGGTGGTGGTCCTGGCCTACGAGACGGGGCTCGTCCGGGCCGGCGGACACGGCTGAACGGCGTACGCGGCCGTCGGTAGGGTCTGCGCATGCTCCTGTGGATCAACGGCCCCTTCGGGGGCGGCAAGACACAGACCGCACACGAGATCCAGCGCCGTCTGCCCGGCAGCGTCGTCTGCGATCCCGAGCATGCCGGGTTCGGCCTGCGCCGCATGCTGCCACCCGAACTGCGCGCGGACTTCAGGGACTTGGTGGCCTGGCGGCAAGGGGTGGTGGAGGTCCTGGACCTGGCCCTCACCCGGCACGAGGGGGTCGTGATCGCCCCCATGACCGTCACGGACTCCGGCCAGTTCGCCGAGACCGTCGGGCGGCTGCGCGAACTGGGCCACGACGTACGGCACTTCACGCTCCTCGCGGAACGCGAGACCGTTCTGAGGCGGCTGCGGGAGCGCGGGTTCGGGCACCTCCTCGGGTATGTCGCCGGGAAGAACTCCGGTCCGGGCCGGGAGAGCTGGGCCGTCCGGCAGCTCGACGACTGCCTCGAGCGGCTGCGCGAGCCGGAGTTCGCCGAGCACCTGTGGACCGACCACTCGACCGTGCCGAAGACCGCGGACCGGATCGCCGTCCTGGCCGGCCTGACGCTGCGGCCCAACACCGAGGGCCCGCTGCGGACACGGCTGCGGCAGGCGAAGGTCGGCGTCCGGCACATCCGGTTCGACGGGCCCCGGCGCACGCTCGACTCCGGCTCGGGTGACTAGCGCTGTGACCGGAAAGGTTTGCCGGGAAGCCCGCGGCGAGGTGCCGTGCCGGGCGTCGCGAGCCGGTGAACCTTTCCGGTCACAGCACTGGCTAGCGCAGCACGCCTTCGAGGAAGTCGCTGCCCAGCCGGGCGACCGTCGCGACGTCCAGCTGGTGCAGCACGTACCGCCCCCGGCGCCGGGTGGTGACCAGGCCCGCCTTCTTCAGCAGGCTCAGATGCCGGGATATCTCCGGCGCGGTCATGCCGTGCACCTGGGCCAGCTCGCTGGTGGTGAACGCACTGCGGGCCAGGCTGCGGCACAGCCGCATCCGCACCGGGTGGGACAGGGCGGTCATCCGCAGGGTCAGCTGCTCCACCGAGGGCGGGGCGGCGAGCTCCGGGGAGCCGACCGGGTAGTGCAGCACCGGCTGCCAGCCGTACCGGTGCAGCACCATCAGGTGGGGCCAGCCCAGGCTCGTCGGCACGAGCAGCAGGCCGCCCTCCGCCGTGGCCGTGCGGCCCTCGCCCAGCTTGTCGACGGTGATCCGGCCGGCCGCCTCGTCCAGCGTCACCGCCGGGGACACCGCCGCAAGGGCCTCGGTCAGGCCCTTGCGGCGCAGCAGCTCCGTCTTGTGCCGGGTGTCGGCCGCGAGCTGGTGGCGCAGCCGGGACCAGGTCTGCGCGAAGAACGCCTCGTCGCAGTCCTCGAGGAACTGCCGCAGCCAGGCCCTGATGCGCGGCGGGTCGGCAAGCAGCCGCTCGGTGAAGCGCACCTGCTGCGGCCCGCGCGCCGCGGCCAGCTCCACGGCGCGGCGGCGAAGACCGGCGTCGGCGAGCGGTCCCGGACCCGGCAGGCCGTACGGCAGGGCGCAGGTGAACTCCAGGGCGGCGTCCACGAACTGCTCGTCGGACAGCTTGTCGAGGATGTCCAGCTCGTCGGCGAGCGTCGCGCCCGGGAGTGTGGAGCCGCCGGGCACGCCCGCGCACGGCAGGAAGAGGTCGGAGAACGTCGTCCGCCACAGGAAGTCCGCCTCGCACATCCGGTCGGCCAGGTGCGAGTCGAGCCGGGCGGTGACGCCGGTGACCCAGCCCTGCAGACCGGGGTGGTGCCCCGGCTCCGACAGCGCGTGCAGCGCCATGCAGAGCTCGGCCAGGGGCGCGGGCACGACGGCGACCCTCTCCGGCCGCAGCCCCGCGATATCGATCCGCACGCTCATGCCCCCATGGTGCCCGCCCCCACTGACAACACCGCCGCCCACCGCCCGGGACCGCCCCACCAACGCCTCGGCCCGACCCCCACCGACGAGCACGGCGGCCCACCCAGGCCCAGCCCGCGCCTGCCCCACCCGCTGCCTGCCAGCGGCTGGTGGTGGCCGAACAGCAGGATTGTCGGCGCTCTGTACCTGGCGTCTTGGCGCAGTCTTCGGACACCTGGCGTGGCGGTCTCCGCCGGCGCCCGCCGTTCCCGACCGCTCCGCCGACGCCGGGCCCAGCCCAGGGCCAACCGACGACACGGCGGCCCGCCCACGCCGGACACCCGCGCCCTCCCGCGCCGGGCCCACGAGCGGCATGGTGCGCGAGCTGAGGGACCGGTGGCGTTCTGTGCGGTATCCCGGCGCAGACGTGGGATGCCTGGCGTGGCGGTCCGGCCCTCGCCCGCCGTTTGTGTCCGCCCGCCCGCGCCCGGCTCGCTGCCCTTGCCCCCCGCCGCCGCGGCCGCCGTCCGTGCCGCGCGCTGCCCGCGGCCGGCGTACGCGAGCGGCGAGTGGTGCGCGAGCTGAGGGACCGGCGGCGTTCTGCGCGGTAGTCCGGAACAGACCCGGGACGTCCGGCGTGGCGGTCCGGCACGCCCGTCGCCCGCGCCCCGCCCGGCTCGCTGCCCGGCCCGCCGCCCGCCCCGCGCCCCATCCGCCCCCGTGCGTGCCGCGGTCGCCGTCCGTGCCGCGCTCGATGCCCGCGGTCGACGTGCGCGGGCGGCGAGTGGTGTGCGCGAGCCGAGGGACGGGCGGCGTTCCCCGTGGTGTCCCGGGTGGTCGTCCGGACCGTGGGTGGATGCGGCTCGGTGGGGCCGGTGGGTTACTCGTCGGGCTCCTTGGGGAGGCGGGCGGTGAAGTCGGCGACCGCTGCTCGTACGTCGGCCGCGGTCCAGGCCAGGCCCTCGGCCCGGACGGAGACCTCGGTGCGGGCCAGGCGGGGGGCCGGGGCGTCCCAGCCGCCGGTGAAGAGCATCGTGCCCGTTTCCTCCGCGGTCCGGATCGCGGTCCGGGCGACCGCCTCGGCGTCGTACGGAAGCCAGACCTGGAACTCGTGGGTGTGCGGCTCGGCCGGGTGGACATGGCTCCAGGGCAGCCCCGCCGCGGCGAACCCCTCGCGCAGCGCGGCGGCCACCACGCGCGCGTGCCGCACGTACTCGGGCAGCCGGGGCAGCTCCCGCTCCAGCCCGGCCAGTGCCGACAGCGCCGTCGGGAACTGCTGGAAGACGTTGCCGCCGTACCGGTGCCGCCAGGCCTTGGCCTCCTCCACCAGCTCCCGCGGCCCGGCGAGCGCGGCGCCGCCGTAACCGGCGAGGGACTTGTAGAACGACACGTACACGCTGTCGGCCAGGTCCGCGATCTCCTCCAGCGGCCGGCCGAAGTGCACGGTGGACTCCCACAGGCGCGCGCCGTCGAAGTGCACCACCGCGTCCCGCTCGCGTGCCGCGTCCACGAGTTCGAGGAGCTCCTCCCACGTGGGCAGCAGGAACCCGGCGTCCCTGAGGGGCAGTTCGAGCATCAGCGTCCCGAAGGGCTCGTCGAGGGTGCGTACCTCCTCGGCGGTCGGCTGGCGCGGCTCGCTCGTCACCCGCACCGGCCGCAGCCCGGCGACCTGGCTGAAGGCCTGCCTCTCGTGCACCTCGGGATGGGCCAGCGCGTGCAGCGCGACCGCCGGGTTGCCGGTGCGGCCCGCCCAACAGCGCAGGGCCACCTGCTGGGCCATGGTGCCGGTCGGGAAGAAGGCGGCGGCCTCCTTGCCGAGCAGGCCGGCGACCTTCTCCTCCAGGGCCTCGACGACCCCGTTGCCGTACATGTCCGACGCCTCGTCGAGGTCGTACACCTCCCGCGCGCCGTCCAGCAGCGCCAGCCGCTCCCGGAGCGTCCCGAGGAACCCGGGGCGCGCCAGCACGCGCTCCGCGCTCCGGCACGCGCCCGCGCGCCGTTCCCGAAGCCGCTTGTGCCGCTCCCCGTCCGGGACGCGCTCTTCGAGCCGTGCGTCCCGTGCGTCCTGCTCCGCCGTATCACTCATGTCCCGGATCATCGCGCGTCCGGGACACGGCGGTCACCCTCATTTCCCGCCCCGCGGCCGGTCGTCTCCCGCCCCGCGGCACTGTGGGCCGACCCACAGCCCGTGGGCGACCGGACCGCCCCCGGAACCGATCGCGTTAACATGACGAGAAATCGTCCGGTACCCCGAGCGGACTGGAACGGGAAGGTCACCATCGCGTGAGTAGTAGCCAACAACCAGACCCCAGGGACCGCCCCGCGCGCCTCACCGTCGGCGTCGTCGGCGCCGGCCGGGTGGGCCCCGCCCTCGCCGCGTCCCTCCAGCTGGCCGGGCACCGTCCGGTGGCCGTCTCCGCGGTCTCCGACACCTCCAGGCGGCGTGCCGGGCTGATGCTCCCCGACGTGCCCGTGGTGCCGCCCGCCGACGTGCTCGAGCGGTCCGACCTGGTGCTGCTGACCGTCCCCGACGACACCCTGCCCGGACTGGTAGCGGGCCTCGCCGAGACCGGCGCCGTACGGCCCGGGCAGCTGCTCGTGCACACCTCCGGGCGGTACGGCGCGAAGGTGCTGGACCCCGCCCTGCGCGCGGGCGCGCTGCCGCTGGCCCTGCACCCCGCGATGACCTTCACCGGGACGCCCGTGGACGTGCAGCGGCTGGCCGGCTGCTCCTTCGGCGTCACCGCCCCCGAGGAGCTGCGGCTGGCCGCCGAGGCCCTGGTCATCGAGATGGGCGGCGAGCCGGAGTGGATCGCCGAGGAGATGCGCCCGCTGTACCACGCGGCGCTCGCGCTCGGCGCCAACCACCTGGTCACGCTGGTCGCCCAGTCCATGGAGCTGCTGCGCGAGGCCGGCGTCGAGGCCCCCGACCGGATGCTCGGCCCGCTGCTCGGTGCCGCACTGGACAACGCCCTGCGCTCCGGCGACGCGGCCCTGACCGGACCGGTCGCGCGAGGGGACGCCGGCACGGTCGCCGCCCACGTCGCCGAACTGCGCCGGCACGCTCCGCAGACCGTCGCCGGCTACCTGGCGATGGCCCGCGCCACCGCCGACCGCGCGCTCGCCCACGGCCTGCTCAAGCCCGAGCTGGCCGAGGACCTGCTGGGGGTACTCGCCGGAGGCACGAACCTGCCCGAGAACGGGGAAGACCGATGAGCCGCCGCATGCTCGAACTCGCCCCCACGGTGAGCGATCTGACGTACGTGCGCGACCACCGCGCGGCCCGGGGACGCACCGCCGTCGTGATGACCATGGGCGCCCTGCACGAGGGCCACGCCACCCTGATCCGCGCGGCCCGCGACCACGTCGGCGACGAGGGCTTCGTGATCGTCACCGTCTTCGTCAACCCGCTCCAGTTCGGCGCGGGCGAGGACCTCGACCGCTACCCGCGCACCCTGGAGGCCGACCTCAAGGTGGCCGAGCAGGCGGGCGCCGACGCCGTGTTCGCGCCGTCCGTCGAAGAGGTCTATCCCGACGGCGAGCCGCAGGTCAGGATCACCGCAGGCGCCATGGGCGAGCGCCTGGAGGGCGCCAGCCGGCCCGGGCACTTCGACGGCATGCTCACCGTCGTCGCCAAGCTGCTGCACCTCACCCGTCCCGACGTGGCCCTGTACGGGCAGAAGGACGCCCAGCAGCTCGCCCTGATCCGCCGCATGGTGCGCGACCTCGACATGGGGGTGGAGATCGTCGCCGTACCGACCGTGCGCGAGGACGACGGACTGGCCCTGTCCAGCCGCAACCGCTACCTCTCCCCGCAGGAGCGGTACACCGCCCTGGCCCTCTCCCAGGCCCTGTTCGCGGGCAGCGACCGGCACGCAGCCCAGGAGGCGCTGCGCGCGCGGGCCCGTGAGGTGCCCTCCACGCGTGCGCGTGCCGAGGCACTGAGCGCCCTCGGGGAGTCCCGTGCGGCGGCCGACGCCGCGGCCGTAGCCAAGGCCTCCCCGGGCGCCGCGGCGGCCGTCCGCGCGGCCGCCCAGCTGGTCCTGGACGAGGCCGCGCGCTTCGACCCGCCGCTGGAACTCGACTACCTGGCCCTGGTCGACCCGTCCGACTTCACCGAGATCGGCGACGACTTCACCGGCGAGGCCGTCCTCGCCGTCGCCGCGCGGGTCGGGGCGACCCGGCTGATCGACAATCTCCCGCTCACCTTCGGAACCCTGGGAGCCGCCTCGTGACCAGTACAGGCATACGACTGCACGCGCCCGCGCCCGGCTGGTCCATCGCGGCGGACGTCGTGGTCGTCGGCTCCGGCGTCGCCGGCCTCACCGCCGCCCTGCGCTGCGAGGCGGCCGGCCTGACGACCGTCGTCGTCACCAAGGCCCGCCTCGACGACGGCTCCACCCGCTGGGCCCAGGGCGGCATCGCCGCGGCACTCGGCGAGGGCGACACCCCCGAGCAGCACCTGGACGACACCTTGGTGGCCGGAGCCGGCCTGTGCGACGAGGAGGCCGTACGGATCCTCGTCACCGAGGGACCCGACGCCGTCCGCCGGCTGATCTCCACCGGCGCGCACTTCGACACCGACGGCGAGGGCGGCATCGAGCTCACCCGCGAGGGCGGCCACCACCGCCGCCGGATCGCGCACGCGGGCGGCGACGCGACCGGCGCGGAGATCTCCCGCGCCCTCGTCGAGGCGGTACGCGCGCGTGGAGTGCACACCGTTGAGAACGCGCTCGTCCTGGACCTGCTCACGGACGCCGAGGGCCACACCGCGGGCGTGACCCTGCACGTCATGGGCGAGGGCCAGCACGACGGCGTGGGCGCCGTGCACGCGCCCGCGGTGGTCCTCGCGACCGGCGGCATGGGCCAGGTCTTCTCCGCGACCACCAACCCGTCCGTCTCCACCGGCGACGGCGTGGCGCTCGCCCTGCGCGCGGGCGCCGAGGTCTCCGACCTGGAGTTCGTGCAGTTCCACCCGACGGTGCTCTTCCTCGGCGCGGACGCCGAGGGCCAGCAGCCCCTCGTCTCCGAGGCGGTGCGCGGCGAGGGCGCCCACCTGGTCGACGGCGACGGGGTGCGCTTCATGACCGGGCAGCACGAACTGGCCGAACTCGCGCCCCGGGACATCGTCGCCAAGGGCATCATGCGGCGGATGCAGGAGCAGGGCACCGAGCACATGTTCCTCGACGCCCGGCACTTCGGCGCCGACATGTGGGAGCACCGCTTCCCGACGATCCTGGCCGCCTGCCGCGCCCACGGCATCGACCCGGTCACCGAGCCCGTCCCGGTCGCGCCGGCCGCCCACTACGCCTCCGGAGGCGTACGCACCGACTCCCGCGGCCGGACGACCGTGCCGGGCCTGTACGCGTGCGGTGAGGTGGCCTGCACCGGTGTGCACGGCGCCAACCGCCTCGCCTCCAACTCCCTCCTGGAGGGCCTTGTCTACGCCGAGCGCATCGCCGCCGACATCGCGCGGGAGCGGTCGGAGAACGGCCTGCACGCGCGCGTGCCGGAACCCGTTCCGTATGCCGAGCGGCCCTCCCGCCCCCTGCTCGCCCCCGAGACCCGGTTCGCGATCCAGCGGATCATGACCGAGGGAGCGGGCGTGCTGCGGTCCGCCGCGTCGCTGGCCCGGGCCGGCGACCAGCTGGAGCGGCTGCACGCCGAGGCCCGCTCGGCCCTGGAGGAGAACGGCAAGACCGCCGAGCCGGGCGTCGACACCTGGGAGGCCACGAACCTCATGTGCGTGTCCGGCGTCCTGGTCGCCGCCGCCCGGCTGCGCGAGGAGACCCGCGGCTGCCACTGGCGCGAGGACCGCGCCGAGCGGGACGACAGCCACTGGCGCCGCCACATCGTCGTACGGCTGAACCCCGACGGCACACCCGCCGTGCACACCACGGACACCGCAGAGTTCCCCCCGACCCGCCCCGGGGCCCCGGCCCCGCGTCCTCTGGAGCAGTGACACAAGTGAGCAGCGAAGACCTTCCCCTCGCCCCGAGCGGCGGTTGCGGCGACGGCTGTGCCTGCGGCGCGGACGCCGACGAGGAGTACCTGGAGTGCGGGCTCGACCCCGCGCTCGCCCAGCTCCTGGCGGACGCCGGACTCGACCCCCTCGAGGTCGAGGACATCGCGAACGTCGCCATCCAGGAGGACCTCGACAACGGCGTGGACGTGACGACGGTCGCGACCATCCCCGAGGACGCCGTGGCCACGGGCGACTTCACCGCGCGCGAGGCGGGCGTGGTGGCCGGCCTCAGGGTCGCCGAGGCGGTGCTCTCGGTGGTCTGCACGTACGAGTTCGAGGTCGAGCGGCACGTCGAGGACGGCGACCGCGTCGAGGCCGGGCAGAAGCTGCTGTCGGTCACCACGCGCACGCGTGACCTGCTGACCGGCGAGCGCAGCGCGCTCAACCTGCTGTGCCGCCTGTCCGGCATCGCGACCGCCACGCGCGCCTGGGCGGACGCCCTGGAAGGCACCAAGGCGCGTGTGCGCGACACCCGCAAGACCACGCCGGGCCTCAGGTCGCTGGAGAAGTTCGCCGTCCGGTGCGGAGGCGGCGTGAACCACCGCATGTCGCTCTCGGACGCGGCCCTGGTCAAGGACAACCACGTGGTGGCGGCCGGCGGCGTGGGGCAGGCCTTCAAGGCCGTACGGGAGGCCTTCCCGGACGTGCCGATCGAGGTCGAGGTCGACACCCTGCACCAGCTGCGCGAGGTCGTGGACGCCGGCGCCGATCTGATCCTGCTGGACAACTTCACGCCCGGCGAGTGCGAGGAGGCCGTGGCCATCGTCGACGGCCGGGCACTGCTGGAGGCGTCGGGCCGGCTGACCCTGGGGAACGCCGGGGCGTATGCCGAGACCGGCGTCGACTTCCTGGCCGTCGGGGCCCTGACCCACTCCTCGCCGATCCTGGACATCGGCCTGGACCTGCGCGAGGCGGAGTGACGGCCATGCTCCTGACGATCGACGTCGGCAACACGCACACCGTGCTGGGCCTGTTCGACGGGGAGGACATCGTCGAGCACTGGCGCATCTCCACCGACGCGCGCCGCACGGCCGACGAGCTGGCGGTGCTGCTTCAGGGCCTGATGGGCATGCACCCGCTGCTCGGCGACGAACTGGGCGAGGGCATCGACGGCATCGCGATCTGCGCGACCGTCCCGTCGGTGCTCCAGGAACTGCGCGAGGTGACGCGGCGCCACTACGGCGACGTGCCCGCCGTGCTCGTCGAACCCGGCGTCAAGACGGGCGTGCCGATCCTCTTCGACAACCCCAAGGAGGTCGGCGCCGACCGCATCATCAACGCGGTGGCGGCGAACGAGCTGTACGGCGGCCCGGCGATCGTCGTCGACTTCGGTACGGCGACGACCTTCGACGCGATCAGCGCGCGCGGGGAGTACGTCGGCGGGGTCATCGCGCCCGGCATCGAGATCTCCGTCGAGGCGCTGGGCGTCAGGGCGGCGCAGCTGCGGAAGATCGAGGTGGCCCGGCCGCGCAGCGTGATCGGCAAGAACACGGTCGAGGCGATGCAGGCCGGGATCATCTACGGGTTCGCCGGACAGGTCGACGGCGTGGTCAGCCGGATGGCGCGGGAGCTGGCCGACGATCCGGAAGACGTGACGGTGATCGCGACGGGCGGGCTGGCGCCGATGGTGCTCGGCGAGTCCTCGCTGATCGACGAGCACGAGCCGTGGCTGACCCTCATCGGGCTGAGGTTGGTCTACGAGCGGAACGTCTCGCGGCTCTGAGCGGGGCGGCGACACCCCACACGCCACACTCGCGCCTTATGTCGAATTTGTCTGATTAGCGCGTACTGTCGGCCTATGCCTACGCCATACGGAACCCGCGGCGGCATGGCGTTCGGCGCGGAGGAGCTGCCTGTGCTCCGCCGCGCCCTCGCCCTCGCCCTTCAGCCCCGTCCCGCCAGCGCCGAAGACGTACAGGAGTGCCGCCGGCTCGCCGAGTCACTCGACGAGGCGATGCGCGAGGGTGTCCGGCTGCGCGCGTTCCTGGTGGCCGATCTCGCCCGGTACCGCGCCGCCCTCCCCGGCGCGGCCGCCGGCTACCTCGCGCTCCTCGCCGAGTGCCTGGACGCGGGCCACCGGCCCACGGCCGACGACCTGGCCGCCCTGGGTGCCCTGCGCGGCGCCCCGGCCGCGGCGGCCCTCCTGCGCCGCTGCCGGACGCTCACCCCGCCCTTGGCGCCCCCTCGTGAGTCAGCCTCCGCGCACCCGGTCCCGGCCGCCCGCCCGGCCCCCGCCGGACCGCCGGCCCCGGCTGCCCGGACCGCCGCCCCAGTCCGTCCGATCGGCCCCCTCCACGGCGGAGGCGCCCCGTCGGCCGTCACGGCATCCCCCGGCGTGCTTCAGGCGCTCATGGGCGGTCCGCCGGACGGCCGGGGGGCGCAGGACGGCGGGGGCGAGAAGCCCGCCGAGAAGCCCGCCGCGAAGCCGGGGGAACGGCCCGCCCCCGCGCAGCCCGGGACGGCGCCCGCGCCGAAGCCCGTGCGGCGACCCGTGCCCACGCCGGGCGAGGTCTTCCCGCGGCGGAAGCCGGGCCCGCCCTCCGGGAAGCCGCAGCAGTGCCTCGCGGCGGTGTGACGCTCCGGGCCACCCCGCCCCTGTTTGTCCCGCCGCCGTGACTACTCTGGATCCATGGACTACGTCTCCGCACTCGTTCCCCCGGTCGTCATGGCCGCGTTCTTCATCGCTCTCGTCAGGGTGATCGTGAAGACCCAGGGCGGGGCCGCCAAGGCCAAGGAGGACGCGGCTGTGGACGCCGCCATGGCGCGCGCACAGAGCGGCTCCCAGCCCTCCGGAGCCGGCGCGCCCACCGACGCCTGAAGCGGCGTACGGCCCCGTGTGAGGACACCTCATCGTGGGGCCGTACGCCCTTTTTGTTCGCGTTTGACGCCGAAGGCGTATGTTCGGCACGCCATTCCCGGGTTCTCCCACTAGGGTGCTGAGTTGTGCCTCGGCCCCTGGGAGAACTCGAAGACGCGGTCATGACGCGGGTGTGGAAGTGGAACCGCCCGGTGACCGTTCGAGAGGTCCTGGAAGACCTTCAGCGCGAGAGGTCCATCGCGTACACCACGGTGATGACCGTTTTGGACAATCTCCATCACAAGGGCTGGGTGCGCCGCGAAGCCGAGGGCCGGGCCTATCGATATGAGGCCGTCTCCACCCGTGCCGCCTACGCCGCCGCACTGATGAACGACGCCTGGACCCAGAGCGACAACGCCGCCGCCGCTCTCGTCGCCTTCTTCGGGATGATGAGCGACGAACAGCGGCAGGCCCTGCGGGATGCCGTGCGCATCGTCGAAGGCACCGCCGAAGGTGCCATCGGGGGAACCGGCACACCCGAAGTCGCCGGTGAAGTCCCGGATACCGTCCAAGCCCCGGATACCGCCCCAGCTCCGGAAACCCGTGACGAGAACCCCGGCTCGGCACGGGACGGCAGCGGGCGATAGCGTCCGCCCATGTCCGTAGAACGCCCCGAAGAGACCGCAAAAGCCATCACCGTCCGACGGGCCCGGACCGGCGATGTCCCCGCAGTGCGCCGACTGCTGGACGCCTACGTTCGCGGGCGCATCCTGCTCGACAAAGCCACGGTGACGCTTTACGAGGACATCCAGGAGTTCTGGGTCGCCGAACGGGGCGACAACGCCGAGGTCGTCGGCTGCGGCGCACTGCACGTGATGTGGGAAGACCTGGCGGAAGTGCGCACTCTCGCGGTGAAGCCCGGTCTGAAGGGCGCCGGGGTCGGACATCGGTTGCTGGAGAAGTTGCTCGAGACGGCACGCCGGCTCGGCGTTCGCCGCGTATTCTGCCTGACCTTCGAAGTGGACTTCTTCACCAAGCACGGCTTCGTGGAGATCGGCGAGACGCCCGTCGACGCCGATGTCTACGCGGAGCTGCTGCGTTCCTATGACGAGGGCGTCGCGGAGTTCCTCGGTCTCGAACGAGTGAAACCGAACACCCTGGGCAACAGTCGGATGCTTCTGCATCTGTGATCCACATTCCGCCCGGCCGGGCATGCCCGCGTTCCCTATGTCCGAAACGCGCATGTTTCCGGACGGGGTGAGTGCCAGGTCTCTCCCAGGGGTTTGTGTTTTTCCCGCAAAAGCGGTTTGCTTTCCGACGTACTGCTGCACTGCATATAACAGGGGACGGCGAATCGGCGGACACCGACCATCCCCGGTCCTCACGTTATCGATGAAAGGAAATCCGGTGGCACAGAAGGTTCAGGTCCTTCTTGTCGACGACCTCGACGGCGGCGAGGCGGACGAGACCGTGACGTTCGCGCTGGACGGCAAGACGTACGAGATCGATCTCACCACCGCCAATGCGGACAAGCTCCGTGGCCTTCTCGAGCCGTACCTCAAGAGCGGCCGGCGCACCGGGGGCCGCGCTTCGGGCGGACGTGGAAAGGCGCGTGCCGCTTCCGGCGGCAGCCAGGACACCGCGCAGATCCGCGCCTGGGCGAAGGAGAACGGTTACGAGGTCAACGACCGCGGCCGGGTCCCCGCGTCCATTCGCGAGGCCTACGAGAAGGCCAACGGCTGATCAGGGGCCTGTGCAGGGCCCTCGTGGAACGGGAACGGCTGGGCGCACGCGCGCCGCAGCCGGATCCGGTGGACGTGTGTCGCCACCGTGTCCACCAGGCGTACGAGATCGGGGGTGCCCCCACCGCCCCCCACGGCCGACAGTGTCGGCAGCGAGGCCTCGACCTCGCACCCAGACCCGGGGGGCCGCAGCCACACGGCGGCCCCCTGTGAACCGGAGCGGCCGGGGCTGACCGGCCGCGGCCCGAGCGGACCGGCGCCCGGCGGCGGCGGCGCGTCCATCAGCGCGCCCGCGCCCAGGGCCACCAGGTCCAGGTCCAGCGCCGACGGGCCCCACTCCAGCCACTCCAGCAGCCCCGGCAGCTCCTCCGCGCTGCCCGCCGCCATCAGCAGCCGCATCCGGTCCCCCCGCAAGGCCACCGGAGAGCCGGGCCCCAGATGGCGCAGCGCCGCACGCCCGGCCTCGGCGGGCACGTCCAGGACGTCGAAGCGGCGGCCCACCACAAGTCGCACCGGTGCTCCGGGCACCGTGGCCCAGCCCAGTTCGTTCTCGTACCAGTGGCGCCAGTACCGCCGGTGCCGCGACTGCCGCCCCTCGTCGCCGGGGGCCGGCGGCTGACGGGGAGAGGGGACCGGAACGGGGACCGTGGAAGGGCTGCCGACCATGCCTGAGAAACCGTCCGAAACGCGCTGGAGTTACGCTCGGTATCGGCGTGTGTGCGAAATGTCGCGGGCGAGAGGGGTGCGCGGGGGCGGGAAAGCGCGCAAGGTTGTTCGCCCATAGCTGAGGGAACCCGGTCACGCGGCATGCATGGTCAGTCGGTACGGGTAAGAGATGCCTAGTGGGAGGGGGCGACACGCAGGCGGCACCCGGGCAGCGGAGTCTCACGTTCGCCATCGGCGTACTGGCGACTGGGGTAACTGCCTGGCCTGCGGGAACATCGTCTCGCACCATCGGGTTGGAGCAGATGTCGGCGTTCGGGGTCAGGAGGCAGTGTTGGTTCTCGGTCCGGTGTCGGCAGTTGGAATGAGCGGTCCCCGCTTGCGGGACTAAGCTGCGGAAGGACAGGGAGGGGAAGTTCCCCCCACTGCCTGACCGCTCTGAGGAGCGATTAACGATGTTCGAGAGGTTCACCGACCGCGCGCGGCGGGTTGTCGTCCTGGCTCAGGAAGAAGCCCGGATGCTCAACCACAACTACATCGGCACTGAGCACATCCTCCTGGGCCTGATCCACGAGGGTGAGGGTGTCGCCGCCAAGGCCCTTGAGAGCCTCGGGATTTCGCTCGAGGCGGTCCGCCAGCAGGTGGAGGAGATCATCGGCCAGGGCCAGCAGGCGCCGTCCGGCCACATCCCCTTCACTCCCCGTGCCAAGAAGGTCCTGGAGCTGTCGCTCCGGGAGGCCCTTCAGCTGGGCCACAACTACATCGGCACGGAGCACATCCTGCTCGGCCTGATCCGTGAGGGCGAGGGCGTCGCCGCCCAGGTCCTGGTCAAGCTGGGCGCAGACCTCAACCGGGTGCGGCAGCAGGTGATCCAGCTGCTCTCCGGTTACCAGGGCAAGGAGACCGCCACCGCCGGCGGCCCTGCCGAGGGCACCCCCTCGACGTCCCTGGTCCTCGACCAGTTCGGCCGGAACCTCACGCAGGCCGCTCGCGAGTCCAAGCTCGACCCGGTCATCGGGCGCGAGAAGGAGATCGAGCGGGTCATGCAGGTGCTGTCCCGCCGTACCAAGAACAACCCGGTACTGATCGGTGAGCCCGGCGTCGGCAAGACCGCCGTCGTCGAGGGCCTCGCCCAGGCCATCGTCAAGGGCGAGGTGCCCGAGACCCTCAAGGACAAGCACCTCTACACCCTGGACCTCGGTGCCCTGGTCGCCGGCTCCCGCTACCGCGGTGACTTCGAGGAGCGCCTGAAGAAGGTGCTCAAGGAGATCCGCACCCGCGGCGACATCATCCTGTTCATCGACGAGCTGCACACGCTGGTCGGTGCGGGTGCCGCCGAGGGCGCCATCGACGCGGCGAGCATCCTCAAGCCGATGCTGGCCCGCGGTGAGCTGCAGACCATCGGTGCCACCACCCTGGACGAGTACCGCAAGCACCTGGAGAAGGACGCGGCCCTGGAGCGCCGCTTCCAGCCCATCCAGGTCGCCGAGCCGTCCCTGCCGCACACGATCGAGATCCTCAAGGGCCTGCGCGACCGGTACGAGGCGCACCACCGCGTCTCCATCACCGACGAGGCGCTGGTCCAGGCCGCCACCCTGGCCGACCGGTACATCTCGGACCGCTTCCTGCCGGACAAGGCGATCGACCTGATCGACGAGGCCGGCTCACGGATGCGCATCCGCCGGATGACCGCGCCGCCGGACCTGCGCGAGTTCGACGAGAAGATCGCCGCGGTCCGCCGGGACAAGGAGTCCGCGATCGACTCGCAGGACTTCGAGAAGGCCGCCTCCCTGCGCGACAAGGAGAAGCAGCTCCTGGCCGCCAAGGCCAAGCGGGAGAAGGAGTGGAAGGCCGGCGACATGGACGTCGTCGCCGAGGTCGACGGCGAGCTGATCGCCGAGGTCCTCGCCACGGCCACCGGCATCCCGGTCTTCAAGCTGACCGAGGAGGAGTCCAGCCGCCTGCTCCGCATGGAGGACGAGCTCCACAAGCGGGTCATCGGCCAGGTGGACGCCGTCAAGGCGCTCTCCAAGGCGATCCGCCGTACGCGTGCGGGTCTGAAGGACCCCAAGCGTCCGGGTGGCTCGTTCATCTTCGCCGGCCCGTCCGGAGTCGGTAAGACCGAGCTGTCCAAGGCGCTCGCCGAGTTCCTCTTCGGCGACGAGGACGCGCTGATCTCCCTCGACATGTCGGAGTTCAGCGAGAAGCACACGGTCTCCCGCCTCTTCGGTTCGCCCCCCGGCTACGTGGGCTACGAGGAGGGCGGCCAGCTCACCGAGAAGGTGCGCCGCAAGCCGTTCTCGGTCGTCCTGTTCGACGAGGTCGAGAAGGCCCACCCGGACATCTTCAACTCGCTGCTGCAGATCCTGGAGGACGGTCGCCTGACCGACTCCCAGGGCCGGGTCGTGGACTTCAAGAACACGGTCATCATCATGACGACCAACCTCGGCACCCGGGACATCTCCAAGGGCTTCAACCTGGGCTTCGCGGCCTCGGGTGACACGAAGACCAACTACGAGCGCATGAAGAACAAGGTGTCGGACGAGCTCAAGCAGCACTTCCGGCCCGAGTTCCTCAACCGCGTCGACGACGTGGTGGTCTTCCCGCAGCTGACGCCGAACGACATCCTGCGGATCGTCGACCTGATGATCGGCAAGGTGGACGAGCGCCTGAAGGACCGGGACATGGGCATCGAGCTCTCCCAGTCGGCCAAGGAGCTGCTGTCCAGGAAGGGCTACGACCCCGTTCTGGGTGCCCGGCCGCTGCGCCGGACCATCCAGCGCGAGATCGAGGACACGCTCTCGGAGAAGATCCTCTTCGGCGAGCTGCGCCCCGGTCACATCGTGGTCGTGGACACCGAGGGCGAGGGCGAGTCCCAGACCTTCACCTTCCGCGGCGAGGAGAAGTCCGCGCTGCCGGACGTCCCGCCGATCGAGCAGGCGGCCGGAGGGCCCGGGCCGAACCTGAGCAAGGAGGCGTAAGCCTCAGCGGCAACCGAGAGGGGCCGGCGCCTTCGGGCACCGGCCCCTTTCGCGTGCCCGTGTGCCCGTGGTCGAGGAGGCAGCCCGTGAGACGCGGGCCACATGGCCTCGGTCACAGGGAAAGGGGGCCCACCCCCGCTCACCGGTGACATGGCACACAGGCGCTCCGACCCGTACTACGGAGCTTAGTGGGGGACAGGGGTTGAAAAAACGGACATTCAAGACAATGAAATATTGCGGAATGGGCTCTCTACAGGGCATTTGTCCCATATGGGGGAGACGTCAAGAGACGTACGACACTGTCCCCTCTTACTACTTTCCGTCGTAGTAGGGGTGTTTGGGCGGCGGTGACCGGCGGGGTTACCAAGGGATGGCCCGCCCGGCGAAGGCACATGCGTCCGGGTGGTCCTCATGTCCCCGACCCCCAGAGGTTTCGATGTTCCAGCGCGCCACGTCCCGTTCCGCCCGTACGAACAAGCTCCGTACCCGCGCCGCCGTCCTGGCCGCCGGTCTGGGGGTCTCCGTCGCCATGGGTGCGGGAGTAGCGTCCGCCGCCGAGACCACGGCGGCCCCCACCGCCGCCGTCGCGCAGGCCGCCGCCTGGACTGCGCCGGTGAAGCAGTTCGCGCTCACCGCCGGCTTCAACCAGGCCG
Source organism: Streptomyces sp. NPDC001231 (assembly GCF_042896885.1). NCBI lineage: Bacteria > Bacillati > Actinomycetota > Actinomycetes > Kitasatosporales > Streptomycetaceae > Streptomyces > Streptomyces sp. NPDC001231. The sequence goes on from NZ_JBIAXS010000022.1 coordinate 128,669, forward strand.
GCGGTCACTGGGCGCACAAGCACAGCGGCCAGGACTTCGCCGTGCCGACCGGCACCAAGGTCGTCGCCGCGAACAGCGGCACCGTCGTCAAGGCCGGTCCCAATGGCGCCGGCGACGGCCCCGCCTACGGCAACGCCATCGTCATCAAGCACGCCAACGGCACGTACTCCCAGTACGCCCACCTCTCGCGCGTCGACGTGAGGATCGGCCAGGTCGTCGCCACCGGTCAGCACATAGCTCTGTCCGGCAACACCGGCAACTCCACCGGCCCGCACCTGCACTTCGAGATCCGCACCACCCCGAACTACGGCTCCGCGCTCAACCCGCTCGCCTTCCTGCGCTCGCACGGCGTGGCCGTCTGACCGGCCGAACACAGCACCGCACCGCCGCCCTGCCGACCAACGGCGGGCGGCGGACGCGTCAGGGCTCCCGCGCGCCCCGGTGCGCCTGAGTCACCAGGTCGATGGCGACCTCGAGCACGGCCTTGCGCCGCTCCTCGGGGTCGCCTCCGACGTCCTGCATGACGAACATCCCGGCGTGCAGCGTGAAGATGGCGCTGACGCAGCGGACCTGGTCGGCCACGCTCGCGCCCGGGTCGATGATGATGTCCCGCAGGCCGCGCATCCGGTCCTTGAAGGCATCCCCGATGCGCAGCTCCCGCACGGTCGCCTGGTTCTCCTGCATGAAGCGGAACAGCGGCGCCGCGTCGGCGAGCGCCTGGTCGTAGCGGCGGACGATCTCCTGCTTGGTCTCCAGCGTGTGCGGCTGCCGCCGGCCCCACTCGATCAGCTCCTCCATCGGCCGCGTGAGGCTTTCGAACAGACTGACGAGGATCTCTTCCTTCGTCTTGAAGTGGTAGTACAAGGCCGCCTTGGTGACGTCGAGGCGCTCGGCGATCTCGCGCAGGGAGGTCTTCTCGTAGCCTTGCTCGGCGAAGAGTTCGAGCGCCACGTCCTGGATGCGCTGGCGGGTGTTTCCGCGGCGCTGCTGCTTGGTGCTGTCCATCGTGACGTCCATCCTCGTACTCCTCGAGCTCCCTGGACACCTTGCCTGCCGGTCGGTCGGCAAAACTTACTTGACGACCGGCTAGTTGAAGGTCTACTTTCCAGAGTGTAGTCAACTTGCCGGTCGGCAAGTAAGTCCGATCGACTGGGGGAGCAGGACAGATGGCGGACAGCGCGAAAGCCGGGCCGGAGACGGCTCAAGCCGGCAAGCAACCAAGGAGCGTGCGGGTCGTCCTGCTCGCCCTCATGATCGCGATGATGCTCGCGATGCTCGACAACATGATCGTGGGCACCGCGATGCCGACGATCGTCGGTGAGCTCGGCGGCCTTCAGCACCTTTCCTGGGTGGTCACCGCCTACACCCTGGCCACCGCGGCGGCCACCCCGCTGTGGGGCAAGCTCGGCGACATGTACGGGCGCAAGGGCGCCTTCATGTCCTCGATCGTCATCTTCCTGCTCGGGTCCGCGCTGAGCGGCATGGCCCAGAACATGGGCGAGCTGATCGGCTTCCGCGCCGTCCAGGGCCTCGGCGCGGGCGGTCTGATGGTCGGTGTGATGGCCATCATCGGCGACCTGATCCCGCCACGGGAGCGCGGCAAGTACCAGGGCATGATGGCCGGCGTCATGGCGCTCGCGATGATCGGCGGCCCCCTGGTCGGCGGCACGATCACCGACAACTGGGGCTGGCGCTGGTCCTTCTACATCAACCTCCCCCTCGGCGCGGTGGCACTCGTCGCGATCAGCGCCGTACTGCACCTGCCGAAGAAGCGCTCCCAGGCGCGGATCGACTACCTGGGTGCCGTGCTGCTGACCGTCGGCATCAGCTCCATCGTGCTCGTCACCACCTGGGGCGGCACGGAGTACGCCTGGACCTCCGCGCGGATCATGGAGCTCATGGCGATCGGTGTCGTCGCGCTCGTCGGGTTCGTCCTCTGGCAGACCAAGGCCGCCGAGCCGATCGTGCCGCTGCACATCTTCCGCAGCCTCAACTTCAGCCTGATGTCGCTGATCGGCTTCATCACCGGCTTCGTGATGTTCGGCGCGGTGCTGTTCCTGCCGCTGTACCAGCAGTCGGTGCAGGGCGCCTCCGCGACTAACTCCGGTCTGCTGCTCCTGCCGATGCTGGCCGCGATGATGGTCGTGTCGCTGATCGCGGGCCGGGTCACCACCAACAGCGGCCGGTACAAGGTCTTCCCGATCGTCGGCAGCGTCCTGATGATCGCCGGGCTGTACCTGCTGTCCCTCATGGACACCGGCACCACCCGCCTCACCTCCGGCCTCTACATGGCCGTCCTGGGCGCGGGCATGGGCTGCCTGATGCAGATCACCATGCTGGTCGCGCAGAACAGCGTGGAGCTGAAGGACATGGGCGTGGCCTCCTCGTCCACCACCCTCTGCCGCACGCTCGGCTCCTCCTTCGGCGTCGCGATCATGGGCGCGCTGTTCAACAACCGCGTCCAGCACGAGATGGCCGAGCGGGCCGGCGCCCTGGGCCGCGGGATCACCGAGCAGTCCGCGCAGCTGGACGCGGCGAGCCTCGCCAAGCTGCCGGCCCAGGCCCGCGAGGCCTACCAGCACGCGGTGTCCGCCGGCACGCACTCGGCGTTCCTGCTGGGCGCCGTGGTGGCGGTGGTCGCGCTCGTCGCGGCGGTGTTCGTCAAGGAGGTCCCGCTGAGGGGAGCGGGACCGGCCGCGGGGGACCGGGCCGACGCGGGCGAGGCGCAGGCACGTCAGGACGTGGCGGAGGCCGTCTGACCGCCCGAGCCGAACGTGGGTGACCGAGGGGCCCGTGGAAGTCCGCCGGAAGCGGATTTCCACGGGCCCCCGGCATGTCCGCCCCGGCCCGAAGCCGTGCGCCCTCTCCCTGCCGCGGGCAGGACCGCGGCGGGGGCGGCCCCGTCCGCCACGCCAGCCCGGCCGGCGTCCGGTGGCCGGCCCGCAACGTCCCGGCCGGCACCGCGGTGGCCGGGGACCGCCCGTCCCCGGGGCCCGGAGGCAAGTGCCCGGGAACGCCCCTCGTACGTCGGCTACCGGGCGTCACTGCCCCGGAAGCAGGGGATGGCTGCCCGTGTTCGTCGGGGCGTGTTCGGGCAGCCACAGGACGGCGACGGCGCCCTCGGCCGGGATGTGCTCAGGGGCGCCCGCGGGACGGACGTTGCGGAAGGTCAGACGGGCACCTAGGACGCGGGCCTGCCCCGCGGCGATGGTCAGGCCGAGTCCGTGGCCGTGCCCGGCGCGGTCCCTGCTGCCGGTGCGGAACCGGCTCGGGCCCTCGGCGAGCAGGTCCTCGGGGAAGCCGGGGCCGTGGTCGCGCACCCGGATGACCCGGCCCTCGACGGTCACCTCGATCGGCGGCCTGCCGTGCCGGGCGGCGTTGGCGAGCAGGTTGAACAGCACCCGCTCCAGACGCCGCGGGTCGGTGGTGACCTCGGACTCGTGCACCACACGAACCTCGACGTCCGGGTCCTTGGCGGCCACCCGCCGGGCGACGAACTCGCCCAGCACGATGTCCTGGAGTTCGGCCCGCTCCGAGGCGCCGTCGAGCCGGGCCACCTCCAGCACGTCCTCCACCAGGGTGCGCATGGCCTTCGCGCGGTCCAGGACCAGTTCCGTCGGCCGGCCGGGCGGCAGCAGCTCGGCCGCCGTCAGCAGCCCGGTCACCGGGGTGCGCAACTCGTGCGCGATGTCAGCCGTGACCCGGCGCTCCGCCTCCAGCCGCTGCTGGAGCGCGTCCGCCATCGCGTCCACCGCCCGCGCGAGGTCGTCGGTCTCGTCGCGTACGACACCTCCGATGGCGTCCCGGACCCGTACGTCCGTCTCGCCCTTGGCGACCTGGTTGGCCGCGGTCGCCGCCTTGCGCAGCCGGCGCGAGAGCTGACCCCCTATGAGCACGCCCAGCGCGCTGCCGCCGAGGACGACCGTGATGGAGCCGATGACCAGGGCCTGGTCGAGGTCGTTGAGGATGTTCGTGCTGCGGTCGGTGAAGTGCGTGTGCAGGGACAGCACGTGGCCGTCCTTGACCGGTACGGCCGCCCAGATGTCGGGCAGCTTGCCGGCGCGGTCGGTGACGTATGTCGCACGCCGGCCCTGCTCGACCTTCTCCCGCAGCTCGGAGGGCAGTGCCGGGTCGTCGATCCTGATGCCGGGGAAGTTCGGCCGCCCCGACAGTTCGAAGTTGCGCTGGGCGATCTGGACCCGCTCGTCCGCCAGGTCGCGCGCGTTGTCCATCATCGACACCCGGGCGGCGTTGTGCACGACCAGGCTGAGCGCGACCGCCACCAGTGCGCCGACCAGCGCGATGGCCGCGCTGAGCTTCCACCGCAGTCCCGTGCGGATGTCCGCGCGTTCCAGGCGCTCGGGGAGCAGGCGCCGCGTGATCCCGGGCATCACCGCCCCGCTCAGGCCTTCAGCTTGTAGCCGAAGCCGCGCACCGTCTCGATGCGGTCCTGGCCGATCTTCGTACGCAGCCGCTGCACATGGACGTCGACCACACGGGTGTCGCCGCCCCAGCCGTAGTCCCACACCCGCTCCAGGAGCTTGTCCCTGGAGAGCACCGTGCCCGGAGCCGAGGAGAACTCGAGCAGCAGCCGCATCTCCGTGGGCGTGAGCGCCACCGGCTGCCCGGCCCGGCGCACCTCCATCCCCTCGGTGTCGACCTCCAGGTCGCCGAAGCTCAGGACACCGCCGTCCACCGCGGCCGGGTCGGCGTCGGCCCGGACGCCGCCGGCGTGCCCGAAGCGGCGCAGCACCGCGCGGATGCGGGCGACCAGGACGGCGCCGTCGAACGGCTTGGTCACGTAGTCGTCGGCGCCCGCCTCGAGCCCCAGCACCACGTCGATGGAGTCCGCCCGCGCGGAGAGCATGATCACCGGAACGGTCGACTCGTCGCGGATGCGGCGGCACAGGCTGACCCCGTCGAGGCCGGGGACCATGACGTCCAGCAGCGCGATGTCGGGCCGCCTGGCCCGGAACGCCTCCAGGCCGGACAGCCCGTCGGGCATCGCCGTGACCGCGAAGCCGACCCGCTCCAGGGCGAGCTGTGTGGCCTCGCGGATGACGTCGTCGTCCTCGACGAACAGGACGTGGGTCTGTTCTGCCATCCAGGTGCTCTCAGTCCTCGTGTGCTTCTCGTCGTGCGCTGTGGTCGTGCGCCCTGGTCTTCGTGCGCTCCTGGCCCACCGAGCGGGCACGTCCGCGGCCGGACGCGTCCATCCGTGACCGGTTCACCATGAGACCGGACGGGCGGCCCCGGCCGCCTCACGCCCTCGCCATTGTCGCGCGGCCGCCGCCCGAGCTCCCCCACGCTGCCGTCAGCGGCCGGGGACCGGCGTCGCGACGCCCCCGCCGGCCTTGCTGTACTCGTTGCGCGTGCTGAACTCCTTGGTGAACCGGCCCGCCGACCAGCGGTACGTGATCACGTCCTCGCCGGACGGACTCGACACCGGGTCCCCCCGCGCGTACACCTGCTTGGTCACCACGAGGTCGCCGCGGTCGATCTCGGCGTAGACCGGGGGCTCCTCGGTCTTGAAGACGTTCTCGTACCGGCCCCTCTGCTCGCGGTACACATAGGCGCCCACACCCACCGCGTCTCCGCAGGTCAGTACGTTGACGACGATGTCCTCGGCCGGTCCCGAGGTCAGGTCGCCGTACGACACGTCGACGGGGTAGTCGTCGGCCACACACGGCTTGAGGCCACGCTTGACCGCGGCCGAGACCTGCGGGTCGTCCTTGATCAGCCGGACCGCGTCCACCTGCTGGGCCCGGCCGGTGGGGTCGGGGGAGGGAACCGGGACGGTGCCCGCCACCGAGCCGGCGCGGGCCGGTCCCTCGTCGCGCGCGCCGGTCCCCCCGGTGCCGCAGGCGGAAGCGGAAAGGGCGAGGGCGGCGAGCACCGCCGTCGCCGTGATCGCCGCCTGGAAGGTGTCCCGGGCGCGCCTGGGCCCCGAGCCTGTACCCCTGCCGGTCAGGCCGCGCAACGCTCCCGCTCCTCACGCTCCAGCGCGCGTGCGTCCAGATCGCGCGCCTCCAGCTCCTCGCGGAGCCGGGCGAGCGCCCGGTGCAGCGTGCTCTTGACCGTACCTGCCGACATGCCGAGGGCGGCGGCCGTCTCCTCCGTGGACATCTGCTCCCAGTGTCGCAGCACCACGACACTGCGCTGTTTGGGAGCGAGCACCTTCAGGATGTCCATGAGGAGCGCGCGGTCGGCGTGCTGCTCGGTGGAGTCCTCGACGCGGGCGTCCGGGAGCTGCTCGGTGGGGACCTCCTCCAGCTTCCGGGCCCGCCACCACTCGGTACGCGTGTTGATCATCACGCGGCGCAGATAGGCGTCCGCGAGCCGCTTGTCGGCGATGCCCTCCCAGCGTCCGTAGGTCCGCGCGAGTGCCGTCTGGAGCAGGTCCTGGGCCTCGACCGGGTCCGGGACCAGCCGGCGCGCACTGCGCAGCAGCGCGTCGTGCCGGGTACGCACGTACTCCTCGAACTCGAGCACCTCTCCCTGCGCCATGTACGACCGCCTCCGATCCCCGTTTCCCGACCCGCCTGCCGCCGGTCTCCAAGCCGTGAGCGGACGGGCTGTGGTCGGCAGCCGTCCGGTGCCTGTCAGGCACGCAAATGAAGGTACGGAGGCGTTGTCACGGCGCTGTCCGAAGCAGCCTGCGGCCAGCCCTCGGCTGTGCGTCGGTTGTGTAACGGAAGTAGGAACGGGGTAAAGCGGTGCCCCGATTGGTCCCCTTTGAGGGTGATTTGAGGGGTCGGGTGGTGCACGGGTGTGTGACACGAACAGCCGCGACACGCCCTGAAGGTGTGGCGGGCCTGTGAGGTGACTGTGGATCAGGTATCTGGGGTCGGGTGTCAGGTGCCGGGTGTCAGGAATCGGGTGACGGAGGGTCAGGTCAGCGGCAGTCGGTACAGTCCGCCCGGCAGCGGCTCCACCAGGCCGTCCGCGACGAGACCGTCCAGGGCCCGGGCCCGCTGGACCGGCTCGTGCCAGACCCGGTCGAGCACCGGCTGCGGGACGGGCGCGTGGGCCTCGCGGAGCACGGCGAGCAGCTTGCCGCGGACCTGCCGGTCCGTGCCGGCGTACGTCTGCCCGCGGCGCGGTGGCCCCTCGTGCGCGGGCTTGCCCGCGAGCCGCCAGGCGCAGTGCGCGGCGATCGGGCAGCGCGGGCACGACTCGTTCTTCGCCGTGCACACCAGCGCGCCGAGCTCCATGGAGGCGGCCGCCCAACGGGCCGCCGTCCCCTCGTCCTCGGGCAGCAGGGCGCGGGCCAGACGCCGCTCGGCGGCGGTCGTGGCGTTCGGCGGGTACTGCACACCGGTGACCGCGCGGGCGAGTACCCGGCGGACGTTGGTGTCCAGGACGGCGTGCCGCTGGCCGTAGGCGAAGGACGCGACCGCCGCGGCCGTGTACTCGCCGATGCCCGGCAGGGCGAGCAGTTGCGCGTGCTCGGTCGGCACGTCGCCGCCGTGCCGTTCCGTTATGGCGACCGCGGCGCCGTGCAGGCGCAGGGCGCGGCGCGGGTAGCCGAGCCGGCCCCAGGCGCGGACGGCCTCGCCCGGTGCCTCCTTGGCGAGGTCGGCGGGCCGGGGCCAGCGGTCGAGCCACTGCTCGTAGACCGGCAGCACACGGCTCACCGGCGTCTGCTGGAGCATGAACTCGCTGACCATCACGCCCCAGGCGCCGGCATCGGGGCGTCGCCAGGGCAGGTCGCGGGCGTGGTCGTCGAACCAGGTGATGACCTGGGTGTGCAGAGTCGGGCCGAGGGAGGTGCCGGAGGCCTCGGCGCCGGCGGGCGTGCCGGTGCCCGTCCGGGCACCGGTGGCGTTGGCCGGGGTGTCGGGGCTGCTGTGCGAGGGCATTGTGGGCGCAGTCATGGCCTTCCGATCCTGCCACGTGGGGGTGGACGGCCGTGTGACCCGGCGCGGGCCGGTGTCGTCACGAACCGTGCCCGGGTGATCACGGCAAGGCCAAAGCGGCCCGTGAATATGGGCGTTGCCGTGATGATGATCCGGAAAAGTTGTCGTCGGCGCGGCGGGTGGGGGCGGGGAAGCCGACGATCTCTCGTACAGTTTGGGCCGTGGGATCTCTGCGCAATCCGGTCGGTCCGCTTCCCGCCTCCATCTACTGGCGACGGCGGCTCGTCATGCTGTCCGTGGTCGCCCTGCTGGCGCTGCTGATCGTCTGGATCGTCCCCCTGGGGGGCGGGGGCCGCAAGACCAACGGTGAGGGGCCGGACGGCAAGCATCCGGCGCCCTCGACCTCGACCATCACGCCGGGTCCCTCCGGTTCCGGTCCCGCGATCAGCCAACACCCCGGCGGCCGGGCAGAGTCCGGCGGCGGTGACTCCGGTGGATCGGGGTCCGGGACCGGCGACACCGGTGGCACCGGTGACACGGCCGGGTCCGACGGCGGGAACGGGGGCGGGAACGGAGACGGCGCCGGTTCCGGCTCCGGTTCCGGTTCCGGCGGGTCCGCCGGCAGCGGGGACGAGGGCGCCAAGGGCGGCGGCGGTCCGGGTGCGGTGCTGCCCGCCGGCAGCGCGCTGCCCAACTGCACGACGAACGCGGTCAAGTTGACGCTGCGCAGCGTGCACAACTCCTACGGCCCCGGCCAGACGCCGGTGTTCGAGCTGACCGCCGCGAACTCCTCCGGCAGCGACTGCAAGATCGATCTCGGTCCGAAGTCAGCGGTGGTGACGATCAGCCAGGCCGAGAGCAGCTCCGCCTACTGGTCCTCGGCCGACTGCCCCACGACGGCCGGGAGCCGGCTGTACCGGGTGCCGGCGGGCAGCGACATCACCTACACCGTCCACTGGGATCGCAAGCCGAGCGCCCCGCAGTGCGCGACGCCGCCGGCCGGGTCGGCCGGGGCGGGCACCTACCTGGTCGAGGCGAAGGTGCCGGGGTACGCGAAGCAGCGGACGTCGTTCGTCCTGTCGGAGGACTGAGCGGACCCGGGCCGACCGGGCCGAGGGTGACCGACGAGAGCCAGGGTGGTCAACGGTCACCGAAGAAGCCTGAGGCGGGTCGGCCGTGGCCGGCGCCGGTCAGACGTAGCGCTCCAGGATCGACGACTCCGCCAGCCGCGACAGGCCCTCGCGGACGCTCCGCGCCCGCGCCTCGCCCACACCGTCCACCGTCTGGAGGTCGTCGACGCTCGCGGCGAGCAGTTTCTGCAGGCCGCCGAAGTGCTCGACCAGGCGGTCGATGATGGCGCCGGGCAGCCGGGGAACCTTGGCCAGCAGGCGGAAGCCGCGCGGGGAGACCGCGGAGTCGAGGGTCTCCGGGGAGCCGGTGTAGCCCAGGGCGCGGGCGACGGTGGACAGTTCGAGCAGTTCGGCGTGGGAGAGCTTGTCCAGCTCGGCCAGGGCCTCCTCGACCGTGCGGGAGCGCTTGGCGGTGGGCTCGGGAACGTAGTCCCGCACCACCAGTTCGCGCTCGGGCTCCACGCCCGCGATCAACTCGTCGAGCTGGAGGGCCAGGAGGCGGCCGTCGGTGCCCAGCTCCACCACGTACTCGGCGATCTCGGTGGCGATACGGCGCACCATCTCCAGGCGCTGCGCGACCGCCGAGACGTCCCGGACCGTCACCAGGTCCTCGATCTCCAGCGCCGACAGCGTGCCCGCCACCTCGTCCAGGCGGAGCTTGTAGCGCTCCAGGGTCGCCAGGGCCTGGTTGGCGCGGGAGAGGATCGCCGCGGAGTCCTCCAGGACGCGGCGCTGGCCGTCGACGTAGAGGGCGATCAGCCGCATGGACTGCGAGACCGAGACCACGGGGAAGTCGACCTGCTTGCTCACCCGGTCCGCCGTACGGTGCCGGGTGCCGGTCTCCTCGGTCGGGATCGTCGGGTCCGGGACCAGCTGCACGCCCGCGCGCAGGATCTTCGACAGGTCGGACGAGATCACGATGCCGCCGTCCAGCTTGCACAGCTCCCGCAGCCGGGTCGCCGTGAACTCGACGTCCAGGACGAAACCGCCCGTGCACATCGACTCCACGGTCTTGTCGGCGCCGAGCACGATGAGCCCGCCGGTGTTGCCGCGGAGCACCCGTTCGAGGCCGTCCCGCAGGGCCGTGCCAGGTGCCACGGCGCTCAGGGAGGCGCGCATCAGGCCATCGGCGCCGGAACTCCCGCCGGACTTTCCGGGAGCTGCTGCCCGGTCGTTGGCTGCCACTGCACTCCTCCGGTCGCAGGTTCTTCAGGCGCTGCCGTTTCGCACACTCGGTTCGTACGGACGGGCGAGACCAGGGCAAAGTCTACCGGCGCTCCTCCTGCTCCCGTGGGGCGTCCCGGCGACGCGAGCGGGGCAGGACCCGCAGCGCGTCGCCTATGTCGGCCACTTCCAGGACCTTCATCCCCGCCGGGACCTTGCCCGGGTCGCTCGGTACGAGGGCGTGCGTGAAGCCCAGGCGGTGGGCCTCGGCGAGCCGGCGCTGCACTCCGGTGACACGTCTGACCTCGCCCGCCAGACCCACCTCGCCGATCGCGACCAGGTTCTTCGGCAGCGGGGTGTCGCTCGCCGCCGAGGCCAGCGCGAGGGCGACCGCGAGGTCCGCGGCCGGCTCGGAGAGCTTCACCCCGCCGACCGTCGCCGAGTAGATGTCCCGCTTGCCCAGCGCGCTGATCCGGCCCCGCTGCTCCAGCACGGCCAGCATCATCGAGACCCGGGAGGTCTCCAGGCCCGACGTCGTGCGGCGCGGGGAGGGGATCTGGGAGTCGACGGTGAGGGCCTGCACTTCCGCGACCAAGGGGCGGCGGCCCTCCAGGGTGACGGTCAGGCAGGTGCCGGGCACGGGCTCCGCCCGGCGGGTCAGGAACAGGCCGCTCGGGTCGGCCAGGCCCGTGATGCCCTCGTCGTGCAGTTCGAAGCAGCCGACCTCGTCCGTCGCTCCGTAGCGGTTCTTGACGCCGCGGACCAGGCGCAGGCGCGCGTGCCGGTCGCCCTCGAAGTGCAGCACCACGTCGACCAGGTGCTCCAGCAGGCGCGGGCCCGCGATGGCACCGTCCTTGGTGACGTGGCCCACCAGGAGCGTGGACATGCCGCGTTCCTTGGAGGCGCGGATCAGCGCGCCCGCGACCTCGCGGACCTGTGCCATGCCGCCGGGCGCGCCGTCGATCTCGGGCGAGGCGACCGTCTGCACCGAGTCCAGGATGAGCAGGGAGGGCTTGACCGCGTCCAAGTGGCCGAGGACGGCGGCCAGATCGGTCTCGGCGGCCAGATACAGGTGGTCGTCGATGGCTCCGATGCGGTCCGCGCGCAGGCGGACCTGGCTCGCGGACTCCTCGCCCGTGACGTAGAGCGTGCGGTGCTCGTCGCTGGCGGACTTGGCCGCCACGTCCAGCAGCAGCGTGGACTTGCCGACTCCGGGCTCGCCCGCGAGGAGGACGACGGCACCGGGGACCAGCCCGCCGCCCAGGACCCGGTCGAGTTCGGGCACGCCGGTGGAGCGGGCGGTGGCCTGGCGGCCGTCGACCTGGCCGATGGGCACGGCGGAGGTGGTGACCCGGCCCGGCGTCGTCGTACGGACCGCGGGCGCGCCGTACTCCTCGACCGTGCCCCAGGCCTGGCACTCGGGGCAGCGGCCGAGCCACTTGGCCGTCTGCCAGCCGCACTCCGTGCAGCGGTAGGACGGGCGGTCCTTGGTGGTCTTGGTACGGGCAGCCATGGAGAAAACCGTAACCGCCGGCACCGACAGCCCGGTCGCCGGTGGCCCGGTGCGGGCCCCGCGCCGGACCCTGTGCCGGACCCGTGCCGAACCCCGTGCCGAACCCGGGGCCTGCCCCGCGCCCGGCAGTCGTCGGGCGGGCACACTCGAACGGGTCATGGAACCCAAGGTTCCGTTCCCCTTACGAGGGATCGTTTCACCCGTACGGATTAAAAGTGCTCAAGGTGCACAGAGGGACGATCCCGGGCCGCCTACGGTCGCACAGGTGATGAGCAGCAGTCCGGACACCTCGACCCGCACGACCGGTGCGCACCGGGCACACCGCGAGGCGCGCGACCGCGCTGCCGCGCAGGCCGTGGCGCGCCGCCCGCCCGCGCGCTACGAGCCTTATCTCGACGGCCTGTTCACCTACTGCCTGTCCGTGCTGTGCGACCACGAGGCGGCGACCGCCGCCCTCGGGGACGCGCTGGCGTTCGCCGAGCGGCGCGGGCAGCGCGGACCCGGGACCGCGGGCGAGCGCCGGGCCTGGCTGTACGCGCTGGCCCGCTGGGCGTGCCTGCGCAAACTGGCCGAGGCCAAGCAGAAACGTCAGGGCACGCACGCCGCGGGCCGCACCGGCGACGACCGGCACGCCGGCGCGCGGGCCGTGCCGCCGCCCGTGCCCGACGAGGTGCGGCGGGAGCGGCGCCGCGAACTCGCCCAGCTCGCCTGGCCGGAGGCCGCCGGCACCACCCCGGAGCAGCGCGAGGCGCTCGAACTCGCCGTACGCCACCACCTCGCCGCACACGAGGTCGCCGCCGTCCTCGGCATGGGCCTCGCCACCGCGCGGGAACTGCTCGCCGCGGCCGCCTGCGAGGTGGAGCGCACCCGCGCGGCGCTCGCCGTGGTGGAGACCGGCACCTGCCCGAGCGTGTCCCGCCTCACCGGGGACAGCCGGCTCGTACTCGGCACGGCACTGCGGCGCGAACTCGTCCGGCACGTCGACGACTGCCCGCGCTGCCGCCGCACCGCCGAGCGCGCCCTGCCCGGTCAGTGGCCCGGCGCCACCATCACCCCCGCCGAACTGCCCGTACTGCCCGCGCCCCGCGCGGCCCTGCACAAGGCCCTGGCCCACCACCCGCGCGCGCGGAGCACCGCTCCACGTTTCGACCGGCGCGGCTTCCCGATGGACCCCAAGGACCGCGCCGCCCGCAGGGACCGGCTCCGCGCGCGTGCCGTCACGACCACGGTGGTGGCCACGGTGGTGGCCGCGCCGGTGCTGGCCCTGTGGGCCGCCTACCGCGGAGGCCCGGCCGACGAGGGCCCCGACGGTCCCGCCGCCAGCGCGCACGAGGGGCACGGTCCCGGCGTCCTGGGCGGCGACGGGGCCGGCAGAGGCTACGAGAACACCGGCAACGCGGGGCCCGGGCCCGACACCCGCTTCGGCAAGAGCGGCGGGCCGGACGTCTCCGTGGAGGTCATCAGCGTCACGGGCACCGGCCACAAGGACGGCCGCCTGACGGTGAGCGCCGACAACACCGGTGACACCACCCTGATCACGCTCACCGCCGCCGGGCCCGGCCCGGTCCACTGGTCCGCGTCCACCGGAGCGGCCTGGCTCTACCCGAGCCGCTCGTCGGGAACCCTCCAGCCCGGCGAGACGTTGACGATCAAGGTGTACGTCGACCACCTGCGCGAGCCCTCCGGCCGCTGGAGCGCGCGCGTGGCGATCGCGCCCGCCGGTGCCGTCGTCTCCATCGACGGCTACGGCACGGCACCCAGCCCCTCCGGAGCCGGGCCCAGGCACCCGGCCGACCCGCCCGCGACGTCCGGCCCACGCCCCACGCCGACCACTCCGGCGCCCTCCGAGCCCCCACCCACCCCGACCGACCCGCCGCCGACGACCGACCCCACGCCCACTCCCACTCCCACCGAGCCGTCGCCGACCGACCCGGACAGCCCGCCCCCGCCGTCCGCGGGCGGCGACACACCCGGCGCGTCCGAGGGCCGGCCGGGAGGACGGCGCGAGGGCAGGGCGTGCGACGGCTCGGGCCGGCACGCCAAGCGCGACCGCGGATGCCCGGCCCCGGCCTCTGCGGGCGGCCGCCGGTAGCGGGCCCCGACCGCCGGCGTGTCCGCCGCCGGCGATCGGGCCCGGGCACCCGCGAGGCCTTCCGGCGAGTCACCGAGGCGGCGGCCGGTGGCCCGTCAGACGGCCGGATCCGCCGGATGCGGCGCCACCAGCGGCAGCCCGGAGGCCAGACGCTCCTCGCACAGCTCGACCAGGCGGTCGTAGCCGGCCTTGCCCATCAGCTCGGTCAGCTCGGCCCGGTAGGAGACGTACACCGGCTCGCCCGCGCCGTGCGCCGACGTCGCCGAGGTGCACCACCAGTGAAGGTCGTGGCCGCCCGGACCCCAGCCCCTGCGGTCGTACTCCCCGATCGACACCTGCAACACGCGGGTGTCGTCGGGCCGGTCGATCCACTCGAAGGTCCGCCGGATCGGCAGCTGCCAGCACACGTCCGGCTTCGTCTCCAGCGGCTCGCGGCCCTCTCTCAGGGCCAGGATGTGCAGCGAGCAGCCCATGCCGCCGGCAAAGCCGGGCCGGTTCTGGAAGATGCACGAGCCATGGAAGGGGCGCGTCTGCCGGGAGCCCTCTTCGTCCTCGGACACCCAGCCGTTCTCCATGCCCTCGGCATGGTTCTGCCAGATGTCCGGTGTGAGCCTCGCCACGTGCTCGGCGACCCGCTTCTCGTCGTCCTCGTCGGAGAAGTGGGCGCCCAGGGTGCAGCACCCGTCGTCCGCGCGGCCCGCCTGGATGCCCTGGCAACCGCTTCCGAAGATGCAGGTCCAACGAGAGGTCAGCCATGTCAGATCACAGCGGAAGACCTGCTCGTCGTCCGCCGGATCCGGGAACTCCACCCACGCGCGCGCGAAGTCGAGCCCCTTCTCGTCGGATTCCGCGCCCCGCTTCTTCGGCTTCACTGCTTTCGCCGGGTTCGCCGATTTATCGGTCTTCGCCTTTTTCGTCTTTGGCACCCGTCCAGGGTAAGTCGCCGGGCAACCGCGCCGGGACCGTCCCGAGCAGTGCCTCGCACACGGCACCGGGGGCGGACGACGTGCCAGGTGGCAGTAGCGTTCCGTACATGAGACTCGGTGTCCTCGACGTGGGCTCGAACACGGTGCATCTGCTGGTGGTCGACGCGCACCCCGGCGCGCGCCCGCTGCCCGCGCACTCGCACAAGGCCGAACTGCGGCTCGCACAGCTCCTCGACGCGAGCGGCGCGATCGGCTCCGACGGCGTCGACAGACTCGTCGCCGTGGTCCGCGAAGCGCTCCAGGCCGCCGAGGACAAGGGCGTCGAGGACCTGCTGCCGTTCGCCACCTCCGCCGTGCGCGAGGCGGACAACGCCGACGACGTCCTCGCGCGCGTGCAGGAGGAGACCGGGGTCAGGCTCCAGGTGCTCAGCGGTGCGGAGGAGGCCCGCCTCACCTTCCTCGCCGCCCGCCGCTGGTTCGGCTGGTCGGCCGGGAAACTGCTGGTCCTGGACATCGGCGGCGGCTCCCTGGAGATCGCCTACGGCATCGACGAGGAGCCCGACGCGGCCGTGTCGCTGCCGCTCGGCGCGGGACGGCTCACCGCTGGCTGGCTGCCCGGCGACCCGCCCACCGCGGACGACGTCAGGGCGCTGCGCCGCCATGTACGCGCCGAGATCGCGCGGACGGTCGGCGAGTTCAGCCGCTTCGGCGCCCCCGACCACGTCGTCGCCACCTCGAAGACCTTCAAGCAGCTGGCACGGCTGGCCGGCGCCCCCCGCTCCACCGAGGGGCTGTACGTCCAGCGCGAGCTGAAGCGGGAGTCCCTGGAGTCGTGGGTGCCGCGGCTGTCCGGCATGACGGCCGGTGAGCGCTCCGAACTCCCCGGTGTCTCCGACGGCCGGGCCGGACAGCTCCTGGCGGGAGCCCTGGTCGCCGAGGGCGCCATGGACCTCTTCGGCGTGGAACGCCTGGAGATATGCCCGTGGGCCCTCAGAGAGGGAGTGATCCTGCGCCGTCTCGACCACATGGGATGACGAAGGCCACAACGGCGGTCGCGGGCCCCGCCCCCACCCACCGCACCCCGTAACCTGTCCCTCGTGGTGGAACCCGAATCCGTACGCATTCCGGATGCGAAGGTCGCGCTTTCGACGGCCTCCGTCTACCCGGAGTCGACGGCGACGGCCTTCGAGATCGCCGCACGCCTCGGATACGACGGCGTCGAGGTCATGGTGTGGACCGACCCGGTCAGCCAGGACATCGAGGCGCTGCGCAGACTCAGCGACTACCACCGGATACCGATCCTCGCGGTGCACGCCCCCTGCCTGCTGATTACCCAGCGGGTGTGGTCCACCGACCCCTGGACCAAGCTCCAGCGCGCCCGAGCGGCCGCGGAGAAGCTCGGCGCGAGCACGGTCGTGGTCCACCCTCCCTTCCGCTGGCAGCGCCAGTACGCCCGTGACTTCGTCGCCGGGGTCTGGCGGATGGCGAACGAGACGGATGTGCGCTTCGCGGTGGAGAACATGTACCCCTGGCGCTACCGCGACCGCGAGATGCTCGCCTACGCCCCCGGCTGGGACGTCACGAAGGACGACTACCGCCACTTCACGATCGATCTGAGCCATGCCGCGACGGCCCGTACCGACGCGCTCCAGATGGTCGACCGCATGGGCGACCGGCTCGGCCATGTGCACCTCGCCGACGGCAGGGGCTCGGCGAAGGACGAGCACCTGGTGCCCGGCCGCGGCTCCCAGCCCTGCGCCGAACTGCTGGAACGTCTCGCCACCAGTGGTTTCGACGGCCATGTCGTGATCGAGGTCAACACCCGCCGGGCCATGTCCAGCGCCGAGCGCGAGGCCGACCTCGCCGAGGCCCTGGCCTTCACCCGGCTGCACCTGGCCTCCGCGGTGAAGGTGCCCGGGCGATGACCGGAGCCACCACCCGCCGCCGTGGCCGCCCTCGCCGCGAGGAGGCCGCCGACACCCGCGACCGCATCCTGACCGTGGCCCGCGAGGAGTTCTCCGAGCGCGGCTACGAGAAGACCTCGGTACGCGGCATCGCCAAGGCCGCCGGAGTCGACTCCGCCCTGGTCCACCACTACTTCGGCACCAAGGAGCAGGTGTTCGAGGCGGCGATCGAGGTCGTCCTCGCGCCCGCGCTGAACGCCCCGGAGGCGCTCGTCGACGGTCCGCTCGACGGCGTCGGAGAGCGGTTCGCCCGGTTCTTCTTCGGCATCTGGGAGAGACCGGCCACCCGTACGCCCCTGCTGGCGATCGTCCGCTCCGCGCTGAGCAACGACACCGCGGCGGCCGTCTTCCGCCGCCTGATCGTCTCGCAGCTGCTGCGGCGCATCGCCGGCCGGTTCGACCTGCCCGACGCGGAGCTGCGCGCCGAGCTGGCGGCCGCGCAGCTGGTGGGGTGCGCGATCCTGCGGTACGTGATCAAGGTGGAGCCGCTGGCGACGGCGGACGTGGAGCAGATCATCGAGCGGGTGGCACCCGTGGTGCAGCGGCACCTCACGGGGACGTGACGCCCGGACGGCTTTCGCGTGCCTCTGCCGCTTCGGGATGGGTAGCCCCGCCGCCGGTGTGGGCGCCTCTGCCGCTTCGGGATGGGTAGCCCCGCCGCCGGTGTGGGCGCCTCTGCCGCTTCGGGATGGGTAGCCCCGCCGCCGGTGTGGGCGCCTCTGC
>NZ_JBIAXS010000022.1:146137-156882 GCF_042896885.1 Streptomyces sp. NPDC001231
GCCGCTTCGGGATGGGTAGCCCCGCCGCCGGTGTGCGTGCCTCTGCCGCTTCGGGATGGGTAGCCCTGCCGCCCGGTGTGCGTGCCCCTGCCGATCCGGGACACGTGTCCCCCGCCGCCCGATCCGCGCATCCCCGCGGCCCGAGACACGCGTCCCGTATTCCGGACAACGCGTCCCGACCCCTGGATGACCGGCGTAGGCTCGACTGAGCCAGAACTCTGCCGGCGGCTCCCCGCCGCCCGGCAGAACTTCCCGAAGGAGCTAGCGACGATGCCCGAGCTGAGGTCCCGCACAGTCACCCACGGCCGCAACATGGCGGGCGCCCGCGCCCTTATGCGCGCCTCCGGTGTACCCGGTGCGGACATCGGCCGGAAGCCGATCATCGCGGTCGCCAACAGCTTCACGGAGTTCGTGCCCGGTCACACCCACCTCCAGCCGGTCGGCCGGATCGTCAGCGACGCGGTCCGGGAGGCGGGCGGCATCCCGCGCGAGTTCAACACCATCGCGGTCGACGACGGCATCGCCATGGGCCACGGCGGCATGCTGTACTCGCTGCCCTCGCGCGACCTGATCGCGGACAGCGTCGAGTACATGGTCGAGGCGCACTGCGCCGACGCCCTGATCTGCATCTCCAACTGCGACAAGATCACCCCGGGCATGCTGATGGCGGCCCTGCGCCTGAACATCCCCACGGTCTTCGTCTCCGGCGGGCCCATGGAGGCCGGCCGTGCCACGCTCGTCGACGGCACCGTCCGCACGCTCGACCTGATCGACGCGATCGCGGACGCCGCCAACGACAAGGTCTCCGACGAGGACATCCTCCGCATCGAGGAGAACGCCTGTCCGACCTGCGGCTCCTGTTCCGGCATGTTCACCGCCAACTCGATGAACTGCCTGACCGAGGCGATCGGTCTGTCCCTTCCGGGCAACGGCTCGGTCCTCGCCACCCACACCGCCCGCCGTGCCCTGTACGAGAACGCGGCCCGCACGGTGATGGACCTCGCCCGCCGCCACTACGAGCAGGACGACGAGACGGTCCTGCCCCGCAACATCGCCACCTTCGCGGCCTTCGAGAACGCGATGGCCCTGGACATCGCGATGGGCGGCTCCACCAACACGATCCTGCACCTGCTGGCGGCGGCCCAGGAGGCCGGTGTCGAGTTCGGCCTGGAGCAGATCGACGCCGTCTCCCGCAGGGTGCCCTGCCTGGCGAAGGTGGCGCCGAACGTCACCAAGAACCGCACGTACTACATGGAGGACGTGCACCGCGCCGGCGGCATTCCTGCCCTGCTCGGCGAACTGCACCGCGCGGGCCTGCTGAACGAGGACGTGCACGCGGTGCACAGCCCCTCCCTGGCGGACTGGCTCAAGACCTGGGACGTGCGCGGCGGCTCCCCGTCCCCGGAGGCGGTCGAGCTGTGGCACGCGGCCCCGGGCTGTGTGCGCTCGGCGGAGGCCTTCTCCCAGTCCGAGCGCTGGGAGGCCCTGGACACCGACGCCGCCGAGGGCTGCATCCGTTCCGCCGAGCACGCCTACTCCAAGGACGGCGGCCTGGCGGTGCTGAAGGGCAACCTGGCCGTGGACGGCTGCGTGGTGAAGACCGCGGGCGTCGACGAGTCGATCTGGACCTTCGAGGGCCCGGCGGTCGTCTGCGAGTCGCAGGAGGAGGCCGTCCAGAAGATCCTCACCCAGCAGGTCAAGGAGGGCGACGTCGTCGTCATCCGCTACGAGGGCCCCAAGGGCGGCCCCGGCATGCAGGAGATGCTCTACCCGACCTCGTATCTGAAGGGCCGCGGCCTGGGCAAGAGCTGCGCGCTGATCACGGACGGCCGCTTCTCCGGCGGCACCTCGGGCCTGTCCATCGGCCACGCCTCGCCCGAGGCGGCCTCAGGCGGCACGATCGCGCTCGTCGAGGACGGTGACCGCATCCGTATCGACATCCCGAACCGCTCCATCGACCTGCTCGTCGACGACGCGGAGCTGTCCCGCCGTGAGCAGGCCCTGAACGGCGCGTACGTCCCGAAGGACCGCGACCGGAAGGTGTCGGCGGCGCTGCGGGCCTACGCCGCGATGGCCACCAGCGCCGACAAGGGCGCCGTGCGGGACGTGTCGAAGCTGGGCTGAACATTCGACTCCGGCGGGGCCGCTTCCTTCGGGGGGCGGCCCCGCGCCGTGTCACCAGGCCGCCGGGTCGCTTCCGTCGACGGCGAAGACGGTGCCGTCGGGGGCGCCGGCGTAGACGTTGCCGTCGGCGAGCACAGGTGCGGCCAGATTGTCCGCGACCTTGTCCGAACCGGCGCCGAGTCGTGGCCGTGTCTGCCCGACGAGTCGGCCCGTACGGGCGTCCACGGCGAGCAGCCGTCCGTCCGCGGCGAGGACGTACACATGGCGACCGTCGGAGACCGGCACCGAGCCGCGGCTCACGGCTGTTTCAAGAAGCCACAGGCGCTTGCCCGCCTCCATGTCGACGGCTTCCAGCGCACCCCCGGCCGCCAGCAGGTGGACGACACCTCCCCGCACCTCGGCCTGCGGGGCCAGACGCGGGACGGGCAGCGCCACCCGTCGCACCGCCCCGGACCCTGGGGAGTACCGGACGACCGCCTTCGCATCCCCGTTGGTCCTGTCGAGGTCGAGCAAGAAGACGGATCCGTCCTGGGCGCCTACGGGACTCAGCATGCCCTTCAGCCCTGCTTCCCAACGGACGGCGCCGGTGCGGGGATCCACGGCGCTGATCCGCGTGCTCGCCCCGTCGTCGGACGTGCTTGTCGCATAGGCCAGCAGGTCCCCGGTGAACGTGGCGACGGACGGCAGGGAGTAGCCCGGAATCCGCTTGCTCCATCGTGTGCCGCCGGAAGCGCTGTCCACGCCGGTGACCGTCCCGTCGGCACGGGTGAGCAGGAGCATGTCGCCCACGAACGCCAACCCGCCCTGCGCAGGAACGTTGCGCCGTGCATGCGTCCGGCCCGAGGCGGGGGCGAGCGCATCCAGGTGCCGCCCGTCCGCCGCAGCCACGTGCACCAGACCGCCCGAGAGGGCAGGCGCAAGCCTGCCTGCTCCGGTGACGGACCGCCGCCACAGCACGGAGCCGTCGGCCGGGTCGAGGGCGAAGACCACGCCGGACTGCGCGCAGAACAACGCGCCTGCTCCGTAGGTGCACTGGGGTGCGACCGCCTCCGCGGGTACCGGCTTCTTCTCCCACGCGTCGAATGCGGCAGGACGGGTGTGCGGAGTGGTACTCACACGCGCGGCGCTGTCGTCCTCCGCGGGCAACACGACCAAGGTGAAGGCGCCGGCCATGAGCAGACCGAAAGCCCCGGCCACCAGGGCCGTCCGCTTGCGGGAGCGCGTTCGGGGCGCGCTCTTCTCCTGCCCGGCGCCTGGCCTGGGCGGCGGCGTGCCCGGCGTATCAGTGGTCCGCTGCTCCGGTATGAACGCCTGCGTGTCGTACGAGGCCGCCACCGAGCGCAGTTCCGCCATCAGCTCGTCCGGCGTGGGCCGGTCCTCGGGTTCCTTGGCCAGACAGCGCAGCACGATCGGTGCCAGGTTCCCGGGCACGTCGGTCAGGTCGGGCTCGTCGTGCACCACCTGGTAGGCCACGATGTACGGGCTGTCGGAATCGAACGGTCCGCGTCCGGTGGCCGCGTGCACCAGCACCGACCCGAGGGCGAAGATGTCGGCCGCCGGCCCGACCTCCCGCGGCCGGCGGAACTGCTCGGGCGCCATGAAGGGCGGAGTACCGATCAACTTCCCCGTCTCGGTGCGCAGTTCGCTGTCCTTCGGACGGGAGATGCCGAAGTCGATGACCTTCGGCCCGTCCTCGGCGAGCAGGACGTTACTGGGCTTGAGATCCCGGTGGACGACCCCCACCCGGTGGATGTCGCGCAGCGCCTCGGCAAGCCCGGCCATCAGACGGCGCAACCGGTCCGGGGGCATGGGCCCGTTCTGCTTCACATGCCCGGACAGCGTGGGACCCGGAATGAACAGCGTGGCCATCCAGGGCCGTTCGGCCTCCGGGTCGGCGTCGACGACGGGCGCGGTGAAGGCACCGCTGACCCGCCGAGCTGCCGCCACCTCCTGCCGGAACCGGCCCCGGAACTCGGGGTCCTTGGCGAACTCGGCGTGGACGACCTTCACCGCGAGCCGCAGTCCCGAGGCGCTGCGGGCCAGATGCACCACACCCATGCCGCCGGAGCCCAGACACGACTCGAGGCGGTACTGCCCGGCGTACTCCGGAAGTTCCGCTTCCGCGCCCGCTCCGCTACTGCGCTGTGGCGTCATGGACCACCCCCGTGCTGTTCCTTTGCGCGCGCGACGCTCGGAGCCTAGTCGATGACTCGAGCGGGACCGGTGGTGCTTGCCGGCGTTCGCGTGCGAGTCACGCACGGATGTTTCGTTGCGTGATTCAAGGGAATCAACGGGATCCCATGGCAGTCATGGGGTTCAACGGGGGGTGTTTTCATGTCTGTTGACCGTGTCGAAGAAGCAAGGGGCGGCGACGAGGAAGGGGCCGTCGGGACCCAGGCAGCGGCAGCGGCGGCGCGGTACTACTCGGTGGCGCCGGGCGTCCGCCTCAACGTCCGCAGCGGCCCCGGCACCGGCTACGGGATCGTCCGGGTCCTGAACGAGGGTGTCCAGGTACCGATCTTCTGCCAGGCGCCGGGCACGACGGTGTCGGGCTACTACGGCACATCGAACATCTGGGACAACATCGGCAACGGCCAGTACGTCTCCGACGCGTACGTGTACACCGGCAGCGACGGCTACGTCGCCTCTCGCTGCAGCTGATCATCACTGGAAGGCACAGATGAGTTTCCTGAGACGCAGATCCGCCCTTGTCGCGGGCGCCGCCGGAGCCTGCCTCATGGTCCTGGGCGGACCCACGACCGCGACCGCGGCCGTGCAGTACTACCCGGTGGCGCCGGGTGTCGAGCTCAATGTCCGCAGCGGTCCTGGCACCGCCTACAGCATCGTGCGCACGCTGCCCGTGGGCGCCTCCGTGCCGATCAACTGCCAGACGCCGGGTACGACGGTGTCGGGCTACTACGGCACATCGAACATCTGGGACAACATCGGCAACGGCCAGTACGTCTCGGACACCTATGTGAAGACGGGCAGCGACGGCTACGTGACCGGACGCTGCGGCTGATCCCCGACGGAGCCCGCGGACATCCCGGAGCCATAATCGACCCGTGAGCGACGACAACGGCATCCCGGACACCCCCGCGGGCTCCGCAGGGCCCCGCCCCGAGCCCCTGCGCTTCTTCGGCACCACCTGGCTGAACCACGACAACGGCTACACCGCCCGCCGTATCGGCGTCGCCGCCGGCTCACTCGCCGCGGCCGCCGTCTCCTGCTTCGTGCTCCGCTTCGCCTACCAGGGACTCCAGATCGCCGGCTCGGGCGCCTTCGTGGAGCTCCTGGTCGTGGTGATGTTCGCGGTGTGCAGCGCGCTCGCCTTCCGCCACACCTGGGACGGCTTCGGCAAGCGCCCCGACCCCGACCGTCAGGCCTCCCTGCGCGGCCTCCTCGCCGTCGGCTTCATCGGCTCCCTCCTCGCCTACTTCTTCCGCTCGCTCGTCGAGGCCCCCGGCGAGAAGCTGCACCGCCAGGAGTACGAACAGGCCCGCGAACAGTACGAACGCCGGACCACCCGCCGCTCGGGCAACCCCTCCAGGAAGCGCCGCCGCTCCTGACCGCGGGGGCCGCGCGGTCCGCGAACCGGTCCGCGCGGCCGGAACCCCCCGTCACGGGGTGGTCATGCGGTCGCACGATGGCCGTATGACCTCATCTCCGCCGCCCACCCACGCGGACCGAGCCCACTCCTTCAACGCCGCAGCGGCCCAGTACGCGGCGAACCGCCCCTCCTATCCGCCCGCCCTCTTCGACGCGCTCGAGGAACTCACCGGCCGGCCCCTCGCCGGCGCCCGCGTCGCGGACGTCGGCGCCGGGACCGGCATCTCGACCGCCCTGCTGCACGAGCGCGGCGCCGACGTGCTGGCCGTCGAGCCCGGCGACGGCATGGCGGCCCACTTCCGCCTCACCCGCCCCGGCATCCCGATCGTGCGGGGCGACGGCAACGCCCTCCCGCTCGCCGATTCCTGCGCAGACCTCCTCACCTACGCCCAGTCCTGGCACTGGACGGACCCCGACCGGGCCGTCCCGGAGGCCCTGCGGGTACTGCGGCCGGGCGGCGCCCTGGCGCTGTGGTGGAACAGGGACGCCGCCGACATCGAGTGGATCGCGCGGCAGAACGACCGCATCCGCCGCCTCTTCGGCATCGACCCCTACGCCGAGAAGGGGGCGGCCGCCGCCCGCGCCGTCAAGGCACAGCCCACCGAACGACTCCGCTTCACCCGTCGCGAGGTCCGCTGGAGCCGCCGGGTCCCGCTCGACATCCACCTCGCCAACCTCGGCAGCCACTCTCGCCTTCTGGTCTGCCCCGAGGGACACAGGGACGCCTTCCTCGCAGAGGAGCGCGACCACCTGCTGGAGGTCTTCCCGGACGGTTTCGTGGAGGAGACCTACGACGTCCTCCTCCTCGTCGCCACCACACCCTGACGCTGCTCATCCCCTCACCCCACTTGACGGCGCCCTCTCCAGCGCGCATTAATCATCGCATGATGAATATTTCTTCGGGGCCACCCCGCCCCGAAACGGATGCCGTCCGAGCGGAAGCACTCACCGTGTTCCGAGGCCCCCGCACCGTCCTGCGGGGCCTCGGCTTCACCGTCCCGCGCGGCCGCATCACCGGCCTCCTCGGCCCCTCCGGCTGCGGCAAGTCCACGCTCATGCGCGCCATCGCCGGCACCCAGGCCAAGGTCGACGGCACCCTGGAGATCCTCGGCCTGCCCGCCGGCCACGCCACCCTCCGCAACCGCATCGGCTACGTCACCCAAGCCCCCTCCGTCTACGACGACCTGACCGTCCGCCAGAACCTCGAATACTTCGCCGCGATCCTCGACCCCGGCCGCGCGGCGGCCGAACGCCGCCGGGACAACGTCAGCCGGGCCATCGCCGACGTCGACCTCACCGGCCACGCCGACGCCCTCGCCGGCAACCTCTCCGGCGGCCAGCGCAGCCGCGTCTCCCTCGCGGTCGCCCTCCTCGGCACCCCCGAACTGCTGGTCCTCGACGAACCGACCGTCGGACTCGACCCCGTGCTGCGCCGCGACCTGTGGAACCTCTTCCACGACATCGCCGCCACCCGAGGCGCCACCCTCCTCGTCTCCTCCCACGTCATGGACGAGGCCGAGCGCTGCCACCAGCTCCTCCTCATGCGCGAGGGCCGGATCCTCGCCGACGACACCCCCGAAGCACTCCGGGCCCGCACCGGCACCGAGACCGTCGAGGCGGCCTTCCTGCACCTGGTCGACGAGGCGGTCGCAGCAGGCCGCGCCAAGGAGACAGCACGATGAGCACGACCACCGCACCCCACGCACCCCACGCGCCCCGCGCCCCCCGAGCCCTGAGCGCCGCCCGCACCACCGCCACCGCGGCCCGGGTACTGCGCCAGCTCCGCCACGACCCGCGCACCATCGCACTGATGCTGCTGGTCCCCTGCGTGATGCTGCTCCTGCTGCGCTACGTCTTCGACGGCAGCCCGCGCACCTTCGACAACATCGGCGCCTCGCTCCTCGGCATCTTCCCGCTGATCACCATGTTCCTGGTGACCTCGATCGCCACCCTGCGCGAACGCACCTCCGGCACTCTCGAACGCCTCCTCGCCATGCCGCTCGGCAAGGGCGACCTCATCGCCGGCTACGCGCTCGCCTTCGGCGCCCTCGCGACCGTCCAGTCCGCGCTGGCCACGGGACTGGCCGTCTGGTTCCTCGGCCTGGACGTCACCGGCTCGCCCTGGCTGCTCCTGCTGGTCGCCCTCCTCGACGCCCTGCTCGGCACCGCTCTCGGCCTCTTCGTCTCCGCCTTCGCCGCCTCCGAGTTCCAGGCGGTCCAGTTCATGCCGGCGGTGATCTTCCCCCAGCTCCTCCTCTGCGGCCTGTTCACTCCGCGGTCCGACATGCACCCCGTCCTGGAGGCCGTCTCCGACGTCCTCCCGATGTCCTACGCGGTCGACGCCATGAACGAGGTCCTGCGCCACACCGACGTGACGACGACGTTCGTGCGCGACGCGCTGATCGTGGCGGGCTGCGCCCTGCTCGTCCTCGGCCTGGGAGCGGCCACCCTCAGGCGGCGAACCGCATAGCCCCACAGGACCGGAGGGTGTCCCGCCAGCCGGACAGTCCACCCGCACTCCGGACCACCGGTGCGAGGATGAACACCATGAGCCAGAAAGTCGCAGTTCTCGGCACCGGAAAGATCGGCGAAGCCCTGCTCAGCGGAATGATCCGAGCCGGCTGGACCCCCGCCGACCTGCTGGTCACCGCCCGCCGCCCGGAACGGGCCGAAGAACTCCGCGCCCGCCACGGAGTCACCCCGGTCACCAACGCGGAAGCGGCGAAAACCGCCGACACCCTGATCCTCACCGTCAAACCCCAGGACATGGGCACCCTCCTCGACGAACTCGCCCCGCACGTCCCCGCCGACCGCCTGGTCATCAGCGGCGCCGCGGGCATCCCCACCTCCTTCTTCGAGGAGCGCCTGGCCTCCGGCACCCCGGTCGTCCGCGTCATGACCAACACCCCCGCCCTCGTCGACGAGGCCATGTCCGTCATCTCCGGCGGCACCCACGCCTCCGCCGAACACCTCGCCCACGCCGAGGAGATCTTCGGCGCCGTGGGTAAGACGCTCCGCGTCCCCGAGTCCCAGCAGGACGCCTGCACCGCCCTCTCCGGCTCGGGCCCGGCCTACTTCTTCTACCTGGTCGAGGCCATGACCGACGCCGGCATCCTCCTCGGCCTGCCCCGGGACAAGGCCCACGACCTGATCGTCCAGTCCGCGATCGGCGCCGCGGTGATGCTCCGCGACAGCGGGGAGCCCCCCGTGAAACTCCGCGAGAACGTCACCTCGCCGGCCGGCACGACGATCAACGCCATCCGCGAGCTGGAGAACCACGGCGTGCGCGCCGCGCTCATCGCCGCGCTGGAAGCTGCCCGCGACCGCAGCCGCGAGCTGGCCTCCGGCAACAACTGACCGGCACCGGGCGGCCGGCACAGGCCGCCCGCCCAGCCGCCCTTCCCTCAGGCGGGCAGCAACCCGATCGCCCGGTACGCCGCGTCCACTCTCGGCCGCGCCATCAACCTGGCCTTCTCCGCGCCCCTGCGCAACACCCCTTCCACATACGCGGGATCCGCGCACAGCTCCCTGTGCCTTGCCTGTACCGGCCTGAGAAGCTCGACCACGGCCTCCGCGGTGTCCTTCTTCAAAGCGCCGTACGACTCATATACACCGCCCAGGGCCTCCGGGTTCCCGCCCTGACAAGCGGCCAGGATCTCCAGCAGATTCGCCAGGCCGGGCCGCTCCTGCGGGTCGTATACGACGCCCCGCCCGCTGTCGGTCACCGCCCGCATGACCTTCTTCTCCACGACCTCCGGCTCGTCGAGCAGATAGACGATGCCCGGCCCGGAGTCGTCCGACTTCCCCATCTTCGACAAGGGGTCCTGGAGGTTCATCACCCGCGCCGCCACCTTCGGAGGCGTCGCCTTCGGCACCACGAACGTGTGCCCGTACCGCTGGTTGAACCGCACCGCCAGATCACGGGTCAGCTCCACGTGCTGCGTCTGGTCGTCACCGACCGGCACCTCGTCCGTTCCGTACGCCAGGATGTCCGCCGCCATCAGCACCGGATACGTCAGCAGCGACAGCCGTACACTCCCGCCCCGCCGCTGCTCACGCGCCGCCTTCTCCTTGTACTGGATCATGCGCCGCATCTCGCCGTCCGTGGCCACGCACTCCAGCAGGTACGACAGCCGGGCGTGTTCGTCCACGTGGCTCTGTACGAACAGGGTGCACAGTTCCGGATCGAGCCCCGCCGCCAGCAGCAGCGTCGCCGCCTGCCGGCTGAGTCTGCGCACCCGCGCCGGGTCGTGGTCCACGGTCAGCGCATGCAGGTCGACGACGCAGAACAGCGCCTCCGACCGGTGCTGGTCCACCTCGGCCCACCGCCGCATGGCGCCCAGGTAGTTCCCCAGCGTCAGGTGTCCGGTCGGCTTGACCCCGCTGAAGACCCGAGTCCCCTCCACACTCCACCTCCTGGTCGAGGCCGCCGTCCCCGGTCGGCCGGCCCCCGGAGTCCTGGAGGGAGATACGAGAACGGCCGCCGAGGCGGCGGCCGTTGGATGCATACGTGAGTGCGGCCGCCGTCAGGCGGCCCACCACAGACGGGTGCACGTACGCGTAGTCATGGACCCAGGATAGGACCCCGGGGTGCCGTTCGCCCGTGAGTTGACACACCTCGCAGGGATACGTAGTGTTCTCCGAGTTGCCCGACGTGAGAGCCGACTTCGGTCGGTCCCCGGACAACCTTTCCTAAGTACCACCCTTTAACCGACGGCAGTCGCAGTCTGTCTGTTGTCGTGTCATCGGCGTGCGTATTCATGGAATGAGGAATCCGCGCCCGAAAGGACGTAGCCCCCGATTCGCACGGGAGCAGGGAATCCGCTAAAGTCTCACTCGTCGGAACGGCCCAACGGCCGCGAAGACAAACCCCGCTGACTGGGGATCAGGTCGAGAAAGGATCTGATAGAGTCGGAACCGCCGGAAAGGGAAACGCGAGAGCGGAAACCTGGAAAGCACCGAGGAAATCGGATCGGAAAAAGATCTGATAGAGTCGGAAACACCGAAGGGAA
>NZ_JBIAXS010000023.1:0-94395 GCF_042896885.1 Streptomyces sp. NPDC001231
CGTGAAAGGGAGGTCGTCGTCATGTCCGGCAGATTCCCATGTGGGTGAACCACTCGATCCCCGAACGATCACCGAAGGTTTAATTTCAAGCTGAGCGGGCGCGGCGATATTCCGTGGTCGGCGCGTCGCGGGCGCCGTAGAGTCGGCCGGTCGAACCCTGTGGCCCCTGGCCGAGCGTGGAGAAGTACGGAGATCCGATGAGCGAGCAGCACACCTACCGGGTGATCGTCCGGGGCACCTGGGACGCACTGACCGACGAGGCCCGGGAACGGCTGCGCGCGGAGGCGGACGAGCACGGCATGCTCAGCATGCGGTTCACCGAGGAGGGCTCGCTGTCTTACGAGCCGTCCCCGCTGAAGCACTTCTCGATGCGCTACGTCGTGGTGTGCGACGCGGAGGACGGCGAGGAGATGGCGGCCGCGATCGCGGAGGACCGCGCGGAGACCGCCCTGCGCGGCCTCGGATACGGCTTTCGCGACCTGCGGTCGACCGTCACGGACCTGGACACCATGAAGGTCAACTTCAAGCGCGCATCTCGGCGGTGAGCGCCCACCGCTCGTGGTCGCGCCAGGCCCCGTCGATGAAGAGCATGTCCGGCGAGAAGCCCTCCAGGCGGAAGCCGCAGGCGCGCGCCAGCGCGATCGAGGCGGTGTTGAGCGGCTGCACGTTGATCTCCAGCCGGTGCAGCCGCATCGGGCCGAAGGCGTACCCGATGACGAGGTCGAGGCCCTCGCGCATCAGGCCGCGCCCGGCGGCATGCGCGAAGGCGCCGTAACCGAGCGCTCCCGACCGGAAGGCGCCGTGCACGATGTTGTTGACGTTCACGAACCCGGCGAGGGCGCCCGCGTCCATCTCGCAGACCAGGAAGCCGGCCCTCGCCGGGTCCTCGATCAGCCGCCGGGCGTAGGCGGCGTACGCCTCGGCGGTGGCCGGCGGGAAGAGCCACGGGTGGTGCAGGTCCTCGCTCTCCCGGACCCGGGCGGTGAACTCGGCGCCGTCCTCCCGGGTGAAGGGGCGGATGCCCACGCGGGGCCCCTCGGCGAGGAAGCGGGCTGCGGTGTGCGGCATGCCGTCACCCTACGCGCGGCACCCGCCCGGCCGCGGCGCGGTCAGCGCAGGGCGGGCTCGTCGAGCGTCAACGTCCCCTCGTCGGCGTCGAGTTCGGCCGCGACACCGAAGGGAACCGTCAACGCGCCCTCGCAGTGCCCGAAGCCGAACTCCTCGGCGACGGGCACCCCGAGTCCGCCGAGCCGGTCGGCGAGCAGGGCCCGCACCCGGTCCGGGGTCTCGCAGTCCTTCCAGGAGCCGAGCAGCACCCCGCGCACCCCGTCGAGCCAGCCGGCCCGCAGCAGCTGGGTGAGGTAGCGGTCCAGGCGGTAGGCCTCCTCGCCCACGTCCTCCAGGCACAGCAGACCGCCGGCCGCGCCGGGCCGCGCGTGCGGTGTGCCGAGGTCGGCGGCGAGCAGGGCCAGACAGCCGCCGAGGGTGACGCCCCGGGCCCGCCCGGGGACCAGGGCCGGTCCGCCGGAGACGATCGTGCGGACCGTCTCGGGCGCGAACAGGGTCGCTCGCAGATGCCGCTGCGCCCGGTCGTTCTTGACGAAGTCGACACCGGCGGCCATCGGCCCGTGCAGCGTGACCAGGCCCAGGCGGGTGGCGAACGCCTCGTGCAGCGCGGTGATGTCGCTGAAGCCGACGAACACCTTCGGGCCGGCCGCCCGCATGGCCTCCCAGTCGAGCAGGTCCACCATGCGCTGCGCGCCGTAGCCGCCGCGGGCGCACAGCACCGCGTCCACGGACGGATCGCACCAGGCGCCCTGGAGGTCGGCGGCGCGGTCGCGGTCCGTACCCGCCAGGTAGTCGAACGTGCCGTGCCGGGCCGTCACGTGCGGTGCCACCACCGGATCCAGGTCCCAGCCGCGCAGCACGTCCAGGCCCGCCTGCAACCGCTCCTCGGGCACGGGCCCGCTGGGCGCGACGACGGCCACGCGGGCGCCGGGGGCGAGCCGGGTGGGGCGGACGAGTTCCTTCACGTGCCGAGCTCCAGGGTGGGGATGCCGGCCGGGTCCAGGCCGAAGACCTGAGCGTACAGCGACAGCTCCGCCTCCAGTGCCCGCACCATGGTGTCGGCCCGGCGGAAGCCGTGCCCCTCGCCCTCGAACGCGATGTACGCGTGCGGCACCTGCCGGCCGGCCAGCCGGGCGAGGAACCGCTCGCACTGGGTCGGCGGGCAGATCACGTCGTCCAGGCCCTGGAGCAGCAGGAAGGGCGCCGTGATCCGGTGGGCGTGCTCGGCGGGCGAGCGCTCGGCGTACCGGCCGGGCACCTCGGCGAGCGGCCCGACCAGGGACTCCAGGTACTGCGACTCGAAGTCGTGGGTCTCCCCGGTGCCCCAGGCGGTCAGGTCGAGGATCGGGTAGCTGATCGTGCCGCAGGCGTACACGTCGGTCGTGGTCAGGGAGGCCGCCGTGGTCCAGCCGCCCGCGCTGCCGCCCCGGATCGCCAGCCGGGCGCGGTCGGCGGTGCCCTCGTCGGCGAGGGCGAGCGCGACGGCCGCGCAGTCCTCGACGTCGACGACGCCCCACTGCTCGCGCAGCCGGTTGCGGTACTCGCGGCCGTGCCCGGTGGATCCGCCGTAGTTGACCTCGGCGACCCCGATGCCGCGCGAGGTGAAGTAGGCGATCTCCAGGTCGAGCACGAGAGGCGTCCGGCTGGTGGGTCCGCCGTGCGCCCACACGACGTACGGGGGCAGCTCACCGGCGGGCGCCACGCAGTCGGGGTGGTGCGGCGGATAGATGTGGGCGTGGACCTCCCGGCCGTCCGGCCCGGTGAAGGTGCGGATCCGCGGCTCGGGGTAGTAGGCGGGGTCGACCGGGTCGTCGTGGGCGGCGCCGATCACCCGCGTCCGGCCCGTGCGGGTGTCCAGCTCGACGACCTCGTACGCGCTGCGGGGACTGGCGGCGACCGCGACGACCCGGTCGCCGTGCGCCGCCGGTGCCGCGTCGAACTCCGTCCAGGGGCCCGCCGTGTCGACGACCTCGCCCGTCTCCGGGTCGAGTACGCCGAGGGCGGTGGCGCCGCGACCGTGCACGACCGCGATCAGACCGCTGTCCAGGGGCGCGAACCAGCGCTGGCCCAGCCTCCACAGCGGGCCGCCGAACTCCTCCTCGCGGCAGCACAGGGGCTCACCGTCGCGGTAGAGGTTCCACCAGCCGCTGCGGTCGCTCGCGTACAGCAGCGAGCCGTCGGCGGCCCAGTCCGCCTGGGCGATGGACTCCTCGGGGCCGCCGGCCACCGTGCGGGGCGCGCCGAACGAGCCGTCGGCGCGCACCTGAGCCACCAGCAGCTCCGTGCCGTCCCACGGCATCCTCGGGTGGTCCCAGGCCAGCCAGGCCGCCCGCCGTCCGTCGGGCGAGAGCCGGGGGCCGGTCACGAACCGGTGCCGGTCGTCGGAGAGTTCGCGCACCGCGGCCCGGTCCCCGGCCGCCGACCCGTCCAGCGGTACGGCGGCCAGGACGCGCCGTACGTCGGTGGGCGCCTCCCCGGTGAACTCCTCCAGCACGCACCACACCTCGCCATGTTCCAGGCGCAGTTGGGGTTCGGCCCAGCGCAGTCCGCCGCCCACCGCCGAGAGCGGGGTGAGCGGGCGCGGCTCGCCGCCGGGTTCGTACCGGTACAGGCGCTGGTCGGCGAAGTTCACGAACACCAGCAGCGGCACGCCGTCCACGACGGCTCCCGCCCAGGGCCGGCCGCCGTACTCGATGACGCGGCTGCGCACGTTCCACGGCTCGGGCAGCACCGTGGACTGCGAGCCGTCGGCGTGCCGCCGTACCAGCGCCCGGCGTCCGCCCTCGGCGGGCCGAGGCTCGGTCCACCACACCTCGTCGCCGACGAATCCCGGGAACTCCGGCCTGCCGTCGTGCGCGGCGGCGAGCGCCGCGTCGATGGGCGAGGGCCAGGAACCGCAGGGCAGGGTGCGCATGTTTTCCCCCATCGACTCAGGCGGTCCGCAGGAAGCGGTCCAGGACGCGGACGCCGAAGTGCAGCGCCTCGACGGGGACGCGCTCGTCGACTCCGTGGAACAGGGCGTTGTAGTCGAAGCCCTCGGGCAGCTTCAGCGGCGAGAACCCGTACCCGGTGATGCCCAGCCGGGAGAACTGCTTGGCGTCGGTGCCGCCGGGCATGCAGAACGGCACGACATGGCCCTCGGGCGCGAACTCCCCGACGGCGGCCCGCATCGCCGCGAAGGCCGGCGAGCCGACCGGCGACTGGAGCGCCACCTCGCGGTGCAGGAACTCCCAGTCCACGTCCGGGCCGGTCAGTTCGTCGAGGGTGGCGCGGAACTCCTCCTCGCCGCCGGGCAGATACCGCCCGTCGACATGGGCGACGGCCTCCCCCGGGATCACGTTGACCTTGTAACCCGCCTCGAACATGGTGGGGTTGGCGCTGTTGCGCAGCGTCGCCTCGACCAGCCGGGCGGCCGGCCCCAGCTTGTCCACCAGCGCGTCCACGTCCCGCAGGTCCTCCTCGATGCCGTACAGGGCGGCGAGTTCGGTGAGGGCCGCGCGCACGGTCGGGGTGAGCCGCACGGGCCACTTGTGGGCGCCGATCCGGGCGATCGCCGCGGCGAGCCGGGTCACCGCGTTCTCCCCGTTGACCCGGGAGCCGTGGCCCGCCCGTCCGCGTGCGGAGAGCCGCAGCCAGGCGGTGCCGCGCTCACCGGCGGCGATCGGGTAGATCTGCCGCCCGGTGCCGTCGTGGAAGGTGTACGCCCCCGATTCGCTGACGCCCTCGGTGCAGCCCTCGAACAGACCCGCGTGCCGCTCGGCGAGGAACCCGGCGCCGTCCTCGGCGCTCGCCTCCTCGTCGGCGGTGAAGGCGATCACCACGTCCCGCCGCGGCCGCAGCCCCTGCCGGGCCCAGGCGCGGACCACGGCGAGGATCATCGCGTCCATGTTCTTCATGTCGATCGCGCCCCGGCCCCACACGACCCCGTCGCGGACCTCGCCGGAGAACGGGTGCACGCTCCAGTCCTCGGCACGGGCCGGCACCACGTCCAGGTGACCGTGCACCAGCAGCGCGTCCGCCGACGGGTCGGTGCCCTCGATCCGCGCCACGACGTTGGTCCGCCCCGGGGTGCGCTCCAGGAGCACCGGTTCCAGGCCCGCCCCGGCGAGCCGCTCGGCGGCGTACTCGGCCGCCGGACGCTCCCGGCAGTCGCCGCCGCCCCGGTTGGTGGTGTCGATGCGGATCAGGTCGGACGTGAAGCCGACGACCTCGTCCAGCGCCTGCGCGTCAGCCATACTGCTCCTCGATCGCGGACGAGGCGATCGTGGTGACCGCCTTGAAGGTGCGGATTGCCTCGTGCATGGTGGCGCTGGTGTAGGCCACCTTGCGCTCACCGATCCGGTTCACTCCCGGCACGACGGTGCAGGCCATGGCGAGGTGCTCGGCGTCGAACTCGACCGCTACGGTGAACGGGCCTCCCCTGTACGGTTCGTGACGGACCGCCAGCCCGGCCGCCTGCTTGGCCGCCGCGCGGATGTCGGCGGCGGTGCGGGCCGGCGTACGGCACACGGCCGCGTACCGCGACACATGGTCCTTCACCGCGACCTTGAGCGCCCCTGGCGCGTACCCGAGGGCGTCCTCGCAGGCCACGTCGTCCCCGGTGACCAGCACCACCGGCACCCCGTACTCGGCGACCACATGGGCGTTGAGCAGCCCCTCGCTGGCCCGTACGTCGTTCAGCCACACCCCCGTGATGGAGTTGGCGAGATAGGTGTGGGCGAGGACGCCCTCCATGCCGGCGCCCGCGTGATAGCCGACGAAGGCGATGCCGTCCACGTCACCGTGCTGCACGCCCTCCACCATGGACAGCGACTTGTGCCGTCCGGTGAGCATCTGCGCCCGCTCGTCCAGCCGCTCGAGCAGCAGGTTGCGCATGGTCCAGTGCGCCTCGTTCACGAGGACCTCGTCGGCGCCCCCGTCGAAGAAGCCGCGTACGGCCGCGTCGACGTCCGAGGTGAACATCGCCCGGCACCGCTCCCACTGCGGCGTTCCCGGCAGCACGTCGGCAGGCCAGGTGACACCGGTCGCGCCCTCCATGTCGGCGCTGATGAGGATCTTCATGGAGCGTCACGTTACGCGCCGATCAGCGAACCGGCTACGGAGAGGCGGTGAAAGCCGGCGGGTGGGCGAACGGCGGGGACACACCCCTCTCGCCTCCGGCGCCCCGGGCACCGGGGGATGCCGGGGGCGGGCGTGACGGGCGGTGCGGCCCTCAGCGTTCCAGGAAGTCGAAGAGGTCTTCCCAGCTCTGGGTGATGACGTCCGGGTCGAACCGGTGGGCGCTGCGCAGGGCCTCGTCGCCCATCGTGTCGCGCAGCCGCTCGTCGGCCATCAGGCGCACAAGGTGACGGGCGAGTTCGGAGGTGTTGCCGGGGCGGGCGAGCAGGCCGTTCTCCTCGTGGGCGACGATCTCGCGGACGCCGGGCGCGCAGTCGAACGCCACGCACGGCACGCCGGTCGCCATGGCTTCCAGCAGGACCAGCGGGAAGCCCTCGCCACGCGAGGCCTGGACGAAGACGGAGGAGGCGCGCAACGCGCCGGGCACGTCGTCGGTCTGCCCGGCGAAGTCGACGGAGTCCTCCAGGCCGAGTTCCGCGCACTGCCGCTTGAGCTCCGCCTCTGCCTCTCCCCTGCCGTAGATGCGCAGGGTCCAGCCGGGCTGCTTCGGCACGGCCTCGGCCCAGGCGTCCAGGAGCATGTCGACGCCCTTCTCATGGGAGAGCCGGCCGACGTTCACGACGACCTTCTCGGTGCGTGGCGAGGGGGAGTCGGGCACGATGGACAGCGGGTTGGGCATGAAGCCGACGTTGTTCATGCCCTCGACCCCCCAGCGGTCGGCGTCCTCCCGGGTGAGTGCCAGCAGCCGGTCGACGTCCTTGAAGTACTTCTTCACGCGCGCGAAGCGGGACGACTTGCGGGACGTCTCGTAGGACTCGTGGGTCATGCCGATGATGCGGTGCCCGGCGGTGTCCGCGAGGGCCACCCACTCCATCGCCCACACCTGGGGGACGATGATCATCGCGCCGGGCCGGGCGTCCTGGAACAGCGACGAGAGCCGGCTCGCGGCGGTCCGCATGTGGGTCTCGTGGCGGCGCAGCGCCGGGTCGAAGCGGCCGAGCAGGCGGCGCGGCCTGGGCCGGCCCGGCGGACGCCGGGCGTACAGCGTCACGGTCCGGAACGGCGGCTGGTCGCCGAGGGCCATCGGATGGTTGGGCGGGGCGATGCCGACGACGGTGACCCGGTGTCCGCGCCCGGCCAGCAGCCCGGCCATCTGGATCTGCCAGCGGCACACACCGCCGAGTTCGTTGACCTCGTTGGCCACGAAGAAGATGTCGCGCTCGGTCATCGGGTCTCTCCTGCGGGGCCGAAGAACCGGTCCACGATCTGCGCCGCGGCGTCGCCGCGGTCGTACTCGCCGTACTTGTCCACGAACTCCTTCAGCCGTGCCTCGTATTTCGACTGCACGGTGCTCAGGTCGCCGATCACCGCGAACAGTTCGCCGTCGGTGCGTGTGACGGGGCCCGGTGCCTCGGCGAGCAGGTCGAAGTAGGTGCCGCGGGTGTCCTGGGCGTACTCCTCCCAGTCGTGGGCGTGGAACACGATGGGACGCCGGAGCAGCGCGTAGTCGAACATCACCGACGAATAGTCGGTGATCAGGCAGTCGGCGAGCAGCAGCAGCGGGGTGATGTCCGGTTCGGCGCTGACGTTGATCACGCGTCCCGCGACCGACGGCGGCAGGGTGAGCTGGTTCAGGTAGTGCGCTCGGACGAGGAGGGTGTGGTCGTCGCCGAAGCGGGCGGCGAAGTCCTCGATGTCGAAGGGGAACTCGAAGTCCCGTACGCGGCCGTCGGGATGGGTGCGGAACGTCGGCGCGTACAGCAGCACCCGCCGGTCCGGGGCGAGGCCCAGCCGCTCGGCCAGCCGCTGTGCGTCGGCGGGCAGCGGTGCCCCCTCACGGACCCGCACCAGGGCGTCGTTGCGCGGGTAGCCGGTGCGCAGCAGCTTCTCCTCGGGGATGCGGTAGGCGCGGGCGAGGGTGCGCACGTCGTGCTCGCCGCGGACCACGAAGTGGTCGAAGCGGTCCAGCGCCTGCTGGTAGGAGCGCTGCTCCGGCTCGGACAGCATCCGGTAGGTGGGCTCGTCGAAACCCATCCGCTTCAGCGCCGAGCCGTGCCAGGTCTGGATGTACGTCGTCCCGGGGCGTTTGGCGAGCCGCAGCGGGTAGCCCTGGTTGTCGATCCAGAACTCCGCCTGGGCGAGCGCCTTGAGGTAGCGCCAGGACCAGCGGCGCACGAGCTCCACGTCCTGCGGGAAGCCCGTGGGGCGCTCGCCGGCGTACGACCAGATCGGGGTGATCGGCGTCTTGCGGCGGCGCAGTTCCTCGAAGATGGCGCGCGGGCTGTCGCTGTACTGCTTGCCGAGGTGGCTCTCGAAGACGACCGTGCCCTTGCGGACGGGCAGCCTGCGCAGCATGCGGTCGTAGACCTGGAGCTTGCGGGTGCCGGAGTTCAGGTCGCGGCGCACGGCCCGCAGCGTGCGGTAGGCGCGCTTGGCGGCCCGCGCGGGGCGCCCGTGCAGATTGCGCTCCACGGCGGCGCGGCCGGTGCGGGCGAGCCGGCCCTGCTGGGTGAGCCGGAAGGCCAGGTGGCCCTTGGCGGACACCTGCGCCTCGACCCGGTCGGCCATGAGTCGGGTCAGGCGGGGCCGGACGGGCAGGGACTCGGCGTTCTCCAGGTCGACGGCGCCGACGGTGAGCCGGCTGGTGGTGCGCTTGCCGCCGGCGGTCAGGTGCAGCCGGACGTCCCACACGTCGTCGATGATGCCGAGTGGTCTGAGCCGCCGGGCCAGCGGCACCTGGGCCCGCCAGGCGATCACGTCGCCCTCGTGGCGCGGGGCGGGCACCGGGAAGCGGAAGGTCTGGAGGCTGCGGCGGCGGGCCCGGAACTCCAGCTCGGCGCCGAGCTCGGCGCCGGGGTCGATGGTGTGCAGCGGGTTGACGATCTCGCCGGCGAGCACCACGTCGCCGCCGTGGACCGCGTACTCGGTGAGCCGGTTGCGCAGGGCCATCCGGTTCAGCGGCCTGGCGTGGTAGCCGAGGGTCGTGACGTCCAGGACGGCGCGCATGTCGGGGTCGTCGAGGTAGCGGTCGCTCCAGTAGACACGGCCACCCCGCTCGGCCAGCGGTGCGGAGATCTTGTGCCGGTTGATGAGGGTGTCGATGGCCGGCATCAGGTCCGTCCAGTCCTCGCGCAGCAGCAGCTGGGCGCAGATGGCGTGGACGCGGTCGAGCTCGGCGTAGGCGGCCTCGGGGAAGTCCTGGACGTAGCCGCGGGCGAGTTCGGCGAAGCGGTGGCGGTAGTCGTCGTCGAGGAAGGGCAGATCCCGCAGGTACAGCACCAGGTCGTGCTTGAGGAACTTGATGTCCTTGCGCAGCTTCAGCTCGTCCTGGCCCTGGCGGTCCAGGATGGCGTCGATGCGGCGGTGGATCTCGACCCGGTCGGCGAAGTTGCTGATCTCGCCGCGCCGGTTGCTGATCGACTTGACGGCGGTCTTCTGGACGACGTTCCAGTGGTAGACCGTGTTGGGGATGAGGGTGATCCGCTGCGCGGCCAGATAGGCCTGCGCGGAGAAGAGCAGGTCCTCGTAGTGGATGCCCCGGGGGAAGGCGAGCTCGTTGTCGATCAGGAACCGGCGCCGGTAGCACTTGTTGGTCGACAGGGTGTCGAAGACGAACAGGTCCGGCAGCTCGGCGACGGAGTCCAGCGTGCGGGTGCTCTGGTACAGCCAGGGGTACCAGAGCACGCGCTTGTCGTGCCGGCTGTCGGTGTGAACCCGGACACACAGGCCGGAGACGAGGTCGGCGTCGGTGCGGTCGGCGGCCTCGATCATGTTGCGGCAGGCGTTCCGCTCCAGGGTGTCGTCGCTGTCCAGGAACATCACGTACCGGCCGCGGGCCACCTTGACGCCCTGGTTGCGGGGCTCTCCGCAGCCGCCGCTGTTCTCCGGGAGCCGGATCGCCCGCACCCGGTCGGGATGGGCCGCGGCGAGCGCCTGCGCCACCTCGTGGGAGCCGTCCGTCGAGCAGTCGTCGGCGATGACCACCTCGACATTGCGAAGTGTTTGCTCGAGGACGGAACCCACGGCTGTCGGAAGTCGCTCTTCGTCGTTGTAGACGATGACGACGACACTGACGTCCGGCTCCGGCGCGACGATCGACACGGCCACCTCTCGTCTCTGTTCCGTTCGGTCTGCGGGGGGGGTGGGCGTAACCCTACAGCGTGTAGGGACAACTTCGGCCCCCACCCCCTTCAAACTACGCCAATGCGACAATACGCCGTCCCACTGACACGCAGAGCACGACCGCCGAGCCGGTCAGTGGGTGCGGCCCGCCACGAACCACCTCGACGGCAGCTCGATACGGATCCCGTCGGAGGTGAACTCGGTCGTGAACAGGGGCATTTCGCCGCCCGCCAGGACGGTGAGGCCGGCCGAGCGGAGGTACTCCGGCACGGCGGTGTCGGCGACTTCGCCGGGCGTGATGCCATGCCGGAGGACCGGGGCGAGCTTGGGCGGCGGACCTGCGGGGTCCCGCGCGAGCCCGCCAAGTACCAGGCGGGCGGACTCGGACGGTTCGACGAGGAAGACCCGGCCGCGCGTGCCGACGACGGCGGCGATGCCGTCGGCGAGTGCCTGCCGGTCGTCCGGATCGCACTGGTGCAGCACACCCCGCATGTACACGTTTACGTCACCCAGCTCGGCGTGCAGCGTCTCCGCCTCGCTCTTGTCGGTGGCGTCCAGCACCCGGTACGCGGCCCGGCCGGCGCGGTCGCCGCGCCGGGCGTGTTCGACGGCCGCCGTGGCGATGTCGACGCCGACGACGCGCCCGAAGCGCTCGGCGAGGTAACGGGTCTGCGTGCCGTTGCCGCACCCCAGGTCGACCAGGGGCAGCTCCGGGTCGGCCAAGTGCGGTCGGAGCAGCGGCAGATGGAGACCGGCGGTCACCTCGGGCCCGGCGTCCCAGAACACCGACCCCGGCTCCTCGGACACCTCGTTCCAGAACCCCTCCCACGCCTGCCGGTACCGGCTCGTCGCACTCATGCCCAACTCCCCTGCAAGACAGCCTTGTTCCGTCACAACCGACGGGTCCCTCCGGTCTACCGGCCAAGGCCCGCACCCCACAACCACCGGCTGCGAGAGCGGAACCGGGAGCACGGGACCCTCGAACGGCGGCGTGCCGGGGGCGGGTCAGCGGCGAGGCAGGGGGAGTTCGAACCAGACCGTCTTGCCGGTGTTCGTACGGCTCGTGCCCCACTCCCGGGCGAGGGTGCTGACCACCCGCAGGCCCCGGCCGGACGCGTCGGCCGGCCCGGCGCTCAGCAGGGTGGGCAGGTCGTGGTCGTCGTCCTCCACCTCGCACAGCAGGGTGTCGCCACGGACGAGGCGCAGTTCGACGGGTCGGCCGCGGGAGTGCCGTACGGCGTTGGTGACCAGCTCGCTGACCATCAGCTCGGTGGGGTCGGTGAGCCGGGCCAAACCCCACTCGCGCAGGTGCTCACGGACCACGGCGCGGGCCCGGCCCACCTCGGCGGGATCGCGGGCCAGGCGCCACTCGGCGACGTCGTCCGGCTCGATGCCGTTCAGGCGGGCCATCAGCAGCGCCACGTCGTCCTTGCGGCCCCCGCGCGTGTTCAGGGCGCGGATGATCGTGTCGCAGGCGTCGTCCATGGACGCGGCCGGGTGGGCGGCGGACTCGCACAGTGTGGCGAGACCCACACCGATGTCCTCGCCGCGCACCTCGACCAGCCCGTCGGTGCACATCACCAGCCGGTCGCCGGGCCGCACGGGGACGCGTACCGCCTCGAAGGGCACCCCGCCGACGCCGATGGGCGCCCCCGTGGGCAGGTCCAGCAGCTCGCTGCGGCCGTCGCCCGCGCGCACCAGGACGGGCGGGATGTGGCCGGCGTTGGCGAGGTGCACCTCGCCCGCGATCGGGTCGTACACGGCGTACAGGCACGTCGCCAGGTAGGTGTCGCCGAGCCGCTGCGCGAGGTCGTCCAGATTGCGCAACAGTTGGGCGGGCGGCAGGTCGAGCGCGGCCATGGTCTGCACGGCCGTGCGCAACTGACCCATCATCGCGGCCGAGTTCAGTCCGTGCCCCATGACGTCGCCGACGACCAGGGCGGTGCGGGCCCCGGGCAGCTTGACCGAGTCGAACCAGTCGCCGCCGACCCGGCCGAGCAGTGTGCCGGGCAGATAGCGGGTGGCGATGTCGCAGCCCGCCATCCGCGCCGGGATGCTCGGCAGCATGCTGTCCTGGAGGGTCTCGGCGACGCTCTCCTGGTACGTGTACATGCGCGCGTTGTCGAGCACGAGGCCTGCGCGGGCGGCGAGTTCGGCGCCGGTGACCCGGTCCATGTCGTTGAACTCGGCGCGCTCCGGGTGGCGCAGCAGGATCATGAAGCCGAGGACGACGTCGCGCGCCTTGAGCGGTACGACGAGCATCGAGCGGTGGGTGATCAGCGGCCGGATGTCGCGCTTCTCGAACTGCGAGGCGATGGCGTGGCCCATCTCCTCGCTGATCCGCGGCACGAGCACGGGCTCGCCGGAGGTCATGCACTGGAAGAACGGCGTGTGTGCCGGGAACGGCATGGCCTCGCCGACCGGCACGACGTCGTCCCAGCGGCCCGGTTCGTCGTTGTGCTCGACGGCCACCCGGTGCCACATGGTCCTGGTGTCCGGCACGCCCTCCGGGAACCCCTCCCCGGCGACGACCTGTTCGCGCAGATAGGTGCCGGCGACGTCGGTGAAGCGCGGGACGACGGCCCGGCTGACCTCGACGATGGTCCGCGCGAGGTCGAGCGAGGTGCCGATCCTGCCGCTGACCTCGTTGAGGAACTCCAGGCGCTCGCGCACGGCGGCGTACTCGAGGTCCTCGCCCTCGTCGTCGGCCGCTTCCCCCGGTGAGAGCAGTCCCCGGGCCGCCGCCCGCGTGGCCCGCTCGCGGCGCGCCCTGCGCTCGACGCGCCGCGGCACACCCCAGTCGGGGGTGACGGGCACCCGGTCGTTCCGGCTGAACTCCAGTACCGGATAGCCCAGTTCGAGCATCTGCGCGACGATGCGGGCGCTCTCGCCGACGCTCATGCTGGGCAGGATCTCGGGCAGCCGGCGCGCGAGTTCGTCGGCGCCGGGGAAGTCGGTGTGCAGGGCGAAGGCCGGCGCGATGCGTTCGAACGCGCCCGCCTCCCCGGCCCGGTCCGCGTCTGCGTGCACGTCCCCGTGCCCGTCGCCGTGGCGCAGCCCGTCCGCGTCGGCGGCGAGCACGAGGAGCCGCTCCCGCCCCGGGCCGACCAGCGGGTACGCCCACCACAGGACGTCCACCCGGTCCCTTTCCGGCCCGGCGAGCCGGGCCCGGCCGGCGGCCGGGTAGGACAGCCGCCCGTCCAGCGAGGACTCCAGACCGGGCCCGAGCCCGTCATAGCCGTCGTGGGACCGGTAGGGAGCGCCGTCCGCCTCGTCGGGCAGGGCGCCGGAGACGGGCAGCAGGTCGGACACCGGCCTGCCGATCGCCTCTTCCTTGGCTCTGCCGAGCAGTCGCCCCGCACCCCTGCTCCAGTGCGACACCAGGCCGTCGTGGTCGACCACGACCACGGCCAGTGGGATCCGTCCGGCCGGGACG
Source organism: Streptomyces sp. NPDC001231 (assembly GCF_042896885.1). Lineage (NCBI taxonomy): Bacteria > Bacillati > Actinomycetota > Actinomycetes > Kitasatosporales > Streptomycetaceae > Streptomyces > Streptomyces sp. NPDC001231. Next base: position 13,745 of record NZ_JBIAXS010000023.1, read on the forward strand.
TCCGCCGCCACCGCGCGGCCACCGGCTCCGCGGCCCGCAGGTACGTCCCTTTCGGTGCCACGGTCCATGACCCCAGGCCCCTCTCCCCACGGCTCCCCAAGATCTGTTCCCCCGGGGACCACGGTACGGGGACGGCCCGTCACGATGTGCGGCAACAAGCGAATTGGCGTCAGGGGGGAGCCCACCGGTGCGCGGTGCGCTCCCCCCTGACGAGCTGCTCAGTCCTCGTGCCCGAGCTGGAGATCCCGTTCCGTGCGTCCTCCGCCCGCCACCTGGAGCACCGTGGCGACGGGCGGGTAGCCGGCCGCGATCACGGTGTACTCGCCGGAGGACAGATCGACGAACCGGAACGTCCCGTCGGGTCCGGTGGTGAGCGTGTCGACGACGTTGCCCGCGGCGTCGAGGAGGGTGACGCGCGCGTCCTCGACGGGCCGCCCGCCGCTGGCCCGGACGGTCCCGCGCAGCACGGCCCCGCCCGCGAGCTCGACGTCCTGGCGGGTCTCCCGCGCGGCCTGCACGCTGACCGGCAGCGCGGCCGGGCGGAAGGCGGGGGCGCTGGCGGCGAGGGTGTACTCCCCGGCGACGAGTTCGGTGATGGCGTAGCCGCCCTCGCGCCCGCTGCGGGTGCTGGCGACGACCTCGCCGTGCACATTGGTCAGGGTGACGGTGGCGTCTCGCACGGGGCTGCCGTCGGCGGTGCGCACGGTGCCCGTGAGGCGCCCTGCGCCGCCGAGGACGACGTCGAGTTCGACGGGCCGCTCGCCGACGGTCACGGAGACGGCCTGAGGCTGGTGCCCGCCGGCCGCGGCGATCAGGACGTACGAGCCGGTGCCCGGCGTGGACAGCGCGTACCGCCCGTCGTCGCCGCTCGCGCCCCGGCCGATCTGCTGTCCCGCGACGTCGATCAGGGTGAGCGCCGCGCGGGGCACGACCGTGCCGTCCGGATGCTGCACGGTGCCGCAGACGGGCACGCCGGCGGCGAAGGGTGAACGGGCCTGCGGCACGGTGGGGTTCAAGGGCGCGGTCTCCGGGTCGGTCACGTGGGCGTTGTGGGACACCAGTGGTTTCTCCTTGAGGAAGAAGGCGATGAGCAGGCCGAGGACGAGCACCGGCACCAGGTAGAGGAAGATCCGCGGCATGGCGTCCGCGTACGCCCCCACGTAGGCGTCGCGCAGGGCGGGCGGCAGTGCCCGCACGGCCTGCGGGGTGATCGACTCGGGGTCGGGGAGGGCGGCACCCGCGCGCGTGGGGACACGGTCGCGCAGGGCGTCGGTGAGCCGGCCGGCGAACAGGGTGCCGAAGACGGCGGCGCCCACGCTGCCGCCGATCTGCCGGAAGTAGTTGTTGGCGCTGGTCGCCGTGCCGAGGTCGGCGGGGCGCACCGAGTTCTGCACGGCGAGCACCAGCACCGGCATCACCAGGCCGATCCCGGCGCCGAGTACGGCCATCCAGACGCTGTACTGGAGCCGCGACGTGTCGACTTCGAGCCGGGACAGCAGCCACATGCCGAGGGCGGACAGGGCGCTGCCGAGGACGGGGTAGATCCGGTAGCGGCCGGTGTGGCTGATGAGCTGCCCGGAGACGATGGACGCGCCCACGATGCCGCCCATCATGGGCAGCATCAGCAGTCCGGACTCGGTGGCCGAGGCGCCGTCGACCATCTGGAGGAAGGTGGGCAGGTAGCTGGCCGCCCCGAACAGCGCGACGCCGACGACGAGTCCGACCAGGCCGCTGACGTTGAACACGGAGTCGCGGAACAGCCTGAGCGGGATGAGGGGCTCGGCGGCGAAGCGCTCGGCGACGACGAAGAGCGCGGTGGCGGCGACGGCGCCCGCGCCCAGCCCCAGGATGACCCGTGAACCCCAGGCGTACTCGGTGCCGCCCCAGCTGGTCAGCAGCACCAGGCAGGTGGAGGCGGCGGTCAGCAGCAGGGCGCCCGGCACGTCGAACCGGGCCTTCACCCGTGGTCTGGGCAGCTTCAGCACGACGGTGATCACGGCCAGGGTGACCAGGCCGAACGGCACGTTGATGTAGAAGCACCACCGCCAGGACAGGTGGTCGGTGAAGTAGCCGCCGAGCAGCGGCCCGGCGACGGAGGCGAGGCCGAAGGCCGCGCCGATCAGTCCCATGAACCGGCCGCGCTGCCGGGGCGGCACGATGTCCGCGATGATGGCCTGCACACCGATCATCAGTCCGCCCGCGCCGACGCCCTGCACGGCGCGGAAGGCGATGAGCTGGTCCATGGTCTGCGCCCGTCCGGCGAGCGCGGAGCCAGCGACGAAGACGGCGATGGCGAACTGGAAGACGCCCTTGCGGCCGATCAGGTCGCCGAGCTTGCCGTAGACGGGCAGGCCGACGGTGGCGGTGAGCAGGTAGGCGGTGATCGCCCAGGACATCCGGTCCAGGCCGTGCAGCTCGCCGACGACCTTCGGCAGCGCGGTGGCGACGATCATCTGGTCGAGCGCGGCCAGCAGCAGCGCGAGCATCAGCCCGACGAAGACCAGCCGCACCCGGCGGGGGCCGAGCCGCGGGGCGGGGGCCGGCGGCGGGGCGGGGATTCTGGGGGGCGCCGCGACCGGCTCGTCCTGCACCAGAGTGATCCCGCCCACGTACCGCTCCCTCGTCGCACCTGCCGCACGATTGCCGCGCAATGCGACAACTGTGGGCAAGGCGACGAGTTACGGCGGGCCTCCGGTCCGGGGGGAGATCCACTCGAACCGGTGAGATGTCAACGACGCCCGTCGGCAGAGGAGTTGCTCCAGAAGGCTACTTCTCGACCTCGGTGGCGAGCTTGGCGAGCATCGCGTCGTAGATCCGGGCGAGGCCCTTGGGGGCGAACGTCCTCTCGAAGAAGCCGCCGATGCCCCCGGCCCCCTTCCAGGTGGTGGTGACCACGACGCGGGACTTGCCCTCGCCGGCCGGGGTGACGCGCCAGACGGTGACCATGGAGGAGTTGCGGTCCTTCTCGACCAGCTCGCCGTCGGTGGGCTCGGACACCTCCATCAGGCAGTCGCGGACCCGCTTGCTCGTGGCCTGGAGCTTCCAGTGGACGAGGGTGCCCTCGCCGTCGCCGCCCTCGCGCACCTCGTACTCGCTGAAGTGCTCGGGCAGCACCTTCGGGCGGGTGCCGCTGTAGTCGGCGACCGCGTCGAACACCGTCTCCGCGTCGGCGGCGACGACCCGCTCCGTAGTGGCCTCGACCTGCGCCATGGCTTCCTCCAGGACATCCGTTCTCAGGCTTGGGGCAAGCCAATCACCCCGCCGCCCGGGGCCCCAAATCGGAGCCCCGGCAAGTGATCGAACACGGCACAGCGGGCGATCGGAAAAGGCGTCCGTGCGGTCACCCGCACGATCAAGGGAACATGTGTTCTATTCTGTGGTGAGCACTACCGGTGAGCACTACCGAGGAGGCGCCATGCGCTGGGACAACCTCACCGTGGACCCGGGGAACTCCGGGGACTCCGGTCACAGCCGGGCCGACGCCGCGCTCTTCGGGGCGGACGCGGTCACCACACGTACCTTCGACACTCCCGAGTTCCGCGGGATCACCTTCCACGAGATCCGGGCCCGCTCGATCATCAACCGGGTGCCGGGTGCCTCGCGCATGCCCTTCGAGTGGACGGTCAATCCGTACCGCGGCTGTACGCACGCGTGCGTGTACTGCTTCGCGCGCAAGACGCACAGCTATCTGGACCTCGACACGGGCATCGGCTTCGACACGCAGATCGTGGTCAAGGTGAACGCCCCGGAGCTGCTGCGCCGCCAGCTGGCCTCGCGCCGCTGGCACGGCGAGCACATCGCCATGGGCACGAACGTGGACTGCTACCAGCGGGCCGAGGGCCGCTACCGGCTGATGCCGGGCATCCTGAGCGCGCTGCGCGACCACGCGAACCCCTTCTCGATCCTGACCAAGGGCACGCTGATCCTGCGCGACCTGGACCTGCTCACCCAGGCGGCCGAGGTCACCGACGTGGGCGTCTGCGTCTCGGTGGGCTTCACCGACACCGAGCTGTGGCGCACCGTCGAGCCGGGCACCCCCGCGCCCGAGCGGCGCCTGGACGTCGTACGCACCCTCGGGGAGCACGGCATCGGCTGCGGGGTGCTGATGGCGCCGGTGATCCCGTTCCTGAGCGACCGGCCGGCTCAACTGCGGGACACCGTAAGGGAGATCGCGGCAGCCGGGGCCACCTCCGTCACCCCGCTGGTGCTGCATCTGCGGCCCGGCGCCCGCGAGTGGTTCATGGCCTGGCTCGAACAGCACCACCCACACCTCGTGCGCCGCTACGAGCGGCTGTACGCCGAGGGCGCCTACGCCCCCAAGTGGTACCAGCGCCGGATCACCCGTCAGGTGCACGAGCTGGCACGGGAGTACGGGATCGGCCCGGCGCGCGCGGGAGCGGCCCGCCGCATCCAGCCGGCCGGGCCGACGCCGCCCCCGATGCCCGAACCGACTCAACTCACGCTGATTTGAGATCGTTCGAGCGCATCACCCGGCCCAATTGGGTCAAGAATTGTCAGAACGCGTTCTTCCGCTAGTTCTTTCCGGGACGATGCGGCGAGTACCGCGAGACCGCGGTCCGCAGCCTCTCCGTCCTGGGAGGACCAATGAGAAAAAGCGCTGCCGTGCTGTGCGGTGCCGCCGTCGTCATGGCCGGATCCCTCACGGCCGTCCCCGCCGACGCGAGCACGCCGCATCCCGCAGCCGCCGCATCCGCCGCCAAGGTCACCTGGAAGAAGTGCGGCACCACCAGTTATCCGACGCTCCAGTGCGGGTCCTTGAAGGTGCCGCTCGACTACAGACATCCGTCCGGGAAGAAGATCACGCTGGCGCTGTCCCGCGTCCCGCACACCGCCAAGACCTACCAGGGCCCCCTGCTGGTCAACCCCGGCGGTCCCGGCGGCAGCGGCCTCTCGCTCGCCGGTTTCGTCGCCTCCTCCCTGCCCAAGGACGTCGCGGCCCAGTACGACGTCATCGGCTTCGACCCGCGGGGCGTGGGCAGGAGTTCCCCGGCGCTCGACTGCAAGCCGGGTTCCTTCAACCCCGTGCGCCCGGACTCGGTGCCGAGCACGCCCGCGATCGAGAACGCCAACCTCGCGCGCGCGAAGTCCTTCGCCGCCGCCTGCGGCAAGAAGTACGCGAGCGTGCTGCCGCACATCAACACGGTCAACTCGGCGACCGACATGGACGCGATCCGCAAGGCCCTCGGCGCGAAGAAGATCAATTACTTCGGTTACTCCTACGGCACCTATCTCGGCGCGGTGTACGCCAAGCTCTTCCCCGAGCGGGTGCGCCGGCTGGTCCTCGACTCGATCGTGGACCCGACGGGCGTCTGGTACGAGGACAACGTCCGGCAGGACTACGCCTTCGAGGGCCGTCAGCAGGCCTTCATGGCGTGGATCGCGAAGCACGACTCGACCTACAAGCTGGGCACGGACCCGGCGAAGATCGAGGCCAAGTGGTACGCGATGCGGGCGGCGCTCGCCAAGAAGCCCGCGGGCGGCAAGGTCGGCGCCTCCGAACTGGAGGACACCTTCATCCCGGGCGGCTACTACAACGGCTACTGGCCCTACCTCGCCCAGGCGTTCGCGGCGTACGCGAACGACAAGAAGACCGGGCCGCTGGTCGAGGCGTACAAGAACTTCGCCGCCGTGGACGCCTCCGGCGACAACGGCTACAGCGTCTACACCTCCGTCCAGTGCCGTGACACCTCGTGGCCGCGAGACTGGCGGCAGTGGCGCAAGGACAACTGGGCCGTGCACGCCAAGGCGCCGTTCATGACCTGGAACAACGCCTGGTACAACGCGCCCTGCGCCTTCTGGCCGGTCTCCTCCAAGCGCCTGGTGAGCGTCGCCAACAGCAAGCTGCCGCCGGTGCTGCTGTTCCAGGCGACCGACGACGCGGCCACCCCGTACGGGGGCGGTGTCACGGTGCACCGGCTGCTGCGGAACTCCAGCCTGGTGGTGGAGCAGGGCGGCGGCAACCACGGCATCACGCTGAGCGGGAACGCCTGCCTGGACAAGCACCTGGCGACGTACCTGACCAACGGCAAGGTGCCGCGCGGGCACGGCGTCGCGGACGCGGTGTGCCGGCGGCTGCCCGACCCGAAGCCGCTGAGCGCGGCGGCGTCCGCCGCGGCCGCCTCCCCGTCCGGCGCCGCGCGCGGGGCGGCGTTGCACGACCTCGTCCGCTTCCGCGGCTGAGCGGCCGAACCGGCTCCGCCGGGCCGCCGCACGCGGTCTGACGGTCCGTCGGGGGCGGTGACCGGTTCATGGTTGTCGGACGCATGGTCCACCATGGACGCATGAGCGAGCCAACCAGGATTCCCGCCCCCGACGGGGTCGCCCCCGCCGCGCACTACTCCCATGTCGTCATGGGCACCGGCCGTTTCGTCGCGATCTCCGGCCAGGTCGCCCTGGACGAGAACGGCGAGCTCGTGGGCGAGGGCGACCCGGACGCGCAGGCCCGGCAGATCTTCGAGAACCTCCGCCGCTGCCTGGCCGCCGCCGGCGCGACCTTCGACAACGTCGTCAAGTTCACCTACTTCCTCACGGACACGGCCCACCTCCCGGCGATCCGCGCCGCCCGCACGGCCCACCTGGCCGACGACCGCCTGCCCGCCTCCTCGGCCGTCCAGGTCGCGGCCCTGGTCCGCCCCGAGTTCCTGATGGAGGTCGAGGCGTTCGCCGTAGTGCCCGAGTGAGGTGTTCCCGTCGCACCGCCTGGGCGACCCGGGCGAGGTGTTCCCGCGCGCGGCCGCCGGACCCTGCCGCGTGCTCCCGCGGGTCCCGGCCGCTCACCCGGACTTCGGGATGCGGGCCAGGGCGTCGACCGCCGCCTCCGCCAGGGCCGGGTGGGCGAGGGCCTCGGTGAGGACGGGGCGGGCCCGCACGTCGCCCAGCGTGCCCAGGCCCTCCACACAGGCCAGGGCCACCCGGCGGTAGGGGTCGTGCGGGCGGAGCCGGCGTTCCAGCGTGGTGATCAGGGCGGGCACGGACTCGGGGGCCCGCAGCTCCACCAGCAGCCGTACCGGATGCAGCGCGTAGGCGACACGCAGCTCGTTGGTGGCCAGGGCCGCCGCGGCGCGGGCGGTGCGGGGATCGCCGAGCCGGGCCAGCGCGTACGCGGCACCGACGCAGCGCGGCGGGTCGCGGTGGTTCAGCAGCAGCACCAGGGACTCGAAGGCCCGCCGGTCCCCCGCGAGGCCGAGGCGGAACGCGGCCAGCTCCCGGGCCCACAACGGCTGCCCGGGCGCCGTGAGCACCTCGGCCAGCTCGCCCGGGTCCCCGGTGGCCACCAGATGTTCGTACGCCGCCGATCCGCCCGTCTCCTGCCGTAAGCGCTCCGTGAGCGATCGCAACTCTTCGTCCACGAGGGCCAGCCTAGGAGCGTGGCCCGCCACGCGGGACGTACATCACAAACTCAGGGGGGTGGCGCGCTCGTTACCCACCGGTTAGGCTCAGACGAGCGAGACACCCTCTCGCACCCTCTCGCAGTGGCCTGGTGACGCAGCCACCGCGAGTGTTGTCGGTTCGGTACCCCGAGTACCGCAGTACGACCCGGCTTCGGGACAGAGCCGGTCGGCTTCGCCGGCTGCCGGGCGCGCAGGCGCCCGCGGCGAAAGGCACCGGGCCTGTGCGCATTCGGCCCGACAGCACCCGCAACCCCCTCCTTCCGCACCCGTGGCGCCCGTCGGCGCACCCGGGGCGCGTTCCCAGTCGTCACCCTCATTCCTGGAGTCCCGCGATGGCCACTCCCCTCTCCGACATCTCCCTGTCCCCGCTGAAGACGATCGCCGTCGTCGGCCTCGGCACCATGGGCACCGGCATCACCGAGGTCCTGGCCCGCGCGGGCCGCGAGGTCGTCGGCATCGACATCAGCGAGGCGGCGGCCGCCAGGTGCGTCGCCGCCCTGGCGAACTCCACCGCCCGCGCCGTGGAACGCGGACGCCTGACCGACCGGGAGCGCACGGACGCGCTCGCCCGCGTGCGCACCTCCACCGACCTGGCCGCGGCGGCCGACGCCGACCTGGTCATCGAGGTGGCGCCGGAGTCGTACGAGACCAAGCAGCAGATCCTCCGGGAGCTGGACGGCATCGTGCGGCCGGGGGCGATCCTGGCCACCGGCACCAACGCCCTGTCGGTGACCCGCCTGGCCGCCGACTCGGCCCACCCGGAACGGGTGCTCGGCCTGCACTTCTTCAACCCCGCGCAGGCCATGAGGCTGGTCGAGATCGTCTCCTCGGTGCTGACCGCCCCGCAGGCCGTCGAGGCGGTCACCGACCTCGCCCTCGAACTGGGCAAGGAGCCCGTCGCGATCGGCGACCGGCCCGGATTCGTCGCCGACGGGCTGCTGTTCGGCTACCTCAACCAGGCCGCGGCGATGTTCGAGGCAAGGTACGCCACCCGCGAGGACATCGACGCCGCGATGCGGCTCGGCTGCGGACTGCCGATGGGCCCGCTGGCACTGCTCGACCTGATCGGCGTCGACACCGCGCGCACGGTCCTGGAGGCCATGTACGCCGAGTCGCGCGACCGGCTGCACGCCCCCGCGCCGATCCTGAAGCAGCTCAGCGAGGCCGGTCTGACGGGCCGCAAGGCGGGCCGCGGCTTCTACACCTACGAGGCCCCGGGCAGCGGCACCGTCGTGCGGGACGCGCTGACCCCGCCGGCCGGTGACGTCCTCGCCCCCGGCCGCCCCGTGCGCTCCGTCGGCGTCGCCGGCTCGGGCACCATGGCCTCCGGCATCGCCGAGGTGTTCGCGAAGGCCGGGTACGAGGTCGTGCTGGCCGCCCGCAGCGCGGAGAAGGCGCAGGCCGCCAAGGCCCGTATCGGCAAGTCGCTTTCACGCTCCGTCGACAAGGGCCGGCTGACCGCCGAGGCCGCCGCGCAGACCCTGGACCGGATCACGGCGACCGGCACCCTCGACGACTTCGCCGAGGTGGACCTCGCCGTCGAGGCCGTCGCCGAGGACCTGTCGGTCAAGCAGCAGCTGTTCGCGGCGCTGGACAAGGTCTGCAAGCCGGGCGCGATCCTGGCCACCACCACCTCCTCGCTTCCCGTGGTCGCCTGCGCCCGCGCCACCTCGCGCCCGCACGAGGTGATCGGCATGCACTTCTTCAACCCGGCGCCCGCGATGAAGCTGGTCGAGGTCGTCCGCACGGTGCTGACGGAGGACGACGTCCACGCGACGGTCCGCGAGGTCTGCGTCAGGATCAAGAAGCACGCCGTCGACTGCGGGGACCGGGCGGGCTTCATCGTCAACGCCCTGCTGTTCCCGTACCTCAACAACGCGATCAAGATGGTGCAGGAGCACTACGCGTCCCTGGACGACATCGACGCGGCGATGAAGCTCGGCGGCGGCTACCCCATGGGCCCGTTCGAACTGCTCGACGTCGTCGGCCTGGACGTCTCGCTGGCCATCGAGAGGGTCCTGCACCGCGAGTTCCGCGACCCGGGCCTGGCCCCGGCACCGCTCCTGGAGCATCTGGTGGCCGCGGGCTGCCTCGGCCGCAAGACCGGCCGTGGCTTCCGCGAATATGCCCGGCACTGACCGGTCCGGCGACCGGTTCACGGACGGGCGGGAGTGGGGCGGCCTGCTGGAACCGGCGGCCGCTACCCCGTCCACCGAGGACGGGGGAACCCGGGGACGTGCGCACCGGGCTGCGCGGATGCAGTACGTTCGGGTCATGCCCCAGCCCGCCAAGTCCACACGTACACCCGCCACGACCGACGCGCCGGAGAGCGCCGCCGGCTCCCGCGCGGCCGCCCAACGGCTCAAGATGCGCCGGGAGCTGGCGGCCGCCGCGATGGAGCTGTTCGCGACCAAGGGGTACGAGGCGACCACGGTCGACGAGATCGCCGCGGCGGCCGGGGTCGCCCGCCGCACCTTCTTCCGGCACTTCCGCTCCAAGGAAGAGGCCATCTTCCCCGACCACGACGACACCCTGATCCGCGCCGAGGCCGTCCTCAACGCGGCCCCCGCGCACGAGCACCCGCTCGACACGGTGTGCCGGGGCATCAAGGAAGTCATGAAGATGTACGCGGCGCAGCCGGAGATCTCGGTCGCCCGCTACAAGCTGACCCGCGAGGTGCCCACGCTGCGCGAGGCGGAGATCGCCTCAGTGGCCCGCTACGAGCGCCTGTTCACGCGTTATCTGCTGGGCCACTTCGACGAACGCGTGCACGCCGACGACGCCAACGACGACCCGCTGCTCGCGGAGGTCGCCGCCTCGGCCGTGGTCACCGCACACAACCACGTGCTGCGGCGCTGGCTGCGGGCCGACGGCCAGGGAGACGTCGAGGCGCAGCTCGACCACGCCTTCGCGATCGTGCGCAAGACGTTCGGCACCGGGATCGGGGCCGGCCGCGCCGCGGCGCCCGCGTCCGACGCCGGGCCCTCGGCCGCGGTGTCCCAGCAGGGCGAGGTACTGGTGGCGGTCGCCCGCACCGACGCCCCGCTGGAAGAGGTCATGCGGACCATCGAGGAGGCGCTGAAAGCGCGCTGAAGGACCTCGCGACGGGCGGCGAGAGCCGCGTACCGCCTCGCGACCACGAGAGCCGCGTAACTGACGGCCACCCCACGGGGTGGCCGTTTTTGCATGTCGGAGTCCCTTTTCGCCCGTCTCGGCGGCCCCGTTCGATCGATCATCGCTCATTTGTTGCGTAAAGTTTTCGTCTGAGCGAGAATTCTGGCACTCAGTGCCTTGCCAGGTGACACGCGGTGTCATACGTTGAAGGTGTCCGGGCGGCCGGCGCGCGGAGAACCGCACGCACGCCGGCTGTCCCAGCAAGCCGATGGCGGCTCGCACGCCCGGACGCCTGCGTCACAGGCAACCTCCCGCGCCACAAAGCGCTGCCGAAAAGCCCCACCCGCCGAACCGACGGCACCCGGCCGGACCGACGGCCCCCTCACCCCCTCAGCAGCACCGACGTAACCCTCAGCGCCCCTCCCTCAGGGCGCTCGACGCCGGAGGCAACACCGTGACCGTGAAGGACATCCTGGACGCGATCCAGTCGCCGGACTCCACTCCCGCCGACTTCGCCGCCCTGCCACTGCCCGAGTCGTACCGCGCGATCACCGTGCACAAGGACGAGACGGAGATGTTCGACGGGCTCTCCACCCGCGACAAGGACCCGCGCAAGTCCCTACACCTGGACGAGGTGCCACTGCCCGAGCTGGGCCCGGGCGAGGCCCTGGTGGCCGTCATGGCCTCCTCGGTCAACTACAACTCCGTGTGGACCTCGATCTTCGAGCCGCTGTCGACGTTCGGCTTCCTGGAGCGCTACGGCCGCACCAGCGAGCTGGCCAAGCGGCACGACCTGCCGTACCACATCATCGGCTCCGACCTGGCCGGCGTCGTCCTGCGCACCGGCCCCGGCGTCAACGCCTGGCAGCCCGGTGACGAGGTCGTCGCGCACTGCCTGTCCGTCGAACTGGAGTCGAGCGACGGCCACAACGACACGATGCTCGACCCGGAGCAGCGCATCTGGGGCTTCGAGACCAACTTCGGCGGCCTCGCCGAGATCGCGCTCGTCAAGTCCAACCAGCTGATGCCCAAGCCCGGCCATCTGAGCTGGGAGGAGGCCGCCGCCCCCGGCCTGGTGAACTCCACCGCCTACCGCCAGCTGGTCTCCCGCAACGGCGCCGGCATGAAGCAGGGCGACAACGTGCTCATCTGGGGCGCGAGCGGCGGACTCGGCAGCTACGCCACGCAGTTCGCCCTCGCCGGCGGCGCGACCCCCGTCTGCGTCGTCTCCAGCGAGCAGAAGGCGGACCTCTGCCGCGCCATGGGCGCCGAGGCGATCATCGACCGCACCGCCGAGGGCTACCGGTTCTGGAAGGACGAGCACACCCAGGACCCCAAGGAGTGGAAGCGCTTCGGCAAGCGCATCCGCGAACTCACCGGTGGCGAGGACGTCGACATCGTCTTCGAGCACCCCGGCCGCGAGACCTTCGGCGCGAGCGTGTACGTCACCCGCAAGGGAGGGACCATCGTCACCTGCGCCTCCACCACGGGCTACACCCACGAGTACGACAACCGCTACCTGTGGATGTCCCTGAAGCGCATCATCGGCTCCCACTTCGCCAACTACCGCGAGGCCTGGGAGGCCAACCGCCTGATCGCCAAGGGCAGGATCCACCCGACGCTGTCCCGGGTCTACTCCCTGGAGGACACCGGGCAGGCGGCGTACGACGTGCACCGCAACCTGCACCAGGGCAAGGTCGGCGTGCTGTGCCTGGCGCCCGAGGAGGGCCTGGGCGTGCGCGACGAGGAGATGCGCGCCGAGCACATCGACGCCATCAACCGCTTCCGGAACGTCTGAGAGGCGCACATGAGTGAGCGTCAGACACCGCGGGCGCACGCGGACAGAGACCGGCCGTGGCTCATGCGCACCTACGCCGGCCACTCCACGGCCGAGGCCTCCAACGAGCTGTACCGGCGCAACCTCGCCAAGGGCCAGACCGGTCTGTCGGTGGCGTTCGACCTGCCGACGCAGACCGGCTACGACCCCGACCACGTGCTCGCCCGCGGCGAGGTCGGCCGGGTCGGTGTGCCGGTCGCGCACCTCGGCGACATGCGCCGGCTGTTCCAGGACATCCCCCTGGAGCAGACGAACACCTCGATGACGATCAACGCCACGGCCATGTGGCTGCTGGCGCTGTACCAGGTCGTCGCGGAGGAGCAGGGCGCGGACATCACCAAGCTCCAGGGCACGACCCAGAACGACATCGTCAAGGAGTACCTGTCCCGCGGCACCCATGTCTTCCCGCCGGGCCCGAGCCTCCGGCTGACCACGGACATGATCGCGTACACGGTCTCCCACATGCCCAAGTGGAACCCGATCAACATCTGCAGCTACCACCTCCAGGAAGCCGGCGCCACGCCGGTGCAGGAGATCGCGTACGCGATGTCCACCGCGATCGCCGTCCTGGACGCGGTGCGCGACAGCGGCCAGGTGCCGCGGGAGCGCATGGGCGATGTCGTCGGCCGCATCTCCTTCTTCGTGAACGCGGGCGTCCGCTTCGTCGAGGAGATGTGCAAGATGCGGGCGTTCGGCCGCGTCTGGGACCGGATCACCCGCGAGCGGTACGGCATCGAGGACCCCAGGCACCGCCGCTTCCGCTACGGCGTCCAGGTCAACTCCCTCGGCCTGACCGAGGCGCAGCCGGAGAACAACGTCCAGCGGATCGTCCTGGAGATGCTGGCCGTCACCCTCTCCAAGGACGCACGCGCGCGCGCCGTGCAGCTGCCGGCCTGGAACGAGGCCCTCGGCCTGCCCCGGCCCTGGGACCAGCAGTGGTCGCTGCGCATCCAGCAGGTGCTGGCGTACGAGTCCGACCTGCTGGAGTACGAGGACATCTTCGAGGGCTCGAAGGTGATCGAGGCGAAGGTGGCGGAGCTGGTCGAGGCGGTCCTCGCCGAGATCGAGCACATCCAGGAGCTGGGCGGCGCGATGGCCGCCGTGGAGTCCGGTTACCTGAAGTCGCAGCTGGTTGCCTCGCACGCCGAGCGCCGGGCCCGGATCGAGTCGGGCCGGGAGAAGATCGTCGGCGTCAACATATTCGAGGGCACCGAGCCGAACCCGCTCACCGCCGATCTGGACACCGCGATCCAGACGGTCGACCCGGCGGTCGAGGCCCGTGTGACCGCCTCGCTCCGGCACTGGCGCGACACCCGCTACCAGCCGCCGTTCAACCACCCGCGCCCCTGCAAGGCGCTGGAGCGGCTGAAGGATGCGGCCAAGGGCACCGGCAACCTCATGGAGGCCACGCTGGAGTGCGCCCGCTCGGGTGTCACGACCGGCGAGTGGGCCGGGGCCCTGCGCGAGGTGTTCGGCGAGTTCCGGGCGCCGACCGGGGTGTCCTCCGCTCCGGTGGCCGTGACCGCCGAGGAGGGCTCGGCCCTGTCCGAGGTGCGGCGCAAGGTGGACGCCACCGCCCGAGACCTGGGCGTGGGCAAGCTGCGCTTCCTGGTCGGCAAGCCGGGCCTGGACGGGCACTCCAACGGCGCCGAGCAGATCGCCGTACGGGCCCGCGACGCCGGGTTCGAGGTGGTCTACCAGGGCATCCGGCTCACCCCCGAGCAGATCGTGGACGCGGCCCTCGCCGAGGACGTGCACGCGGTCGGCCTGTCCATCCTGTCCGGCTCGCACGCCCAGCTGGTGCCGGACGTGCTGGAGCGGCTGCGCCAGGCCGGCGCGGCCGACATCCCGGTGATCGCCGGCGGGATCATTCCGAACGGTGACGCCGAGCAGCTCAGGGCCGCGGGAGTGGCCGCGGTCTTCACCCCGAAGGACTTCGACATCACCGGGATCATCGGCCGTATCGTCGACGAGATCCGGAAAGCGAACAAGCTCGACCCCCTGGAGGTCCCCGCATGACCGCCCGCCCGTCGCCCGCCACCACCCCTTCAGCGAGCGGCTCCGCCGCGCCCCTTCCCGTTCCCCAGGTCGACCGCCTACGTCCGCGGCGCTCCTGCCTGGCCGTACCGGGCTCGAACCCCCGTTTCCTGGAGAAGGCGCAGGGCCTGCCCGCCGACCAGGTGTTCCTCGACCTGGAGGACGCCTGCGCGCCGCTCGCCAAGCCGGAGGCGCGGCACACCATCGTCAAGTTCCTCAACGAGGGCGACTGGACGGGCAAGACCAGGGTGGTCCGGGTCAACGACTGGACGACCGAGTGGACGTACCGGGACGTCGTGACGGTGGTCGAGGGCGCGGGCCAGAACCTGGACTGCATCATGCTGCCGAAGGTGCAGGACGCCCAGCAGGTCGTCGCGCTCGACCTGCTGCTGACGCAGATCGAGAAGACCATGGGCTTCGAGGTGGGCCGCATCGGCATCGAGGCGCAGATCGAGAACGCGCGGGGCCTGAACAACGTCAACGAGATCGCGCAGGCCTCCGGGCGTATCGAGACGATCATCTTCGGCCCGGCCGACTTCATGGCGTCCATCAACATGAAGTCGCTCGTCGTGGGCGAGCAGCCGCCCGGCTACCCGGCGGACGCCTACCACTACATCCTGATGAAGATCCTGATGGCCGCGCGCGCCAACGACCTCCAGGCGATCGACGGCCCCTACCTTCAGATCCGCAACGTCGACGGCTTCCGCGAGGTGGCGGGGCGGGCCGCCGCCCTCGGCTTCGACGGCAAGTGGGTGCTGCACCCCGGCCAGGTGGAGGCCGCCAACGAGGTCTTCTCGCCGTCCCAGGAGGACTACGACCACGCGGAGCTGATCCTGGACGCGTACGAGTACTGCACGTCCGAGGCGGGCGGCAAGAAGGGCTCGGCGATGCTCGGCGACGAGATGATCGACGAGGCCAGCCGCAAGATGGCGCTGGTCGTCGCGGGCAAGGGCCGCGCGGCGGGCATGCGGCGCACCAGCACGTTCGAGATCCCGGAGGGCTGAGCGGCATGCAGTTCGGACGGACCTTCGAGGAGTTCGAGGTCGGGGCGGTCTACAAGCACTGGCCGGGCAAGACGGTCACGGAGTACGACGACCACCTGTTCTGCCTCCTGACCATGAACCACCACCCGCTCCACATGGACGCCAACTACGCCGAGAAGACGACCGACTTCGGCAAGAACGTCGTCGTGGGCAACTACATCTACTCCCTGCTGCTCGGCATGTCCGTCCCGGACGTCTCCGGCAAGGCCATCGCCAACCTGGAGATCGAGTCGCTCAAGCACGTGGCTCCGACCTTCCACGGCGACACGATCTACGGCGAGACGACCGTGCTCGACAAGTGGCCGTCGAAGTCGAAGAGCGACCGCGGCATCGTCCACGTCGAGACCAGGGGCTACAAGCAGGACGGCACGCTGGTGTGCACCTTCCGGCGCAAGGTGATGGTGCCGACCGAGACGTACACCAAGGAGCGCGGCGGCGAACAGCCGGGCCGCCCGCCCGTCTCCCACCACCACCCTCAAACGACGCCCCTGCGGGGCGGCACACCCAATTCGGAACCCAGGGAGCAGGGGAAGTAGGCCATGGCCCGACTCGCCCAGACCGCCGGTCTGACGGACGTGCAGCAGGAGATCGTCTCCACCGTCCGGGACTTTGTCGACAAGGAGATCATCCCGGTCGCGACCGAGCTGGAGCACCGCGACGAGTACCCGCAAGCGATCGTGGACGGCCTGAGGGAACTGGGCCTGTTCGGTCTGATGATCCCCGAGGAGTACGGGGGCCTGGGCGAGTCGCTGCTGACGTACGCGCTGTGCGTGGAGGAGATCGCCCGCGGCTGGATGTCGGTGTCCGGCATCATCAACACGCACTTCATCGTCGCGTACATGCTCAAGCAGCACGGCACGCAGGAGCAGAAGGACCACTTCCTGCCCCGAATGGCGGCCGGCGACGTCCGCGGCGCCTTCTCGATGTCGGAGCCGGGCCTGGGCTCCGATGTGTCGGCGATCACGTCGAAGGCGGTGAAGGACGGCGACGAGTACGTCCTGACCGGCCAGAAGATGTGGCTGACGAACGGCGGTACGTCGTCACTCGTGGCGGTCCTGGTCAAAAGTGACGAGGGCCACCCCGAGGGCACCGCGCCCCACAAGTCCATGACGACCTTCCTGGTGGAGAAGGAGCCCGGCTTCGGCGAGGTCCGCCCCGGACTGACCATCCCCGGCAAGATCGACAAGATGGGCTACAAGGGCGTCGACACCACCGAGCTGATCATGGACGGGCTGCGCGTCCCGGCCGACCGGGTGCTCGGCGGCGTCACCGGCCGCGGCTTCTACCAGATGATGGACGGCGTCGAGGTCGGCCGCGTGAACGTGGCGGCCCGGGGCTGCGGCGTCGCCCAGCGCGCCTTCGAGCTGGGTGTGGCCTACGCCCAGCAGCGCCACACCTTCGGCAAGCCGATCGCCCAGCACCAGGCCATCCAGTTCAAGCTGGCGGAGATGGCCACCAAGGTCGAGGCCGCCCACGCCATGATGGTGAACGCGGCCCGCAAGAAGGACTCGGGCGAGCGCAACGACCTCGAGGCCGGCATGGCGAAGTACCTGGCCTCCGAGTACTGCAAGGAGGTCGTGGAGGACGCCTTCCGCATCCACGGCGGCTACGGCTTCTCCAAGGAGTACGAGATCGAGCGCCTGTACCGTGAGGCACCCATGCTGCTCATCGGTGAAGGCACCGCCGAGATCCAGAAAATGATCATCGGTCGCAGGCTGCTCGAAGAGTATCGGTTCCAGGGCTGAATGTCCGGCTACGGGGTGTTTTCTCCGAGAAGAAGATCACACCCCGTCAGCGGTGTTCGGCTGCCGACTCGGCAGCTCGGCTTACCCAGTTGTGGCCCTTAACCGCTACGATCGCGGAAAGCCGCCGTCCCCCGTCGAAAGCGCGGCATCATCCGCTACGAAGGTCATCCATGCCCCACAGCCAAACCTCTGCACATCGTGACAGCCTGGCCGGCGTACGCCTTGCGCGCGGAGCATCGCCGTGGCTTCTTCCGACCGTCGCCACCGCAGCCGTCAGCCTTCTCCGCGCCCGCCGCTCGGGTGCCGCCAAGGCCGTAGCCGTTCCCGCCACCGCGCTGGCGGCGGGGATGCTGTGGTTCTTCCGCGACCCCGAGCGCGAGATCGCCCAGGGCCGGGTCATCTCGCCCGCCGACGGTGTGGTGCAGAGCATCATGCCGTGGAAGGACGGCCGCACCCGCGTCGCGATCTTCATGAGCCCGCTGAACGTCCATGTCAACCGCGCCCCGCTCTCCGGCACGGTCACCTCGGTCGAGCACGTCCCCGGCGGGTTCGTTCCGGCTTTCAACAAGGAGAGCGAGAACAACGAGCGGGTCGTCTGGCACTTCGACACCGAGCTCGGCGACATCGAGATGGTCCAGATCGCCGGCGCGGTGGCACGCCGCATCGTCCCCTACATCCCGTCCGGCACCAAGGTCGAGCAGGGCGAGCGGATCGGTCTGATCCGTTTCGGTTCGCGCGTCGACCTGTACCTGCCCGAGGGTGTGGACGTCGCGGTCGAGGTCGGCCAGAAGACCGTGGCTGGGGTGACTCGCATTGACCGTCATTGATCCCGAGACCCAGGCCGGCTGGGTGCCGGAGGCGGACGAGGTGGACGAAGAGGAGGAGATGCCCCTCTCGTTGCGCCTGTCGATAGCGGACACCCTCACCCTGGGCAACGCGACCTGCGGCTTCATGGCGGTGTACTTCACCACCACCGGCATCCTGATCCCGCACCTGACCGGCAACGACGAGTCGGCGGGCATGGCCCGGCACAGCGCCGCCACGGCGGTCATCCTGATGCTGTGCGCGGCGGTCTTCGACCTGTTCGACGGCCTGGTCGCCAGGAAGCTGCGCTCCTCCCCCATGGGCGCGGAGCTGGACAACCTCTCCGACCTGATCAGCTTCGGCCTGGCCCCGGCGTACTTCGTCCTCGTCTACGGCATGGTCGCGGACGACGCCCACCAGAGGGTGGCGGCCCTCGGTGCGATCGTGGTGCTGCTGGCGGTGGTCCTCCGGCTCGCGAGATTCTCCTGCGTGACGCTGAAGGACGGCATGTTCCAGGGCATGCCCTCCCCCTTCGGCGCGCTGACGGTCGTTTCGATCGTCCTCCTCGAGCTGCCCTTCGTGGCCACGCTGCTGGCCATCCTCGGCACCGCGTGGCTGATGGTGAGCCGCGTGGAGTACCCGAAGCCGAGGGGCCGCCTGGCGGTGGCCATGCTGTCCTGGATCGTCCTGTCCATGGGCCTCCTGGCAGCCTGGGCCTTCGACGCCCCGAGCGGCCAGCTCCTCCTCCAGACCGGCTGCGCCCTGCAACTGGTCATGGGCGCGGTGATCCCCCTGTTCGCCACGGCCCGCCGAGTGAACAACTTCCGCGACAACCGCCGCGAGGCACGGGCGGCCCAGCCGTAGCGCTCCGCTGTCGGCCGCCGATTGGGAAGGGCCCCGAACCGTGAGGTTCGGGGCCCTTCCCATGTCCCCGTGTCACGGGACACCGCCGGGCTTCCGGGGGGCCGGGACCGTGGGGCGGAGCGGGGCACGAGGGCGCGGGGAGGCGTCGAGTACCCCGGTGGGGGTGCAGGTGCAGGGGGCGCATCCCTGCAGGTGCAGGGGGGCGCGTTCCAGCCGGGCGGCGAGGGCACGTCTCAGCCGGGGCCGCTCGGCCGCTCGGCCGCAGCCTGGGTGGGGCGGGGTGCAGGGGCGCAAGGGGCGATGCCAGCCGAGACGCAGGGCAGGGTCTGAGGCGGAGCCCCGGCGGGGTGCTGGGGCAGAGCCCCGCCGGGGTCTGGGGCGGAGCCCCAGGAGGCGGTCACCTGAGCCCCACCGAGTCGGGCGGGCGGGTGGGCAAGACCCCCGGGGCGGAGCCCCGGCAGGGTCTGGGGCGGAGCCCCGGCAGGGTCTGGGGCGGAGCCCCAGGGGAACGGTCACCTCACCCCCACCGAGCCGGGCAGGCCGCCGGGGGCTGGGGCGGAGCCCCAGAGAACGCCCCCCCACACCCACCCAGCCGGGCAGGCCCCCGTGGGCAAAGACCGACCGTCACCCCAGACAGTCGCGCCCGATCCGCTCAGCCACCTGCTCAAGGATCCGCCCCGCATCCGCAATGCACTTCGCCACGTCCGGCTCGACCTCGGTCAGGGCATACGCCCGCCGGATCCCGGCACGCTCCAGAACCTCCGGCTCCAGCGCCAGCCGCCCACAGACCGCGACGACATCCTTCCCCGCCGCCCGCGCCGCCGCCGCGACCCCGGCCGGAGCCTTCCCGTGCAGCGTCTGCTCGTCCAGGGAGCCCTCACCGGTGATCACCAGCGAGGCCCGCTCCAGCGCGGGGGCGAACCCCAGCACATCGAGCATGACCTCGATCCCCGCCCGGAACCGCGCCCCGAGCAGCATCGCCCCGAACCCGATGCCACCCGCCGCACCCGCCCCCGGCGACGCCGCGTACTCGACCGCCCGGTTTCCGACCCCGCCCACACCCTCCAGCACCTTCGCGAAGTGCGCGAGCGCAGCGTCCAGCGTCGACACGTCCTCCGCCGAGGCCCCCTTCTGCGGCCCGTAGACCGCCGGCGCGCCCTTCGGCCCGGTCAGCGGATTGTCGACGTCGCTCGCGAGCACCAGCTCCACCGCGGCGAGCCGCGGGTCGAGCCCGGACAGGTCCGCCCGGACGAGTTCCGCCAGTCCCCCGCCGCCGGGCGGTATCGGCTCCCCGTCCGCGTCCAGGAACCGCGCCCCGAGCGCGGCCAGCATCCCCGCGCCCCCGTCCGTCGTCGCGCTCCCGCCGACGCCGAACACGATCGTGCGCGCCCCCGCGTCCAGCGCGGCCCGCAGCAGCTCCCCGGAGCCGTACGTGGACGCCGTGAGCGGCGCGAACACACCGGCCGGCAGCCGCTGCAACCCGCTGGCCTCGGCCATCTCCACGACCGCCGTGTCGCCGCGCAGCGCGAACGCGGCCGTCACCTCGTCCCCGAGGGGACCCGCGACCCGTACCTCCCGGCGCTCGAACCCGGCCGCGACCGCCGCGTCCACGGTCCCGTCGCCGCCGTCGGCGACGGGCAGCGCCTCCACCTCCACGTCCGGCACGACCCGGCGCAACCCGGCCGTCACGCGCTCGGCGACCTGCACGGCCGTCAGCGAGCCCTTGAACTTGTCCGCGGCAACCAGCACCCTCCGGGTGCCTCGCACTGCAGCGTCCGCCACCTTGACATCCCCTTGCTCTCCGGGGCCCCGCACGTCAGGGCCAGTCGCGCCGCTGCGACCTTAACCGGCGACCGCCCCCGCCGTCATGCCCCGCCCGGACCCTGAGAATCCCCTGACGTGCTCGTGAACCCCGAGGACGTACCCGTGAACCCCGAGCGGCTGCCGCCGGAATCCGGTAGACCGGTTCCCATGACCGCTGTGGACACCGCCGTGGACACCGGACCAGCGCTGGCCGACCGTATCCTCGGCGGCTGGCTGGGCCGGATCGCCGGCAACATGCTCGGCAAGCCGGTGGAGCAGGGCGACGTGTGGACGCGCGACCGCATCGACCGCTACCTGCGCGCGGCCGACGCGCTGCCGCTCACCGACTATCTGCCCGAGCCGGCAGGCGACGACGGCCCGCCGCTGCGCCCCGAGTGGCCAAGCTGCGTCCGCGGCCGCATCCACGGCAGCTGCCGGGACGACGACGTCGACTACACGATCCTGGGCCTCGACCTCCTGGAGACGCACGGCTTCGGCTTCACCACCGAGCAGGTCGGCGAGCTGTGGCTGCGGCGCCTGCCGTACCTTCAGACGTTCACCGCGGAGCGGGCCGCGTACCGCAATCTCGCGAACGGGCTCAAGCCGCCCCTGACGGCCACGTACGACAACCCGTACCAGGAGTGGATCGGCGCCCTGATCCGCGCCGACATCCACGGCTGGACCAGTCCCGGCGACCCGCGCCGCGCCGCCTCGCTGGCCCGCCGCGACGCGGTGCTGTCGCACACCGGCAACGGCGTCTACGGCGCCATGTGGGCGGCGGCACTGATCGCGGCGGCCTTCACCGCGCCCACCGTCCGCGCCGCCGTCGACATCGCGCTGACGGTGATCCCGGCCGGCAGCCGCCTGGCCCGCACGGTGCGCCGGGCCCTCGCCCTGCACGAGACCGGCCTGCCCTGGGAGGACGCGCTCGACACGCTCGCGGAGGAGACCGCCGGTCTCGGCTGGATCCACGCCGTGCCGAACGCCGCCGTCATCACGTCCGGCCTGCTCTACGGCGGGGGCGACTTCACCCGCACCATCGCGCTGACCGTCCGCGCCGGCCTGGACACCGACTCCAACGGCGCGACGGCCGGCTCGGTGGCCGGCGTCATGACGGGCGCGGCGGCCGTCCCCGCCCAGTGGAAGGACCCCCTCCAGGACACGGTCCGCAGCGCGGTCTTCGGCTTCGACGGCGCCCACGTCGGCGACCTGGCCGAGCGCACCCTGCGTCTGGCCCTCCTCGACCCCTGACACGACCGCATCCGCGGCACCCGCTTCCCGCCGACTCCTGTCACGGCATGGTGCGTTCCGTCCGCCCTCCTCACACTTCTCCACAACACGAACACACCGCGGTCACCAATCCGCACCACACCCGGACTCTCGCCCCGCGGTCCGGGATCCTGGTCCGGCAACGGCCCCACCAGCCCTGACGGTCGGCAGAAACCAGGAGACACCATGACTCTCATCCGTGTGCGCCGAGGCTCGGCACTGCTGTCCACGACCCTGCTCGCGGTCCTCGGCCTGGCCGGCTGCGGCGGCTCCGACGAGAAGGCGCCCACCGCCGGCTCCGCGCCTTCCGCGACCGCTTCACAGGAGGGAGCCGCCCCCTCCGCCCCGCCGAAGAAGGCCCCGGCGAACCCGTGCGCGCTCATCTCTCTTCAGGAGGCCCAGGAGCTGGGAGGCACGTCCGTCGAGGGGGAGAAGAGCGAGGACACCGCGGGCGGCTGCAGATACACCCACGAGGGTGTACCGATCGCGTCCACCATCCAGGGGGACGAGGCCCGGCAGTTCATGGACGACATGCTCCGGGCAGCCGACCGCAAGCCGCTCACCGGCATCGGCGACGAGGCGACCGCCTACGACGACAAGGACCACGGAACGTTCGGGCTCCTGTTCCGCACGTCGGGCACCTGGGTCGCGATGACCGTGGTGGCGGACCGGGCCGACAACGACCGGCGCCTGGAGGAGCTGGCCCGCAAGGTCGCCGCCCGGATGTGACCACGCCGGACGCCGGTCCCGGTGCCCCGGGCGCGGGACCGGCGACGCGGTGCGTCGCACCGGCTGACACGAGGCTCGTTACCCTTCTTGGATGACCACCGCGGACTACGCCACGTACATCGCCGGCCTTCCCCGGGTCCTCGCCGCTGCCGCCTGCGTCTTCCGTGACGCGGAGGGCCAGGTGCTTCTCGTCGAGCCGAACTACCGGGACGGATGGACGCTGCCCGGCGGCACCGTCGAGTCCGACGACGGGGAGACTCCGCGCCAGGGCGCGCGCCGCGAGACGCTGGAGGAGATCGGGCTCGACCGCGAGCCGGGGCGGCTGCTCGTCGTGGACTGGGTGCCCGGCACCGCACGGCCGCCGCTGGTGGCGTACCTCTACGACGGCGGGGTCCTCACCGACGACGACCTCAAGGCGATCCACCTCCAGGAGGAGGAGCTGCTGTCCTGGCGCCTGGTCGCCCGCGACGAACTCGCCGCCCACCTCCCGGGCGCCCTGGGCCGCCGCGTCCGGACCGCACTAGACGTCCTGAACGACGGCACGGGCACGGCGGAACTGGAGAACGGCCACCGCGCCGGATGACCACCGGATGACTCCCGTCCGGACACAGGCGAACATCCGTTCGCCCACCCCGCCCCTCCGCCCTACCCCCGCTCCCATGGCCAAACCCCTCGTCGCCATCCTCAGCGGAGCCGGCATCTCCACCGAACAGAGCATGGGCGGAAGAAACCTCGCGCCATGACCGATGACCTGGTACAGCGAGCGCACCGGGGTGACCTGGAAGGACAGAACTAAGCAGCGTTCGTGGTGTCCGGCCACGGGCCGGGACATCAAGAGCCGGGAAGAGCAGGAGAAGGACGCCCGCCGGTTCGTCGAGAGCCGCGGAGGCCGGCACGTCTACACGTACGAGGAACCCGACACATCGGCGTGGAAGCGCAAGAGAGTACGGCAGCCGGACGGAACGATCTCCTACCGCGTGATACGCCCAGCGTTCGAGGGGGCGCTGGAAGACCTGAAGCGCGGAACGACGCCCGACGGCCAGCGCCTGGACGGCCTGATCGTCTACGACATCGACCGTCTGACGCGCGACAACCGGCATCTTGAAGACGCCATCGAGGTGGTGGAGAACTTCCGCCGCCCGATCATCGACATCACCGGCACCCTCGACCTCCTCACCGACAACGGCCGGACGGTCGCGCGTCTGCTGGTGACCGTGGCCAACAAGTCGAGCGCCGACACAGCCCGACGAGTTCGACGCGAGCACCAAGCGTTGCAGTGGGCAAGGGTCTGATCACCTGGGACGTGAATGTCGACTCCACCGTTTGCCGGGCCCAATCACAGCCAACCGGCCCAACCGAAGGTCAGGAGATAAGCGCGCATGACTGCGGCCAGCCCACGGCGCCCGCCACGGACAACCGCGAAAAGGGCGACGGCGAACCAGGCCGCGACCGCTCCACCGACCATCAGAGCCCACTGGGCGCCGCCAACGGCAGCGAACAAGGCCACGATGAAGACCGTAATGGCGAGCCCGGCATGGGCACCGCCGGTACTCACACGGAGCATCTCGCGCACGACCCGACGGTCCTCGGCGAGGACCCGCTCGTACGCGTTCAGCTCTCGGCCCGCACCGTCCTGCTCCTGCATACCCCGCTCCACAAGCCCCCTCACACAGCCTGGCCCAAGCTGAAACCGGCATTCGTACAGACGCTCCCACCCGCCACACCGTTGCCTATGAGCGACTTCCGAAACACGACCCAGGTGGTCGCCGCGTCAAGCTTTGGCACCAGGCATGCCGCTGGTTACAACGATCGTGGCCACGTCTCCGGTCTTGGTGCGGCCCAGCCAGACGACGCCGCCCGACTCTGCCGTGAACGTGACCAGATCGGCTCGTTGCGACTCGTCGCTGACTCGCTCACACCAGCCGGGCAGCTGTTCAGAGTCGCGCGGCACCGGCCCGCCGTCCACATACGCGCGAAACGGCGCAGTCAAGGCCGTCCACGCGCCGGCGTCGGCGAAGCAGCCCACATTGGCGTCGGAGTCGAAGCGGATCTGCTCGCCCGGCTGGAGCCGGTCGATTTCGTCGTCGATACCCAGGCCCATCTCCCACCCGACCACGGGGTCGTCACTGATGCACAAGCGGGTCGCGGCGCACGCAACGCCGTCGAAGTGCTCCCCGAAGAATTCGTACGGCCCCGCCGTCCACGCGATCTCCACCCTGTAGCTGCCCGGGGGAATTCGCACCGCCAGCTCCCGTGGAGGCCTCGCCGGTAGTCCTCGCTCGTACTCCCGGACTTCGTCGTCATGCCACGGCGCGTCCACGACAAGACGGCCGCTGGGTATGCGAATGGCGGTCACTTCTTCAATCCCCGTGACCACGACAGGCGTTGTCGGATCGTCGTACACCGTCCCCAGGTGCTCCCCGGGCGTGAACGCCGTCTCCAGGTACCAGGCGGCCTCCGCCCCGGCTGCCAGCCGGGCGTCCCCGATCCACTCCATGCCCCATCCCTCCGTCGCCGCCCGACGGGGCGGTCAACCCGAAAAGGTACGTGGGCTCAGTGACATCGGCAGTTCGCACATCGACCCACGGAAGGTGACGGCGACCAGGTCAGCTCGCCGTGGTGCTGCCGCGGCGTCGAATGCGCCAGCAGGTCTCGGTGGTAGGCAGCCAGGCGCAGGTCAGCACCGGTTGGCGCCACCTGAGCAGAGAGTGGGGAGATTCAAATGTCCCCACCGACGGACGCCACGGCGCCGACATCGGGTATCCGACCGCTTGGGAGCCTTTCGCGCGTGTTCTCCATCCACGCCCACCCGACGGCTTCTGCACTCTCACGCACCGTCAGCGGTCCGCCTCCCCCAGTCCAGCCGACCGCTCTTCTCGGATGACTTCGCGCAACTGAGCAATGCTGTCGGCGATTCCGGCCGCTATGAGTACGGCCCCGGGGTGTGTCCGGAGCCGACGTAACGCCAATGAGCCCCTTCCATCCTCAGTCCGAGCTGGCCAGATGCAGGGTCAGGACGGCTTGGACGGGGCGGTGATCCGGTTGGTTCACCTTCGCCAGGACAAAACGCTCTTTCAGTGGGGGTTTGGGCCGTTCGGCACTGACTTCTCAGGGTGACGCTGCCCGGACCTTGTGCCTGTGACCGTCCGGTTATGCCTGCCAGAACAAATCATCTGAGAGTAGACCATCTGCTTTCAGCCGACCCCCGTAGCATGTAAGCATGCCCAATACCACGCCCTCCGCTCCCGAGATGGATCTGATGTTCCTGCTCTCCTGGGCGAGCCACGCGCTCGCGACCGAGCAGACGGCGGCCCTGTCCGGTCTGGGGATCACGCCACGCGCGTACTGCGTGCTCTACAAGGCGCTGCCGGGCAACCTCACGCAGCGACGCCTTGCGGAGATCTGCGGGCTCGACAAGTCGACGATGGTGGTCACGGTCGACGAACTGGAGAAGGCGGGACTGGCCGAGCGCAGGCCGTCGAGCACCGACCGCCGGGTGCGCATCATCCACGTCACCCCGAAGGGCATGGAGATGATCGCGGAGGCGAACCAGATCGTCGCGCAGGTCCAGCGCGATGTGCTGTCCGCCCTGCCGCAGGGCCAGCGTGAGGGGTTCACGAACGGCCTCGCGGCGCTGGTCGAGGGCCGCCTGTCCACGCTCACCCCGTCCGAGCGGCCGCCGCGGCGCCCCTCGGTCAGGTCTTGAGTGCGGCAGGTTCCGAGTTCGACCATGAAAAGACCGTCTTAATCTAGACGATCTGCTAGTGTCGCTTCTGATGTCATGACACAGGAGGCGACGGCATGTCCGGGACCGCTCCCACGACCAGCAGGGCGCGCTGGCTCGCGTTCGGTGTGCTCTGCTCCGTGCAGCTGATGGTCATCATCGACACGAGCATCGTGAACGTGGCTCTGCCGTCGATCCAGTCCGAGCTCGGTTTCACGCAGCCGGGGCTCGGCTGGGTCACCAACGCCTACACGATCGCCTTCGGTGGTCTGCTCCTGCTGTCCGGCCGCCTCGGCGACCTGATCGGCCGCAAGCGGATGTTCATCGCCGGGCTCGTCGTGTTCACCGCTTCCTCGGCGTTATGCGGTCTGGCCGGCAACCAGGAGATGCTGATCGCCGGGCGCTTCCTTCAGGGTGCGGGAGCCGCGATGGCGGCGGCGGTCGTGATGGGCATCGTGATCACGGCCTTCCGGGATCCCAAGGAGCTGGGCAAGGCGATCGCCGCGTTCAGCTTCGTCGGGGCCGCCGGCGGCTCCATCGGCGTACTGGCCGGTGGTGTGCTCACCGAGGGCATCAGCTGGCACTGGGTGTTCTTCATCAATGTGCCGATCGGTGTAGCGGCCGCGATTCTGGCTGTGCCGCTCGTCCAGGCGGACCAGGGGCTCGGGCTCAGGGAAGGGGTCGACCTGCCCGGCTCCGTCATGGTGACCTTCGGTCTCATGACCGGCGTGTACACGATCGTCAAGGTGCCCGAGTACGGCTGGGGCTCCGCCCACACGATCGGCGTCGGCGCGCTCTCGGCCGTTCTGCTGGCCGCGTTCGTCGTGCGCCAGGCCACCGCGGCCAAGCCGCTCGTGCCGCTGAAGCTCTTCAGGTCCCGCAACCTCTCCGGGGCCAACCTGGTGCAACTGCTCCTTGTCGCGGGCATGTTCGGCTTCAACTTCCTCGGCACGCTGTACCTGCAGCAGGTGCTCGGCTACACGCCGGTCGAGGCGAGCCTCGCCTTCCTGCCGCTCGCGGTCGCCCTCGCCGTGGTGTCGATGGGCTTCTCGGCCAAGCTCAACATCCGGTTCGGTCCGCGCAACGTCCTGCTGGCCGGCCTCGTGCTCATCGCGGCCGCCCTGTTCCTGGCCGCGCGGGCACCGCAGAACGCGGACTACGTCGTGGACGTCCTGCCGATGGCCCTGCTGCTCGGCGGCGGCGCGGGTCTCACGATGCCGGCGGTCATGGCCCTGGCCATGTCGGTCGCCACGCCGAGCGATGCCGGCCTCGCCTCCGGTGTCGCGGGCACGGCCGGGATGATGGGTGGTGCGCTCGGCCTCGCCGTACTCACCGCCCTGTCGTCCAGCCGCAGGCAGAACCTCATCAGCGAGGGCCAGAACCCGACGACCGCCTTGAACGGCGGCTTCCACATGGCCTTTCTCGTCTCGGCCGGCCTCGTCGCCGTGGCCGCGCTCATCGGATACCTCGTCCTGGAGAACACCCCCATGCCGTCCGGTCCGCCCGCGCCCCCGCCCGGCGCCGAGGAGGGCGTCCAGCACGAGGCCCAGCACGACGCCAGCGAGAGCGACGGAAAGCCGTCGACGGCAGAAGGCCTCCGGTCCTGACACTCCCGGAGAATCCCGGGGATCAGCCATTTCCTCTTCGGCGTGTTCGAGGAACAGTCCGGAGCGAGCACGCAGAGCAAGGCCCGGTGGGCGGGCGCGTTCCAGGTCACCGTTCCCGCTGCGGCCGTTGAGCTGGGGGTCACCGTCGTCGCCGCCTGTGCCGAGTCCGCCGCCCTGGTCGCCCCCGTCCTCATACGGCCCGTACCCGCGACCAGATCGTCGCCCGATGGTTTTTGACGGCCTCCCACCAGTTGGGGGCGAGATGCCAGGATCCCGGCGTTCGCCCTGCTCGTTCATTCGTCGGCTGAGGTCGGCGACGAGCCAGAAGCAGGCGAACACCGCCCCTGTCGGTCACGGAGTTCCCGGTGCCGTTCACGACGTCCGCGCAGCGCGGGAGCACAGCGTCCTCGGTGCATCAACTGCTGGGCGGACAAGGGCTATCAGGGCCCCGGCCCCGCCGTCCGTGTCCCCTACCGAGACCGACGGGAGTCCCTCTCCACCGGCCAGCAGGCCGTCAACCGATCTCAGGCAAAGATCCGCGCCCTCGTCGAATCTGCCATCGCCGCCGTAAGCCGTCCTCACCCTCCAGCTCACCGGCTCAAACCGAGGTCGGAAAAGGCTCAAGGCCTGACCGCCGATTAGCGCTAAGGTGATGGCGCTGTCTGAAATTGGCTCTGGCCGCGATTCCGTGCATGATCTCGGTGCTGCGGCAGGCTGCCGCCGAATCGGTCTCACCTCTCGTCCGCGCTGCCGAAGTGGCACGTGGTCTGCCCGGCCGTCGGCCCGATGTTTCACCCCGTCATGGTGTGCGGTGCAGGCTTTGACACCTTGTGGTTCCGCAGCGGCAGCGCGGGCGAGCGCCGGATTACCGATGAGGCCCTTGCCTTCGGCAGGATGAGCGCATGACCGAGATCCGCACACCCCGCCTCCTCCTCCGTATCTGGCACGACGACGACCTCGCGCCCATGGCGGACATCAATGCGGACCCACGGGTCATGCGCTGGATCGACGACGGCTCGGTGCGCGACCTGGACCACACGGCCGAGGACATCGAGCGGTGGGAGGAGGAGTGGGACGAGGAGGGCTTCGGACTCTTCGCCGTCGAGTTGCTGGCCTCGGGCGAGCTGATCGGCTTCACGGGACTGTCCGTGCCCGAGTTCCTGCCGGAGGTGATGCCCGCCGTGGCGATCAGCTGGCGGATCGGCTCACAGTTCTGGGGCCAGGGATACGCGTCCGAAGCCGCCCACGCCACGCTGGAGTTCGCTCTCCAGGACCGCGGCCTGGACCGCGTCATCAGCATCAACCGGGTGGGTGACAACGCCTCCGAGAACGTCATCCGCAAGCTCGGCATGGCGCCCGAGCGGGAGACGACACACCCTGTGTACGGCTACCCGCTGCGCGTTCACGCCATCGACCTCACCGAGTTCCAGGCGTGAGCCGGCCGAGCCGTCGATCATCACAAGGCAGCCAGCCCTGTCCACACGTCCCCGAGGGCGTTGATCGCGACGGTACGGACACCCCAGGGGCGGATGGCGTCTTCCCTTCGCTGACCTGCGCATTCACGGAACTGCGGCCAGAGCCTTGAAAACGGCCACCCCCTGATCGGGAGTTATCCCACACCTGCTCGATGGATCTCCCCAGCCATGAGGCACCTGACCTGCGACCGGGCGCCACAAGGGCGGCCGCCCGATGGACAGCCAGTTCCAGGGGGTGGGGCGGACTGTCCATGGTGGCCGAAGGCCAGCGCGTAGCGCCGCCGTAGGCGCCGGGGCCGTACGGGCGCCGCCGACGACTACGGCCCGCTCGTGGCCTTCCTGGCGTCCAATGACGCGCGCTGGATCACCGGGGACACCATCCCCGTCTTCGGCGGCATGCGCTGACGCCACGCGGTCTCCGCCGCTGGCCGGAGCCGTTGCTCAAGGTCAGCGAGGGGTGAGGAGGCAGAACTCGTTGCTTTCCGGGTCGGCCAGAACCGTCCAGGAGATTGCGGACTGGTCGATACCAGGGTCGGTGGCACCCAGGGCGCGCAGTCGGGCTTCCTCTGCTGCCAGGTCGTCACCGGGGTAGGGGCAGACGTCGAGGTGGACGCGGTTCCACACGCTCTTGGTGTCGGGGGTGCGGAGGAACTCCAGGTAGGGGCCGACGCCTTTGGCGGAACGCATGGCCGCGTGGTCGTCGGTGACCTCGTGCAGCGTCCAGTCCATCGCCTCGCCCCAGAACCGGGCCATCTCTCGTGGGTCGGTGCAGTCGACCACCACCGCGGCGATCGGCCCGGTGTCCTGGTAGATCGGACGGGGCTCCAGGACGCAGAACTCATTGCCCTCCGGGTCGGCCATGACCGTCCAGGGGACGTTGCCCTGACCCACGTCGGCGAGCGTCGCGCCGAGATCCTTCAGGCGCGCGACCAACTCGGCCTGATGGGCGGTCGAGGTGGTGGCCAGATCAAGGTGGACCCGGTTCTTCACCGTTTTGGGTTCCGGGCGGGCGACGATGTCAATGCAGACGGCCACGGGGTTGGGGGAGACGAAGCCCACGGGTTCGAGGTTGGTCACGCCGGGTCCCTCGCTGTCGACACCCCAACCGAGTGCCTCCGCCCAGAACCGGCCGAGCACGGAGTCGTCCAGGGCCTTCATATTGATCTGCACGAGTCTTGTTGCCATGCCGCAGATCCTAGAAGCAGCCGCCGACCCTGGCCGCCGCGATCAGACATGTGCTCGACCCGGTACCGACCATGGTCGCCCTCGCCGAGACTGTGCGAGTCCTTGTGAACGAAGGCGACGCCCGACCACGCCGCCTGCATCCGACCGACCAGTGGCACGGAGCCCGAACTCCGACGGCTCGCTGACGCCACTGGCCGATCGGATGCTGCTCAAGCCCCGCGCCCCTGACCGGCCGGCTCGGCCGGCACACTCCACGGGCGGGCGGCCCCGGCCGGCAACGTGCGCGACGCTCGCTGAAGCCACCCACTCTGTTGAACTCCGGACACCGCGGTGCGCGACTGGGTCGCTCGCCCAGCCAGGGCCGGGTATTCGTTCGCCTCGAGCGGGCAGGCGTCCTACTCTCGGCACATGAACGGGCCACTCGTCGCCATCCTCAGCGGTGCAGGCATCTCCACTGATTCCGGAATCCCTGATTATCGCGGCCCGAACGGGCTGTGGCGGCGGGATCCCGAGGCCGAGAAGCTCGTGACGTACGAGTACTACATGGGCGATCCGGAGATCCGGCGACGTTCCTGGCAGATGCGGCGGAAGAACCGCGCGCTCACGGCCGAGCCGAACGCCGCGCACCGGGCCGTGGCCGATCTGGAGCGGGCCGGGGTGCCGGTCAGGGTGATCACACAGAACGTCGACGGGCTGCACCAACTCGCCGGGATGCCCGCACGCAAGGTGCTGGAGCTGCACGGCAGCGTGCGGAGTGTGGTGTGCACGCGGTGCGGGGCGCGCGGGCCGATGGAGGACGCCCTGGAACGAGTGGCGGCCGGAGAGGAGGATCCGCCGTGCCGGGAGTGCGGCGGGATCCTGAAGTCGGCCACCGTGATGTTCGGCGAGCGCCTCGACCCGGCGGTCCTCGGCGAGGCGGTCGCCATCACCAAGGCATGCCAGGTGTTCATCGCGGTCGGCACCAGCCTCCAGGTCCAGCCCGCCGCCGGACTCGCCGGCGTGGCCGCCGACCACGGGGCACGGCTGGTCATCGTCAACGCCGAGCCGACACCGTACGACGACATCGCCGACGAGATCGTGCGGGAGCCGATCGGCACGGCGCTGCCCGCGCTGCTGCGCGGGCTGCGTGACGGCTCGCACAGCGGCTGGAAGAGCGACTAGAAGAGGGCCGTTCCCCGTTCGAAGTCCAGCAGGCGCCGCTTTCTGGGCAGGCCGCCGCCGTAGCCGGTGAGGCTGCCGCCCGCGCCGATCACTCGGTGGCAGGGGACGATGATGCCGATGGGGTTCTTGCCGTTGGCGAGGCCGACCGCGCGGGAGGCGCCCGGGTTGCCGAGTGCGGTGGCGAGTTCGCCGTAGGAACGGGTCTCGCCGTAGGGGATCTTCCGCAGCTGGTCCCAGACCGTGCGCTGGAACGGGGTGCCGTGCAGGCGCAGCGGGACGGTGAACTCCTTCAGTTCGCCCGTGAAGTAGGCCTCCAGCTGGTCGACGGCCTCGCCGAAGGGGCCGTCGTCGGGCTCTCCGAAGGACTCCTCGGGCGGACGGTGGCGCTGGTCGGTCATGTACAGGCCGCACAGGACGCCGTCGTCGGCGACGAGGGTGAGCAGGTCGTAGGGGCTGTCGATCACGGTGTGCTGCTTCATGGCGGAACGTCCTCAGACGGGAAGGAAGTTGATCGGGTGGCTGTCGGTAGCCCACAGGTACTGCACGGCGTACGCCCGCCAGGGCCGCCAGGCCGCCGCGCGGGCGGTGAGCGCGGCCGGGGTGGACGGCAGGCCGAGTTCCCGTGCGGCGCGCCGGATGCCGAGGTCGGTGGGGAGGAAGGCGTCCGGGTCGCCCAGGGCGCGCATGGCGATGACATCGGCGGTCCAGGGGCCGAATCCGGGGAGTGCCAGGAGGCGGGCGCGAGTATCCTCCCAGTCGCTCTCCACGCCCAAGTGGAGTGTTCCGTCTGCGAGTTGACCGGCCAGGGTGAGCAGTGTCGTACGCCGGGTACGGGGCATCGCCAGCGACTCGGGGTCGAGGGCGGCCAGTGCCTCGGGGGCGGGGAAGAGGTGGGTGAGGCCGCCTTCGGGATCGTCGACGGGCTCGCCGTGTACGGCGGCCAGGCGGCCTGCGTGGGTGCGGGCGGCGGCCGTGGAGACCTGCTGGCCGAGCACGGCCCGCAGCGCGAACTCGCCCTCGTCCACGGTGCGCGGCACGCGCCGGCCGGGGGCCTTGTCGACCAGGGGCGCGAGGAACGGGTCGGTGCGCAGTTGGTCGTCGATGGCGACCGGGTCGGCGTCCAGGTCGAGCATGCGCCGGCAGCGGCTGATGGCGACCGGAAGGTCCCGCAGGTCGCCGAGGGTGAGGCGGGAGGCGATGTGGTCCGGCTTCGGGGTCAGCGTGGCGATCCCATGGCCGTAGGGCAGGCGCAGGGTCCTGCGGTAGGCGCCGTCGCGCCACTCCTCGACTCCGGGTACGGCGGTCGCCGCGAGGTGACCGAAGAGGTTGTCCGGGTTGAGCGGGGCGCGGAACGGCAGGCGCAGGGAGAGGGCGCCGGGGGTGCCCGGGGCGCCGGCGTGCCTGCCGGGCACGGTGGGTCGCCCGGGGGCGCGGGTGCGCAGTCCACTGGGCGACAGGGCGAACACCTCGCGCACGGTGTCGTTGAAGGTGCGGATCGAGGAGAAGCCGGCGGCGAAGGCGATCTCCGCCATCGGCAGGGCGGTGGTCTCGATCAGCAGCCGGGCGGTCTGGGCGCGCTGGGCGCGGGCGAGCGCGAGCGGTCCGGCGCCGAGTTCGGCGCGGAGCTGGCGTTCGATCTGACGGGTGCTGTAGCCGAGGCGGGCGGCGAGTCCGGGCACGCCCTCGCGGTCGACGACTCCGTCGGCGATCAGCCGCATGGCGCGGGCCACGGCGTCGGCGCGCTGGTTCCACTCCGGTGAGCCGGGGCTGGTGTCGGGGCGGCAGCGCTTGCAGGCCCGGAAGCCGGCCTGCTGGCAGGCGGCCGCGCTCGGGTAGAAGGTCATGTTCTCCGGCTTGGGCGGCACCACCGGGCAGCTGGGCCGGCAGTAGATGCGGGTGGTCAGGACGGCGGTGAAGAACCAGCCGTCGAACCGCGCGTCCTTGGACTGGACGGCGCGCACACAGCGCTCCCGATGGGTGTGCATCCCTTTCTGCATGCGTCCAGCATCCAGCACCGGGCGGCCCGGGGCTGGCGGGAATCCGACATCGCCCTCGTGTGTCCTGGGTCCGTGGCGATCGACCCGTGGAGGTCGTCCTCGCCGCAGGACGAGGTCCTCCGGCGCTCCGGAGGCATGAAGACGATCCTGAAGGCATGGAGCAGCAGCCGCTCGTCACCTTCGGACACGGTACGGCGGACCGCGAACGCCTCACGGAGCTGATCCGCGAGGCGGGGATCGCCGCCGTGGTGGACGTCAGGACCGCGCCCGGAAGCCGCCACAACCCGGACGTGGGCCGGGAGAGGCTGCTGCGGTGGCTGCCCGGGCGCGGGACCGCCTACCGCTGGGAACCGCGACTGGGCGGATTCCGCACAGTGCCTCCGGACTCGCCGGACACCGTCTGGCGCAACGAGGCCTTCCGCGGTTACGCCGCACACACGCGCACGGGCGAGTTCCTCGACGCGATCGCCCAGCTCCTCGACGAGGCCGCGCGGCGGCGGACGGCAGTCATGTGCGCGGAGGCGGTCTGGTGGCGCTGCCACCGCCGTGTCATCGCCGACTTCGTGGTGCTCGCCCGCGGACGGCCCGTCGTGCATCTGATGCACGACGGCCGGCTCGTCCCCCATCGGCTCGGCGAGGGGGTACGTCTGCGCGAGGACGGACTACTCGTCTACGACGGTCGGCGGTCCTCGGACGGGCCCGAAGAGGGGCGTGCACAGCCCGACGACGGAACCTAGGGTGGGGGATGCAGGTCTGTGGGGTGGGGAGGGACCAAGGACGGTTCTGAACCATGAGGGATGTACATCGGCTCGAGCCCGTCTCGGCGAACCTGGGCAGCGGCGCCGTGCTGGCGGCGTGGGAACGGTTCGTGCAGGGCGAGGACCATGTCCCGGACGTCCGGCCCCTGGTGGCGATCTCCTGGCATCGCTGCCGGGAGCAGTACCGGGTGGATCCCCACCTCACGCGGGCCCCGGTGGCCGTCGCGGAGCCCGACCACACGCCCGAGCACGACGTCGTGTTCGCCGAGCTGGGTTTTCGTGCCGCCTCCGTCGCCCATGAGGTGGGCAGCCTCGGTGGCGTCGTCACCGTCACCGACGCCACCGGCAGGGTCCTGGCCGAGTGGGGTGACCAGACCACGCTCGCCCGGGCCGGCGAGTCCAATCTGGCGCCCTGGTTCTGCTGGTCCGAGTGCGCGGTCGGCACGAACGGCATGGGCACGGCGCTGGAGACGCACGGACCGGTACCGATCAGGGGCGCGGAGCACTGGTGCCAGGCGTTCCACGACTGGGTCTGCGCGGGCGTCGCGGTGCGTGACGTGGTGACCAAGGACCCGATCGCGGTCATGAGCATCTGCTGCTGGCGCAGTCCGCTGCCCGCGTCCGCGAGCGGCTGGCTGGCGAACGCGGTCACCATGACCCAGTACCCGTTGAAGAGGCGCGCCCGGGACAGCGGCGCCGAGCTGGTCGCGGCCTGCACGCAGGCCAGGGCGCGCTCCGGTGCGGCGCTCGCCGCGGTGGACACCGCGGGCAAGGTGGTGATCGCCGACGACATGGCGAGCGTGCTCCTGGGCGTCCCCGCCTGCACCCCGGCGGTCGACCCCACATTGCGCTGGAAGCCCGGGCTGCCAGAGCTGATCGCGGCCGCCCGGTACGCCACCGGGCAGGCGGCCCACAATCCCGAATGGGTCGGCTCGACGCAGATCTTCGCCCATCTCGCCGACGAGCCGACGTCGATCGGCATCCGGCCCGTCTTCTCGTCGGGGCGCCTGATCGGGCACCTGGTCTCCTTCGGTGCCTCCGACGGGGCACAGGTGCCGCAGTTGGAGGGGCCCGAGCATCCTCGGCCGCTGCCGCGCCGGCTGGTCGCGGTGCGCGACAACCGGCTGGTGCTGCTGCGGCTGCCGGAAGTCTCCTTCGCCGAGTCGCGGGGCAACGACGTGTGGCTCTCCACCGATCAGGGGCGGCTGCGGGCCGCCTCCGTGAGTCTGGACAGGCTCGACAGTGAGCTGGCGGATGCCGGCTTCCTGCGGGTGCACCGCCGGTATGTGGTCAACCTCGGCCGCATCCGGGAGATCGAGCGCGGGCTCAAGGGCGAGCTGTCCCTGGTCATGGACGGCCGGAACAACGAGATGGTGCCGGTCTCCCGGCGGAACGCGCCGGCCGTGCGTCGCGCGCTGGACCTCTGAGTCCCCCGGCACAACCGCTGTTCCCGGAAGGAGGTTCCCGTGACGGACAGTCGGGACGCCGTTGCCGGCGCGATGAACCCCGGGGGCGCGAGCAACCGCGACTGGTGGCCGCACCGGCTCGACCTGGCGGTCCTCCGGAAGCACCCCGCCATGGCCGACCCCATGGGCGAGGGCTTCGACTACGCCGCGGAGTTCCGGACGCTGGACCTCGACGCCCTGGCGCGGGATGTCGACGAGGTGCTGACGACGTCGCAGGAGTGGTGGCCGGCCGACTTCGGCCACTACGGGCCGCTCGTGATCCGGATGGTGTGGCATTGCGCCGGGACGTACCGGGTCGACGACGGCCGCGGTGGCGCGGGCGCCGGCATGCAGCGTTTCGCGCCGCTGAACAGCTGGCCGGACAACCGCAACCTCGACAAGGCGCGCCGGCTGCTCTGGCCGGTGAAGAAGAAGTACGGCCGCAAGATCTCCTGGCCGGACCTGATGGTCTTCGCGGGCAACCGCGCCCTGGAGACGATGGGCTTCACGACCTTCGGCTTCGCCGGCGGCCGGACGGAGGTCTGGGAGCCCGACGAGGACGTCTACTGGGGTCCCGAGCGCGCCTGGCTCGGCGACGAACGCCACGGCGGCGTCCGGAAGCTGGAGAGCCCGCTGGCCGCCGACCAGATGGGCCTCATCTACGTCAACCCGGAGGGTCCGAACACCGTCCCGGACCCGCTCACCGCCGCCCGGGACATCCGCGAGACGTTCCGGCGCATGGGGATGAACGACGAGGAGACCGTCGCGCTGATCGCGGGCGGCCACACGTTCGGCAAGACCCACGGCGCGGCCGACCCGGACACCCACCTCGGCCCCGAGCCCGAGCGCGCCCCGCTCGAACAGCAGGGCCTGGGCTGGAAGAGCGGCTACGGCACCGGAAAGGGAGCGGACGCCATCTCCAGCGGGCTGGAGGGCACGTGGACACCCACCCCGACGAGGTGGGACAACGGCTTCCTCGAGACCCTGTTCGGCTACGAGTGGGAACTGGAGCTGAGCCCCGGCGGTCTGTGGCAGTGGATCCCGAGGGACGGCGGCGGGGCCGGCACCGTGCCGGACGCCCACGACCCGTCGGCGACCCACGCCCCGACGATCCTGACGACGGACCTCGCGCTGCGGTCGGATCCGGTCTACGAGCCGATCGCGCGGCGCTTCCTGGAGCACCCGGACCAGCTCGCGGACGCGTTCGCCCGCTCCTGGTTCAAGCTGACGCACCTCGACATGGGCCCGATCCGGCGCTACCTCGGGCCGCTGGTCCCCCGGGAGATCCTGCGCTGGCAGGACCCGGTCCCCGCCGTGGACCACGAGCTGGTCGGGGCGGCGGACGTCGCCGCGCTCAAGAGCCGGATCCTCGCCTCCGGGCTGTCGGTCTCCCAGCTCGTCTCGACGGCGTGGGCGTCTGCCTCGACGTTCCGCGTCAGCGACAAGCGGGGCGGGGCGAACGGCGCGCGCGTCCGTCTGGAGCCGCAGCGGAACTGGGAGGTCAACGACCCCGACACGCTGGCACGGGTGCTGCGCGCCCTGGAGGGGATCCAGGAATCCTTCAACAGCGCCCAGACCGGGGACAAGAGGATCTCGCTGGCCGACCTCATCGTGCTCGGCGGAGCCGCCGCCGTCGAGCAGGCCGCCAGGACCTCCGGCCATGAGGTCCAGGTCCCCTTCGCACCGGGGCGCACGGACGCCGCCCAGGAGTGGACGGACGCGGAGTCCTTCGCCCCGCTGGAGCCGGCCGCGGACGGGTTCCGCAACTACCGCGGCAAGGGCGATCGGCTGCTGTCGGAGCACTCGCTGGTCGACCGTGCGAACCTGCTGGACCTGAGCGCGCCCGAGATGACCGTCCTCGTGGGTGGCCTGCGGGTGCTGGGCGCCAACCATCGGCAGTCGCCGCTGGGTGTCTTCACCTCGGCGCCCGGGTCGCTGACCAACGACTTCTTCGTGAATCTGCTCGACATGGGCACGGTATGGAGCCCGACGTCCGCGACCGGGGAAACCTTCGAGGGCCGCGACCGCGCCACCGGCGAGGTGAAGTGGACCGGCAGTCGCGTCGACCTCGTCTTCGGCTCGAACTCCGAGCTGCGTGCCCTCGCGGAGGTCTACGCGAGCGACGACGCGCGGGAGAGGTTCGTGCGGGACTTCGTCGCCGCGTGGGACAAGGTCATGAACCTCGATCGGTACGACCTCGCCTGATTCCTCCGCCCCTCCCGACGGCGGCACTTCGGGTACGAACGGTGGCTGGTCGCGGACGAACGGCATGCGCCGCCCGGTGTGATTCCTCCGGCGTAGCGTGCTTGTTGATAACCAATTTTTTTACCCTTTTCGGCGCGAATTTATAAATTCGTGAACTCAAGGTCCCTTCGGTTTCGGGTGAGGAGAGTGAAGCCCCGATGACGACCGCGCAGGAACGATCCAACCTCCTCGACACGATCGGGTTGGCCGGGCAGAACAAGGCAGCGCTGGGGCAAGTGCTGGGAACCGGAAGCATTGGGCAGGCCACCGTGAGGCCGGACGGCCGCATGGAGGCCACCATTCGCATTCACCCGGACGAGCTGGCCTGGGATCCCTCGATTCTGGTCATGCCCCATGGAGGCGATATCGAGCTCGAACTCGTCAATGACGACCGGAACACGCACTGTGCGCTCCTGCCCAGCAATGGCGACCGGAAATTCATCTGGCTGGTGAACCATTCGCGGGGACGGGCGGCCCTCAACCTCGACGGACCGGGCTACTACTGGTTCGGCTCGCCCACGGGCAATGACGAGGGCCGGGGTCTGACCGGGGCCATCGTCGTCATGGGGGACGCTCCGCCGGAGGCCCGCCTCGACCGCCCCGAACAGCCGCGGCCGTAGGAAGAAGGAGGTGGAGCACATGGCCGTCGAGTACGTGGACGCGGGCTGGGCCGTCGACCAGGGAAGCCTGAGCGGCAAGGTCGCGGGCGGGGACATCGCGCCGCCCGTGGTGGCCGACGTCGACTACGAACGCCTGCTCAACGCCCGCGAGGAGCCACAGAACTGGCTCACCTACTACGGCGCCTACGACGGGCAGCGGTACAGCCCGCTGGACCAGATCAACACGGAGAGCGTCAGGCGCATGGTCCCCGCGTGGGTCTTCCAGGCCGGCACGACCGGACTGATCGCGGGCGCGTCGACCTACTCCTTCGAGGCCGCCCCGATCGTCGTCGACGGGGTCATGTTCCTCTCCGGCTGGGACGGCTGGGTCTGGGCCCTCGACGCGAAGAAGGGTGTGGAGATCTGGCGGTACAAGCACGCGGTCCCCTTCGACGTCTCCCTGTGCTGCGGGAACGTCAACCGCGGGGTCGCCGTGGCGCAGGGGAAGGTCTTCTTCGTCACCGCGAACGCCCGTGTACTCGCGCTCGACGCCACCACCGGCAAGCGGGTCTGGGACAGGACCTACGGAGACGTCCGCGCCGGAGAGAGCGCCACCCTCGCCCCGCTGGTCGTGAAGAACCTGCTCATCGTCGGCAGTTCCGGCGGCGAGTTCGGCGTACGGGGCCACCTCGACGCGTTCGACCTCGAGACCGGCGAGCACCAGTGGCGCTGCTACACGGTGCCGAAGCCCGGGGAGCCCGGCTCGGAGACCTGGCCCGCCGACGGCGAGGCCTGGGCCCGGGGCGGGGCGAACTGCTGGGTCACCGGCACCTTCGACCCGGAGACCAACCTGCTGTACGTCGGCACCGGCAACCCGGCGCCCGACTTCGACGGGGCCGTCCGCGAGGGGGACAACCTCTTCACCGACTGCATCATCGCCGTCGACGTGGACAGCGGTCAGATCCGCTGGCACTACCAGTGCACCCCGCACGACGTGTGGGACTACGACAGCATCGCCGAGTGCATCCTGTTCGAGCGGGACGGACGCAAACTGCTCGGCCACTTCGACAAGAACGGCTACTTCTTCGTCCTCGACCGCACGAACGGCGAGAGGGTCGGGATCACCCCCTTCGTGGACCGCATCACCTGGGGAGCGATCACGAGGGACGGCCAGGTGACGGCGAAGGCGTACCCGGACAAGGAGGGAGTGCCGGTCCACTTCTACCCGGGCCCGGCCGGTGCCAAGGAATGGACGCACGCGGCCTACAGCCCGAAGACCGGGCTCTTCTACGTCCCGGTCCAGGACACCGGAGCCACGGCCACCCGGCAGCGCCGGGAGTTCAAGGAGAGCATTCCGTACTGGGGCGCGGGCGTTCAGGTGGACATCGAGGACATGGCCGGGTCCATCAGCGCGTTCGACGCGAGCGGCGAGGAGAAGTGGCGGTGGCGCAACGAACTCCCGATGTGCGCCTCGGTGCTGGCCACCGGCGGCGACCTGGTGTTCGCCGGTGAGGCCTCCGGGGAGTTCAACGCGCTCGACGCCCGCACCGGGGAACTGCTGTGGCAGTTCCAGTGCGGAAGCGGCCACCACAGCAGCCCGACCACCTACATGGTCGACGGCAGGCAGTACATCGCCGTGCCCGTCGGCTGGGGCGGATGGGCCGAGGGATTCCTCCCCGGCATGCTCGGCGCGGGGCACGGAAGCGCCCTGATGGTCTTCGCCCTCCCGGAATCGCCGTAGCGCGGGACCGGAACCTGCCCCGTTCGGGCAGAGAGGAGGTGAATCCATGGAGTCTCAGCTCGAAGTGCTGGAAGCGCTCGAAGTGTGGGAGACGCCCGAGTTCGAGGAGATCGCGGTCGCGGCCGAGGTGACCATGTACGTGGCCCGGATGGAGGACTAGCGGACTGACGGACCGGCGGACGCGGGACGGCGCCGGACCCGGTCCGGCGCCCCCCGACAGCTCGGTACGGCCAGGGACGACCGGGCCGGCGACGGGCCCGGACCGCTTCGACGAACGGAGTGCCGGCGTGTTGCTGCGCGTGCTGGGCTCGGCGGCGGGGGGCGGCTCCCCGCAGTGGAACTGCGGCTGCCCGGTGTGCGCCGCGGTCCGCTCCCGGGGTCTCGCGCGCACCCAGTCGTCGGTCGCGGTCAGCGCCG
The DNA here is from genome assembly GCF_042896885.1 of Streptomyces sp. NPDC001231. NCBI lineage: Bacteria > Bacillati > Actinomycetota > Actinomycetes > Kitasatosporales > Streptomycetaceae > Streptomyces > Streptomyces sp. NPDC001231. The sequence continues at coordinate 54,755 of NZ_JBIAXS010000023.1, forward strand.
ACGGCCGCCGGTGGTTCCTCGTCAACGCCTCACCCGACGTGCGCGCCCAGATCGAGGCCTTCCCCGGACTGCACCCGCGCGACGACCGGACGACGCCGCTGGAGGCGGTGCTGCTCACCGACGCCGAGCTGGACCACACGCTGGGCCTGCTGCTGTTGCGCGAGGCCCGCGCCCTGCGGCTGTACGCCACGCCGGCGGTGCGCGAGACCCTGTGCGTCGGCTCGGGAATCCTGCGCACGCTCGAACGCTACTGCCCGGTCGAGTGGCGGGCGGTGACCCCCGGCGCCTGCCTGGCCCTGGCGGACGGGTTGTCCTGCCGGGCGTTCGACGTGCCCACCGGCAAACGCGACCGGTTCGGAACCGGGCAGGACCACGGCCGCGTAGTGGGCTACCGGCTGACCGACGAGCGCAGCGGCGGGACGCTGGTGTACCTGCCGGGGGTGCAGTCGCTGGCGCCGGCGGTGCGCGGGGAGATCGAGGGCTGCGCATGCCTGCTGATCGACGGGACCTGCTGGCGCGACGACGAACTCGTACGGCTCGGCCTGGCCGGCAGGACGTCCAGGGAGATGGGCCATCTGCCCATCGACGGCCCGGACGGCAGCCTGGCGCAGCTCCCGTCGCTGGGCGTGCGGCGGACGGTCTTCGTGCACATGAACAACACCAACCCGATCCTCCTGGAGGACACTCCCGAGCGTCGTATCGTGGAGAAGAGCGGCATGGAAGTGGCCACGGACGGCCTAGAGGTCCAGGTGTAGCGCCGTGACGACAACGACCACGAGAACCGGCGCCGACGGCTTCGTCGAGGCGTTGCGGGCCCACTCGCGGCGATACCACGACCAGCACCCGTTCCACGTCCGGATGAACGCCGGCCGGCTGAGCCGCCGGCAGGTCCGGGGCTGGGTGGCCAACCGCTTCTACTACCAGGAGAACATCCCCCGCAAGGACGCCGCGATCCTCTCCAACTGCCCCGACCTGGAGGTCCGGCGCCGCTGGATCCGGCGGATCACCGACCACGACGGCACCGCCGCCGGCGAGGGCGGCATCGAGGCGTGGCTGCGCCTCGGCGAGGCCGCGGGGCTGACCCGCGAGGAGGTCCGGGACCACCGGCACCTGGTGCCCGGGGTGCGGTTCGCCGTCGACGCCTACGTGAACTTCGCCCGGACCCGCCCGTGGGTGGAGGCGGTGGCGTCCTCGCTCACCGAGCTGTTCGCGCCCGATCTGATGGCGGCGCGGCTGGCCGCGTTCGAGCGGTGGTACCCGTGGATCGACCCCGAGGGCCTCGCCTACTTCCGTGCCCGGCTGGAGCAGGCGCCCCGCGACTGCGAGCACGCCCTCGAGGTGGTCACGGCGCACTGCCTCTCCGCCGAGTCCCAGGCACGCGCCGTCGACGCGCTGTCGTTCAAGTGCGACGTCCTGTGGAGCCTGATGGACGCCGTCGACCAGGCCTACCCGGAGTGACCACCATGGACCCGACCCCTACCGGAACGACCCGGACCACATCCGGGACCCGCCCCTTCGTCGAGGTGGCCGGCACGGACCGGCCCCGCCTGGCGCGCCATGTCCGGCTGGCCTACTCCCGGACCAGGCAGCGTCCGGTCCTGCTGCACCCCGAGACGGTGGTGGTGCTGAACGGCAGCGGCGCGGAGATCCTCAAGCTGTGCGACGGGCGGCGCACCGTGGCCGAGATCATGGCCGAGCTGGGCACGCGCTACGAGTCCGTCCCCGACGACGAGGTGCGGCGGTTCCTGGCCCGGCTCGTCGCCCGGCGCTGGGTGGAGCTCGCCGATGGATAGCCCGTTCGGGTTGCTCGCCGAGCTCACCTACCGCTGCCCGCTGGCCTGCCCGTACTGCTCCAACCCACTGAACCTGGGCGACTACCGGGACGAGCTGGCCACCGACGAGTGGCGGCGGGTGCTGGCCGAGGCCGGCGACCTCGGGGTGCTCCAGTGCCACCTGTCCGGCGGGGAACCGCTGCTGCGGCGCGACCTGGTGGAGATCGTGGCGGACGCCCACGACCTGGGCCTCTACACCAACCTCATCACCAGCGCCGTCGGGTTCTCTCGGCCGAGGGCCGAGCGGCTGCGGGCCGCCGGACTGGACCACGTGCAGGTCAGCATCCAGGCCGACGAACCGGCCGTGTCCGACCGGATCGCCGGGATCCCGTCCTTCGAGCGCAAGGTCGAGGCGATGGGCGTGGTCAAGGAGCTGGGCTGGCCGCTCACCGTGAACGTGGTCCTGCACCGGTACAACATCGACCGCGTCGCCGACGTGCTCGGGCTGGCCGAGAAGGTGGGCGCCGACCGGGTGGAGCTGGCCAACACCCAGTACTACGGCTGGGCCTGGCGGAACCGTGACGCGCTGCTGCCGAGCCGGGCGCAGCTCCAGGCGGCCGAGGTCGTCGTGCGGGCCGCCCGCGAGCGGTTGCGGGACCGCATGGACGTCATCTACGTCCTCCCCGACTACTACAGCCGCTACCCGAAACCCTGCATGAGCGGCTGGGCCTCCCGGCAGCTGACCGTGACGCCGAACGGCGACGTCCTGCCCTGCCCGGCCGCCCAGTCCCTGCCGTTGCCGCGGGCCAGCGTGCGGGAGGACTCGCTGGCGCGGATCTGGGCCGAGTCCCCGGTGATGACCGCTTTCCGGGGTACCGACTGGATGCCGGAACCGTGCCGGAGCTGTCCCCGGCGGGAGGTGGACTTCGGCGGGTGCCGCTGCCAGGCGTTCCTGCTCACCGGCGACGCCGCCCGCACCGACCCGGTCTGTCATCTGTCGCCCGACCACGACCTGGTCGCCCGGGCGGTCGAGGCCGCCAACGCCGGCTCGCGCGCCGAGGCCCTTCGGCTGATCCCCCGCTCGCACCGGGGCCGCCGGCCGGGTCGAGCCGGTCAGCCCGCCTCCGGGGCCGAGTGAGCGGGCTAGTGCCGCGGCAGGCGACGTTTGCCCGTGAAGGAGCGGCGTCCGGTGCGTGCTCTGAGGGCCCCTGCTCGAAGAGCTTGGGGGAGTGCCGGCCGGAAGTCCTCGTACTGGACGTACTGGGGCTTCCGGCCGGTGCGGCGAGTGGGGTCCCCCCTGCTCGAAGAGCTTGGGGGGAGCGTGCCGGGCGTCGCGACGGGGCGAACGTTGCCTGTCGGGCACTAGCTGCCGAACACCAACGGCAGCACCGCCGCGGCGATGATCAGGCTGACCCCGCTCACCAGGTCCGCGCGGATCCGGACGAGGCGCGCCGCGGCCCGCCCGAGCTGGAGCCCGATCAGCGACATCACCGCCGTGACGAGGCCGAAGACGGGGGCCGAGAACCACGGCGAGAGCCCGAGGATGCCCAGGCTCGCGCCGGCGACCAGGTTGTCCAGGCTCAGCGTCAACGGGATGCCGAACAGCGCCCACGGGTGGTCCAGCTCGTCCGGCTCGGGGTTCCGGAGGGAGGAGATGACGAGGTAGAGGCCGTACCCGCCGAGCGCGACCGCGCCCACCACATCGGCGACACCCCCGACGGCCTCCCCGATTTCGCGGCCGATGAGCAGCCCGACCAGCGGCATGACCGCGTCCCACAGCCCGAAGGTCAGCGCGACCTGCATCGCGCGCTTCAGACCGAAGGGGACGGTGCCGAGCGCTATCGACACCCGGAAATTGTCCAGGCCGAGTACGAAACCCAGGCCCAGCATCTCCCAGATCATGGCGACGTCACTGCCCGATGACGACCGACGCCGACGTGAGTGACTGTGCCTCGGCTCCCACCCGCCATAATCAGCCATGATATATGGCGATTTGCCGGAGTTCCGTCCCGTACGGGGGTAGCCGGTTCAGCCGACGCGTGCGGTGAACGCCTCGTAGGCCCGGTCGTCGAAGAGGACGAAGCGGACCTCTTCGACCGAGGTGCCGGTCTCCCTCACGGTCTCCACCGCGATCCGGGCCGCGTCGTCCATCGGCCAGCGGTAGACGCCCGTGGAGATCGCCGGGAACGCCACGGTGCGGGCGCCCAGATCGTCGGCGACGCCGAGGGACGCGCGGTAGCAGGAGGCCAGCAGGTGCGAGCGGTCCTCGGTGCGGCTGTGGACGGGGCCGACGGTGTGGATCACCCAGAGGGCGTCCAGTTCGCCGGCCGTGGTGGCGACCGCCTGGCCCGTGGGCAGGCCTTTGCCGTAGCGGGAGGCGCGCAGGGCGCGGCACTCCTGGAGGATCGCGGGGCCGCCGCGGCGGTGGATGGCGCCGTCGACGCCCCCGCCGCCGAGGAGGGAGGAGTTGGCGGCGTTGACGATCGCGTCGGCTCGCTGCCTGGTGATGTCGCCCTGGACGAGCTTGATGACGGTGGTCATGTCTGCCGCAGCCTCCTCCAGACGGCCTTCGCGGCGTTGTGCCCCGACATGCCGTGCACGCCGGGGCCCGGCGGGGTGGCCGACGAGCAGATGAAGACGGCCGGGTGCGGGGTGCTGTACGGGAACAGCGACGGTTTCGGGCGCAGCAGGATCTGGAGCCCGGAGACCGAGCCGGAGGCGATGTCGCCGCCGACGTAGTTGGCGTTGCGGGCGGCGATCTCGGGCGGGCCGGCGGTGGCGCGGGCGAGTACGCGGTCGCGGAAGCCCGGGGCGAAGCGTTCCAACTGGCGTTCCACGGCGTCGGTGAGGTCGCCGGTCCAGCCATTGGGGACATGGCCGTACGCCCAGAAGACCTGCTTGCCCGCGGGGGCGCGGGTGGGGTCGGCGACGCTGGGCTGGACCGTGATGAGGAAGGGCGGGTCGGGGGCGCGGCCCTCGCGGGACGCGGCGCGCAGCGCGGTGCCGATCTCGGTGCTGTCCGCGCCGATCTGCACGGTGCCGGCGCCTCGGGGCTCCCGCGCGGTCCACGGCACCGGGCCGTCCAGGGCGTAGTCGATCTTGAAGACGCCGGGGCCGTAGCGGTAGCCGTCGTAGTAGCGGCCGAGGCCGGCGATGCGGGCCAGCGCGGTGGGCGAGGTGTCGAAGACGTACGCCCGAGCGGGCGGCAGGTCGTCGAGGCGCTTGACCTCGTAGTCGGTGTGCAGGGCGCCGCCGAGGTCCTTGAGGTACGCGGCGAGGGCGTCGGAGATCGCCTGGGAGCCGCCGCGGGCCACCGGCCAGCCGCGGGCGTGCGCGGCGAGTGCGAAGATCAGGCCGACGGCGCCGGTGGCGAAGCCGCCGAGGGGGGCCATGACGTGGGCGACGAGGCCGGCGAAGAGGGTCCTGGCCCGCTCGTCCCGGAAGCGGCGCATCAGCCACGTGGACGGGAGCAGGCCGACCAGGCCGAAGCGGGCCAGGGTGACCGGGTCGCGCGGGAGCGCGGTCAGGGGCAGCGACATGAAGTCGCGGGCGAGGGTGTCCCACCCGGGCAGGAACGGCTGGACCAGTCTGCGGTACGTGCCCGCGTCGCGCGGTCCGAAGGAGGCGGCCGTCTCGGCGACGGAACGGGCCAGCACGGCCGCCGTGCCGTCCAGGAAGGGGTGCGCCATGGGCAGCTCGGCGTGCAGCCACTCGAGGCCGTAGCGCTCCAGGGGCAGGGTGCGGAACGCGGGCGAGTTGATGCCGAGGGGGTGTGCGGCGGAGCAGGGGTCGTGCCGGAAGCCGGGCAGGGTGAGCTCCTCGGTGCGGGCACCGCCGCCCACGGTTTCCCGCGCCTCGAACACCGCCACGTCGAAGCCGCGGCGGGCGAGCTCCACGGCAGCGGTCAGTCCGTTCGGCCCCGCACCCACCACGACCGCATCGAGCATCGACGGCACCTTCGGACCCCCTAGTCAGCCGATGGCCACTCAGCCCCAGGATATGCCGCACCCCCGACACACCGAGGGCGGGGCGGCGGGCTCCGGAACAGGGCGGTGTCGCAGGGGGCTGCCCCGGCGCCCTTGGGCGGTTGTGCCCGGAGACAGGGCGGCCCTTCGGGACGGGGAAGCCCTGGGGGGCGGCCCTCGGGGTAGGGGGCCCGGTGACAGACCCGGCCCCACAGGCCCGGGGCGGAGTCCGGCACCGTGATCGGGCCGAAGCCCAGCGTGAGCGGACTCGCCGGGGTCGGGGCCGGCGCCCCCGTACCCGAACTCGCCAGGGTCGGGGCCGGCTCCCTGATCCCGACCCGGGCTCGCCGGGATCAGGGAGCCGGGGGCGGGCCTTACGCGCCGGGCGAGGCGGTGAGGAGGCCGGTGATGTGGCGGGCCGTGGCCGTGTTGCGGGCTGCTGTGAAGGGCAGGGTGTTGCCGCCCGTGATGCGGAAGGGGGTGCCGGTCAGGGTCAGGTGGGTGCCGCCCGCCTCCTCGACCAGGAGGAGGCCCGCCGCGTGGTCCCAGGCCGCCTCCCAGCAGAAGGCCGTGGCGTCCAACTCGCCCCGGGCGACGGCCAGATACTCCAGGCCCGCCGACCCGCAGGGACGCGGCGCGACACCGTCCGCCCACAGGCCGCGCAGGGCCCGCTTCTGTTCGTCCGTCGTGTAGTCGGGGTGGGACGTGGCGACTTCGAGGGGCCGCCCCGGCTCGGGCGCACCGCAACGCAGGGGTACGCCGTCGAGGAAGGCGCCCTGACCGCGTACGGCCGTGGCGAGTTGGTCGCGCGCCGGCGCGTACGTCCAGGAGGCGAGCACGACCCCGTGCCGGGCGAGGGCCACCAGGGTGCAGAAGCCGGGGTCGCCGTGCACGAACTGCCGTGTTCCGTCGACCGGGTCGACGATCCAGACGGGGGCGTCGCCCCGTACCGCCTCGTAGACCGCCGGGTCGGCGTGCACCGCCTCCTCGCCGACCACGACGGAGCCCGGCAGCAGGGCGCCGAGCGCGTCCGTGAGGTACCGCTCGGCCAGCCGGTCCGCGTCCGTCACCAGGTCGTGCGGTCCGGACTTCTGGTCCACCTCGTGCTCCGCCAGCCGCCGGAAACGGGGCATGATCTCGGCCGCGGCGGCCTTGCGGACCGCCTCCTCCACGTCGGCCGAGTGACGTGCGAGAAACTCTTCGATGGTTTCCGTCTCTTGGATCATGTCTCTATGAGACCATGCCCCACTGACATTCCCCGCCGGGCCGGTGCACTCCGGATGGAATCGGCGTGAACACCCGTCATCGGACATCCCGGTACGTCCGGTGGAGGCCCGCGGCCGACGCGTGGCGGACGCCGGCCGGCTTCACCGGCCGACCGCGTACCCCTGCATCCCCCGCGGGTTGGCGGCCGCGGACAGGATGCCGGTCTCGGGGCAGCGGGCGACAGCGCACAGGCGTCCCTCGGACCACGGCCCGCCGACGGTCACGTCATGACCGCGGCGCCGCAGTTCCCGGACGACCTCCGCGTCCATGCGGGACTCGACGGTGACGCTGCCGGGGCGCGACCCACGCGGGTAGAACGAGCCGGGGAAGCTGTCGTTGTGCCAGTTCGGCGCGTCGATGGCGCCCTGGAGGTCGAGGCCGCCGCGGACGGCGGCGCGCAGCGCGACCGCGAGGAGGAAGTGCGTTTGCCACTGGTCCTGCTGGTCGCCGCCGGGCGTGCCGAACGCCATGACGGGCACCCCGTCGCGCAGCGCGATCGACGGGGTGAGGGTGGTGCGTGGACGGCGGCCCGGCGTCAGCGAGTTGGGCAGGCCCTCCTCCAGCCAGGCCATCTGGAGCCGGGTGCCGAGCGGGAAGCCCAGCTCGGGCACGACGGGGTTGGACTGGAGCCAGCCGCCGCTGGGTGTGGCGGCGACCATGTTGCCCCAGCGGTCGACGACGTCGATGTGGCAGGTGTCACCGCGCGTGCCGCCGTCGGCGGCCACGTCGGGTTCGCCCGGCCCAGGTGACGTGGGGCTCTTGGCGAACGTCGGCTCGCCGACGCCCATCGCGTCGAACTCGCCCTCGCCGGCGGCCACCGCGTGCGCGTGCGTGCTCAGCCGCGGGACCTGCCCGCCTGGGCTGCCGGGCCGCAGCTCGTACGAGGCGGCGGCGCCGACCAGCCTCCGCCGCTCCGTGTTGTACGGCGCCGACAGCAGCTCCGCCAGCGGCACCTCGGCGGCGTCCCCGTACCAGGCCTCCCGGTCGGCCATGGCGAGCTTGCAGCCCTCGATGAGCAGGTGGACGTAGTCGGCGGAGCCGTACGGGGGCAGTTCGGCCGGGAGAAGGGCGAGTTGCTGGAGGAGCGCCGGGCCCTGGCTCCAGGGTCCGGCCTTGCACACGGTCCAGCCGTTCCAGTCGTACGTCGCCGGAGTCTCGTAGGTCGCGGACCAGGCCGCGAGATCGGCGGCCGTCAGGGTGCCGGTGTGCCGTTCGCCGCTGGTGTCCAGCGTCGGCCGCCCGGCCTGCCGGACCAGCGCCTCGGCGATGAAACCGGTGCGCCACACCTCCCGCGCGGCCTCGATCCGCGCCTCCCGGTCCCCCGCGCCCGCGCTCTCGGTGAGCAGCCGCTTCCAGGTGGCGGCGAGCGCGGGGTTGCGCAGCAGCGTGCCGGGGCGCGGCGAGTGTCCGCCGGGCAGGTAGACCTCTGCGGACGAGGTCCACTCGGTCTCGAACAGCCTCCGCACGGTCTCGACGGTCTCGCCGACGCGCTCCACGGGCGCGTGCCCGTGCTCGGCGTACCCGACGGCGTACTTGAGGACGTCGTCGAGGGACTTCGTGCCGTGGTCGCGCAGCAGCACCATCCACGCGTCGAACGCGCCCGGCACGGCGGCGGCGAGCGGGCCGGTGCCGGGTACGAGGTCCAGCCCGAGCGCCCGGTAGTGCGCGACCGTCGCCCCGGCCGGGGCGACACCCTGCCCGCACAGCACCCGCACCTCGCCGCCCGCCGGGGCGAGCAGGATCGGCACCTCACCGGCGGGCCCGTTCAGGTGCGGCTCCACGACGTGCAGTACGAAGGCGCCGGCCACGGCCGCGTCGTAGGCGTTGCCGCCGTCCTCCAGCACGGCCATCGCCGACTGCGAGGCGAGCCAGTGGGTGGAGGACACCATGCCGAAGGTGCCCTGGAGGGTGGGCCGGGTGGTGAACATGCGGTGTCCTACCTCGCTGTTTCCGCGCGTCGGTCGGTCCGGGCGCACGACCTCATCTCAGCGCACGTCCGCCGGCGGCTCAATCCTCCCGGCGTACACCCCCTGGTTCTCCTCACCGACATGCTGCTCGAACGTGATGTCGGCGCCGCCGTACGGGATCAGGAAACCGAAGTCCAGCCGGTGACTCCTGATCCGGTACGTCTTCGCGTCCAGGACCAGTACCTCGTCGAGGCCGGAGAGCGTCAACTGGGCGTCCTCGACGGCCACCCCCGCCTTGCGGAGCTGTTCAGCCGTCGGATCGAACTCGCGCTTGGCCTTCTTCGCCCAGGCCCGGTCCGCGACGGCACTCAGCTTCCGCTTGCCGCTCGCGACGCGGAGTTCCACGGTGCCGCCGCCCGTATCGGTCGCCTTCACGTCTCCCCCGGCGGCCTTCGCGTACGTCCGGAATTCTTCGACGACCGCGACCGGGTCCTCGACCTTGTTCCGCATCTCCGGGTCGGTGACGGGTGCGTGCTTCCAGGGCGCGTCACCCTCCCTGAGGTGGGCGGTGCCGTCGGCGACGTACATCTCCTCGTTCTTCCTGGTCCCCTTGCTGCTGGTGATGACGCCCTCGGACCGCAGCACCTCCGGCTTCATCGCGCGCCGGACCGTGGCCCGGTAGGTCGCCGCGTTCTTCTGCCCCTGGAGAGTGAGCCCCTCCTCCCCCTTCACGGAGAAGGTCCAGGCGGGCTCCTCGGCCATCGCCTTCGCCGCGAGGTCGAGGAAGTCCAACGGCGACTCTGGCGTCGCGGACGGCTCGGGCGTCGCGGACGGCTCGGGCGTCGCGGACGGCTCGGGCGTCGCGGACGAAGGCGCCGCCACCTCGGGGCTTCCCGCCGCCCCGGCCGGCTCCCCCGCCTCAACTCCGCATGCGTCCAGCGAGAGCACGAGCGGGAGTACGAGCACGAGGGCACACCGGAGGCTGGTTCGCATGGACCTTTTCCTTACGTCACGGCGGAGCGGCGCGGACTGTACAGCAACACTCGGCCGCGATCATCCCGACGGTCATTTCGCGCATATCGACACACTCGTCGACTCGTCCTCGGCCTCATCACTCTGAAACCGGTACGCGCTGAAACCGGTGCGCGTCGCGCCCAGCCCCTGACGGCTGGGCCGCCAGTTCGCACCACACGGTCTTGCCGCCGGGCCACCGATCCACACCCCACCGCACGCTCAGCGCGTCGAGCAGGGCGCGGGCCGTGAGCGGGTTGCAGTTGCCCAGCGCGATGAGGGACCGGCTCGGACAGCGGGCGGCGAAGCTCGGCAGGTCGACACCGAGGGACGGCAGCGTGATGCCGTGCGCGGCCAGACGGAAGCGCAATACAGCGGGGACATCATCGACGATCCGGCCGAGACGCGTACGTCCGCCGGATACGCGAACTGCTGGACCTTCCCCTGCCCGCTGCACAGCCGACGCAGGCACGCCACGACAGGTCCGCCCCGGCACCCGTGTGACCTCCCCCGCACCCGGCCCGGCCGTGGGAACACCATGGCGGTCCGCAGTGTTGCTCTGCTGCGGCGGATCGGAGGTCGGACTGTGCACGGTGAGTACAAGGTCCCCGGCGGCAAGCTCGTCGTCGTGGACGTGGAGGTCGAGGACGGCTCGCTGCGGCACGTGCGCGTGGCGGGCGACTTCTTCCTGGAGCCGGACGAGGCGCTGGACGCCGTGAACCGCGCGCTGGAGGGCGCCCCCGCGGACACCGCCGCGGCGGGCCTGGCCGCCCGGATCGACGCGGCGCTGCCCGAGGGCACCGTGATGTACGGGCTGACGTCCGAGGGCGTCGGGATCGCGGTGCGCCGCGCGCTGGCGCACGCCACGGACTGGACGGACTACGACTGGCAGCTCGTCCACGAGGGCCCGCAGTCCCCCGCACTGCACATGGCACTGGACGAGGTACTGACGGCGGAGGTCGCCGCGGGCCGGCGTCCGCCGACCCTGCGCGTGTGGGAGTGGGCCGCGCCCGCGGTGATCATCGGCAGTTTCCAGTCGCTGCGCAACGAGGTGGACCCCGAGGGGGCGGCGCGGCACGGCGTCGAGGTGGTGCGCCGGATCTCCGGCGGCGGCGCGATGTTCGTCGAGCCGGGCAACACGATCACGTACTCGCTGTCGGTGCCGGAGGCGCTGGTGCAGGGGCTGTCCTTCCAGGACAGCTACGCCTACCTGGACGACTGGGTGCTCGGCGCCCTCGGCGACATGGGCATCCGGGCCTGGTACCAGCCGCTGAACGACATCGCCACCGACCAGGGCAAGATCGCGGGCGCCGCGCAGAAGCGGATGGTGGCACCGGGCGGAGGGCCCGGAGCGGTGCTGCACCACGTGACCATGTCGTACGACATCGACGCCGGCAAGATGCTGGAGGTGCTGCGGATCGGGCGGGAGAAGCTGTCCGACAAGGGCATCGGGAGCGCGAAGAAGCGGGTGGACCCGCTGCGCCGGCAGACCGGGCTCGCCCGCGAGGAGGTCATCGCGCGGATGGTGGGGTCCTTCCGCGCCCGGTACGGGCTGACAGTCGGCAAGGCGACCGACGAGGAGCTGGCCCGCGCGCGGGAGCTGGCGCGGACGAAGTTCGGTTCGGACCAGTGGACGGCGCGGGTGCCGTAGCGTTCACGCGCACCGTCACCGGCCCCCGACTCCTGGGCGGGAACGAGGAGTTGCCCCGCGCGGCCTCAAGGGTCCTGCTCCGTTTCCCCTCCCTGGGCCGGGACATAAACGGCAAACGGTACGTCAGGAGTGGGCGGCCGTAACCGCGCGGGCACGGAGCGGAGTACCGCTTCCGCCACACGAGGAGTCATGTGACACTGAGGTCCCGTCCGCGGTGCGGAATCGCTTCCCACCGCGTCCGTCCCCCACACGAGAAGTGCGCCGTGCGTGAACTTCCTCTCCCCCTCGCGCTCACCGCGCGTCTGAGTCCGGTCGTCGTGCTCGCCTGCGCGGGCTGGGCGTTGACGTCGGGCCCGTTCGCCGCCTCCCCGGCCGCCGCCGATCCCAAGGCCGCACAGCAGGAGAACCGCGGCGCCGACGACGGCTCGTCCTCCGAGCCGTCCGCGCCGTCGTCGACCGCGGTGACCAAGACGTACGCGTCCGCCCCCGCGCCGTGCACCAGCATCGCCGAGAAGACGATCACGTCCCTGGTGCCGGGTGCCAAGGCGGCGGGCAAGGAGATCCCGTCGACGGACACCAAGGTGCGCCGGACCTGCTCCTGGAACGCGCTCAAGGACTACGACTACCGCTGGCTCGACGTGTCCTTCGAGATCATGGCGACGGACGAGGCGGCGCTGAAGTCGTACGAGCAGCGGACCACCGACAAGAGCGGCGGCGGGGCCGTGCCCGGCCTCGGGGACAGCGCCTACTCGGTGGTGAACCTCACCACCGAGGACAAGCAGGAGACCCGCGAGGGCCTGGTGCTGGCCCGCGCCGCCAACGCGATCGTGGTCGTCACGTACAACGGCAGCGACTTCGAGTCGAAGAAGGCACCGAGCACGGACGAGATCAACAAGGGCGCCATCAAGGCCGCCAAGGAGGCGATGGCCGCCCTGGAGAACGGTCGCACGGGCTGACCGTCCTCCCCGGGCGGTGAAGCGCTTCGGACGGTGACGCGCGTCAGACGGTGGCCCGCTGCCGGCTGCGCGCCGCCATCAGCAGCAGGTACAGCACCAGCGAGGTGCCCAGGCCCACCGCCCAGCCGTAGTCGGCGAGGGACTTCAGGGCCGGGATGGGCCGGCCGTCGATCAGCGGGTGGAAGTCCGCGCCGCCGATGGCCAGCACGCCGCCCACCACGAAGGCCACGACCGCCCGCCAGTTCCAGCCGCCCTCGTACCAGTAGCGTCCGCCCGCGCGGTACAGGTCGGCCAGGTCCAGCCGGGAGCGCCTGAGGACCCAGTAGTCGGCGATGAGGATGCCGGCGACCGTGCCGAGCAGTCCGCCGACCAGGCCGAGCCAGGTGAAGATGTAGCCCTGCGGGTCGGCGTACAGCTTCCACGGGCACATCACCACGGCGAGCACGGCGGTGACGAGCGCGCCGGTGCGGAAACTGACCTTGCGCGGCGCGACGTTGGAGAAGTCGAAGGCCGGGGAGACCATGTTGGCCGCGATGTTGACCGACAGGGTCGCCACCAGCACGGTGACCAGCGCGTAGAGCAGCCCCACCACGTTGTCCGTCTTGGCCGCCAGTTGCACCGGGTCCCACACCGGCTCGCCGTACACGGCCTGGGAACCTGAGGTGACCAGCACGGACAGGAACGCGAACAGGGTCATGGTCGTGGGCAGTCCGAGCGCCTGGCCCCGGGTCTGCGCCTTCTGGCTCCTGCCGTACCGGGTGAAGTCCGGGATGTTCAGCGACAGGGTGGACCAGAAGCCGATCATGCCCATCAGGGAGGGCGCGAACAGTTTCCAGAAGTCCGCTCCCCAGCCCAGTTTCGACGGCTGGTCGAAGAGCGGGCCGAGTCCGCCGGCCTTGCTGCTCATCCACCACAGCATCACGAAGGCGCCGACGAGCACGAAGGGCGCCGCCCAGTTCTCGAACCGGCGGATGGTCTCCATGCCCCGGTAGATGACGGCCACCTGGATCGCCCAGAAGATGGCGAACGACAGCCACATCGTCCAGGCGTGGCCGCCCACCTTCGCGGCGTCCGTCCAGCCGTTCCCGATCAGCTTCCCGGCGAGGAAGTAGATCGCCTCGCCGCCGATCCAGGTCTGGATGCCGAACCAGCCGCACGCCACCAACGCCCGTACGACGGCGGGCAGGTTGGCGCCGCGCACGCCGAAGGAGGCGCGGGCGAAGACCGGGAAGGGGATTCCGTACTTGGGTCCCGCGTGCCCGGTGAGCAGCATGGGGACGAGCACGATCAGGTTGGCCAGGGCGATGGTGAACACCGCCTGCTTCCAGTCCATGCCGACGGCGATCAGACCGGAGGCCAGGGTCCAGGAGGCCGTGTTGTGGGCCATGCCGACCCACAGTGCGGAGAAGTTGTACGTGGTCCAGGTGCGCTGGGCGACCGGGACGGGCAGCAGGTCCGCGTTGGCGTAGGGGCCGCTGGGCGGCGGAGTGCCGGGAGCGATCTCCACCCGCCCGTCGGGGAGGGTGACCTGCGCGGACGGCGGTATGGCCGGAGGAGCGGTGTCGGTCATGGGCAGCCCAATCGATGAGACGGGTCGAAACGGGGCGGTGCGGGCGCCCGGCCCCTCCCCGGGGAGGTGGGGAGGGGGGACAGGAGGGGTGGGGGGATGTGAACAGCGCTCGGCGGATCAGGAGTTGACGGCCGGGATGACCTGCTGCCCGTACGCGTCGATCACGGCTTCCTGCGCGTCGTGCATGTCGTACACGGCGAACTGGTCCACGCCCAGCTCACGCAGCGCGTTCAGCTTCTCGATGTGCTTCTCGACCGGTCCGACCACGCAGAACCGGTCGACGATCTCGTCCGGCACGAACTGCGTGTCCGGGTTGCCGCTGCGCCCGTGGTGGGCGTAGTCGTAGCCCTGGCGGGCCTTGATGTAGTCGGTGAGTTCGTCGGGGACGGCGGCGGAGTGCTCGCCGTAGCGGGTGACCAGGTCGGCGACGTGGTTGCCGACCATGCCGCCGAACCACCGGCACTGGTCGCGGGCGTGGGCGAGCGCCTCGGGCGAGTCGTCGGCGGTGACGTACGCCGGGGCGGCGACGCAGATCGTCACCGCGGACGGGTCGCGCCCGGCCGCGGCCGCCGCGTCCTTCACGGCCTTCACCATGTACTCGGTCAGATAGAGGTCGGCGAGCTGGAGGATGAAACCGTCGGCCTCCTCACCGGTCATCTTCAGCGCCTTGGGGCCGTACGCGGCCATCCACACGGGCAGTTCCGCGCCCGGCTTGATCCACGGGAACCTGATCACCGTGCCGCCGAGGTCGGCCTCCTCGCCCCTGCCCAGCGCCCGGATGACCTTCATAGCCTCGCTGATCCGGGCCAGGGTGTTGGGTTTGCGGCCGGCCACCCGCATCGCGGAGTCGCCGCGGCCGATCCCGCAGACCGTGCGGTTGCCGAACATGTCGTTGAGGGTGGCGAAGGTGGAGGCGGTGACCTCCCAGGTGCGGGTGCCGGGGTTGGTGACCATGGGTCCGACGGTCAGCCTCTCGGTGTTCGCGAGGATCTGGCTGTAGATCACGAACGGCTCCTGCCAGAGCACGGCGGAGTCGAAGGTCCAGCCGTAGCGGAAGCCGTTGCGCTCGGCGCGCTTCATCAGGCTGACCACGCGCGAGGCCGGCGGGTCGGTCTGGAGGACGAGTCCGAAGTCCATGGGCGGCACTCCTAGTCGAGGTACTGGCAGGTGGAGCGCGGGGTGTAGACGCCGTGCCCGGCGTGCCCGGTGTACTCCCGCTCGGTGATGACGGGTTCGCCGCGGGAGAGCACGGTCTCCACCCGGCCGGTGACCCGCTTGCCCTCGTACGCCGAGTAGTCGACGTTCATGTGGTGGGTCTCGGCGGACATGACCTGCTCGGCGTGCGGGTCGTAGACGACGACGTCCGCGTCGGCGCCCGGCGCGATGGTGCCCTTCTTCGGGTACATGCCGAACATACGGGCCGGGGTGGCGCAGGCGATCTCGATCCAGCGGCGGCGCGAGATGTGCCCGTCGACGACGGCCTGGTGGAGCAGGTCCATCCGGTTCTCCACGCCCGGCATGCCGTTGGGGATCCTGGAGAAGTCGCCGCGGCCGAGTTCCTTCTGGCCGGTGAAGCAGAAGGGGCAGTGGTCGGTGGAGACCACCTGGAGGTCGTTGGTGCGCAGGCCCTTCCACAGGGCCGCCTGGTGCTCCCTGGGGCGAAGGGGCGTCGAGCACACGTACTTGGCGCCCTCGAAGCCGGGCTCGGCGAGGTTGTCGGTGGACAGGAACAGGTACTGCGGGCAGGTCTCGCCGAAGACGTGCAGTCCCTGGTCGCGTGCCCTGGCCAGCTCGGCGACCGCCTCCTGCGCCGAGACGTGCACGACGTACAGCGGCGCGCCCGCGACCTGGGCGAGCCGGATGGCGCGGTGGGTGGCCTCGGCCTCCAGCAGGGCCTTGCGGACCTCTCCGTGGTAGCGCGGATCGGTCTCGCCGCGGGCCAGTGCCTGTTCGACCAGGACGTCGATGGCGATGCCGTTCTCGGCGTGCATCATGATCAGGCCGCCGTTGTCGGCGGCACGCTGCATGGCGCGCAGGATCTGCCCGTCGTCGCTGTAGAAGACTCCCGGGTAGGCCATGAACTGCTTGAAGGAGGTCACGCCCTCCTCCACCAGGAGGTCCATCTCCTTGAGCGTCTCCTGGTTCACATCGGAGACGATCATGTGGAAGCCGTAGTCGATCGCGCAGTTGCCCTCGGCCTTGGCGTGCCAGGCGTCCAGGCCCTCGCGCAGGGCTCCGCCGACGGTCTGGATGGCGAAGTCCACGATCGTGGTCGTGCCGCCCCAGGCGGCGGCCCGGGTGCCGGTCTCGAAGGTGTCCGCGGCGTAGGTGCCGCCGAAGGGCATCTCCATGTGGGTGTGGCCGTCGACCCCGCCCGGGATCACGTACTTGCCGGTGGCGTCGATGGTCCGCTCGGCGGTGAACGCCCCGGCGGCCGGGGTGCCGGAGGCGGCGAGGGCGGCGATGCGTCCGTCCTCGATCAGGACGTCGGCGTGGATCTCGTCGGCGGCGGTGATGACGAGGCCGCCGCGGATGACGGTGCGGCTCATGCTCCCTCTCCTTCCGGTCGGGTGTGCACGGTGGGTCGCGGGTCCCCGGTCAGGGCGCGGTCAGCGGCTCGTACGTGCCCGGGGCGCGGTCGCGGTAGAACTGCCAGCGGTCGCGGACCTCGCGCAGCTTGGCCAGGTCCAGGTCGCGCACGACCAGTTCGGTGTCCTTGTCGCTCGCCGGTTCGCCGACGAACTGCGCCTCCGGATCCACGAAGTACGAGGTGCCGTAGAAGTCGTTGTCCCCGTACTCCTCGACGCCCACCCGGTTGATCGCGCCGACGAAGTACTCGTTGGCGACGGCCGCCGCCGGCTGCTCCAACTGCCACAGGTAGCCGGACAGTCCGCGCGAGGTGGCCGACGGGTTGAAGACGATCTCGGCGCCGGCCAGTCCGAGGGCCCGCCAGCCCTCCGGGAAGTGCCGGTCGTAGCAGATGTAGACGCCGATCCTGCCCGCCTTGGTGTCGAAGATCGGCCAGCCGCTGTTGCCGGGCCGGAAGTAGAACTTCTCCCAGAAGCCCTTGACCTGCGGGATGTGGGTCTTGCGGTACTTGCCGAGGTAGGAGCCGTCCGCGTCGATCACGGCGGCGGTGTTGTAGAGGACGCCGGGCTGCTCCTCCTCGTACATCGGCAGCACCAGGACGATGCCGAGTTCCTTCGCGAGCGCCTGGAAGCGCCGGACGATCGGGCCCTCGGGGATCTGCTCGGCGTACTCGTAGAACGCGGGGTCCTGGACCTGGCAGAAGTACGGTCCGTAGAACAGTTCCTGGAAGCACAGCACCTGGGCGCCCTGCGCGGCCGCGTCGCGGGCCGCCTGCTCGTGGACCTGGATCATGGATTCCTTGTCGCCGGTCCACGCGGTCTGGAAGAGGGCGGCACGGATCACCTTGCTCATCGGGACCTCCACTCGCTGGGTGTGCGGGGAGCGTAGAGAGCCGGCGGCTCCGCTTTGAGGTGCACCGTGTCACGTCTGCGGGGGCGGGGCGTGCCACCGTGTCACTCCGGGTCCGTCCCATGTCTCACCGCCGTTCTCCCGGCCGTTCTTCCGGCTCAATCCAGTTGCGCGTCGTGCGCGAGGAGCGCGATGTGCACCGAGGCGGCCTGCTCGAAGTCGTCGAGGTCCACCCCGAGGCACGCCTGTATGGACTCCAGGCGGCGGTAGAGCGCGGGCCGGGAGACGTGGTGGAGCTGGGCGGTGCGGGACTTGTTGCGGCCGGTGGCGAGGTAGGTGCGCAGCACGGACAGCAGGTCGTCGTCGGCCCGGCGCAGCAGGCCGTCCAGTTCCCGCTCGGCGAAGGACTGCACGTGCGGGTCGTCGCGCAGCAGCCGGACCAGGCCGCGCAGGTGCACGTCCTTCAGGCGTACGACGGCCGGGAGGTCCAGGGCGGCGGCGGAGTCGGCCACGGCCCGGGCGACGTGCCGGGCCTCGCGCAGCCCGGCGGGCACGTCGTCCCAGACGGTGCGGGCGTCCGCGGCGGCGACGACCGTGCGGTCCGCGCCGGGCCCGTCGCGCAGCCGGGCCGCGAAGTGCTCGGTGAGGGCCTTGGCGTCCTGGTCGCGGGCGAGGCTGAGCAGCACGGCGGTGGCGCCCCCGGCCAGCTCGGCGACCAGTCCGGGAAGGCCCAGCAGGCGCAGCAGCCGGTCGAGTCCGGCCACGTCGCCGTCCGGTACGACCAGCGGTACGAAGCTGCGCCGGTTGACCGGCAGCCCGGCGGCCCGCGCCCGGGGCAGCAGCTGCCGGGCCGGTACGGCTCCACCGACGAGGTCGGTGAGCAGGCCCTGCGCGGCCTGCTCCTCCCAGGAGCAGCCGGCGTTGCCGCCGAGCATGCGGTGCAGGACGAGGGCCTCGGCGGCGCGGTCGGCCAGCAGCCGTCCGGTGGCGCTGTCGCCGCGGTGGCCGCACAGCACGATCCGTCCCCACCGCTCCCCGCGTCCGCCCAGTTCGGCGCGGATCCAGCCGTCGCCCTGGCCGGCGCCGGCCTGCCGGGCGATGCGTTCCCAGTCCCGCAGCACGTCGTCGACCGCCGACCGCTCCCCCGCCGTGGCCAGGACGCGGTGGGCGAGGTTGGTGACGACGACGGGGCAGGCGCTGTGCTGGGCGATCTCGTCGAGCAGTGCCTGGAGTGGGGCGTCCGCCGTGATCAGCGCGGTGAGGGCGGTGCGTACGGCCTCCGACAGGCTGACGGAGGCGAACTTGCGGCGCACCAGCCGGGACTGGACCTCCTCGGTCAGCTCGGCGAAGGGGAAGGGGCGGTGCAGGACGACCAGGGGCAGCTGGCACCGCTCGGCGGCCCGGCGCATCACGTCCGGCGGCATGGGGAAGGCCCGGCCCAGACCCAGTACCACGGCCGCGGCCTCCGCGCGGTGCAGGGAGCGGATGTACTCGGCCTGTTTCTCCTCGTCGCCGGCGAGCAGCACGCCGGTGGTGAGGACCATCTCGCCGCCGCTGAGCATCACGCCTACGTCGGCGGCCTCGGCGACGTGCACCCAGCGCACGGGCCGGTCGAGGTGGCCGGCGCCGGCCACCACCTCGGGCTCCCCCGCGAGCACCCGCTCCAGGGTGAGGACCTGGCGCACCGACAGGGCGGGTTCCGGCGGGTTCCAGGTGGTCGGGGGTGTGTCCGAGGCGGTGGTCATGTCGACGTTCCCCTCTGCGTACGGTCCGGTTCGCCTCCGCTGGTGCCGCGGCAGACAACGTTTGCCCGTGAAGGAGCGGCGTCCGGTGCGTTCCCCCACGCTCGGCTTCGCTCGCGCGGGCGGTGCCCCCACCGGCGTACCGGCCGGAAGTCCTCGTACTGGACGTACTTGGGCTTTCGAGCGGTGCGGCGAGTGGGGATCCCCCCTGCTCGAAGAGCTTGGGGGAGCGTGCCGGGCGTCGCGACGGGGCAAACGTCGCCTGTCGGGGCGCTAGTAGGCGGCGCGCAGTGCGCCCTCCAGGATCGCGGCGCCCTCCTCGGCCTCCGCGACGGTCAGGGACAGCGGCGGGGCGATGCGCAGGGCGCTGGTGTTGTGTCCGCCGCCCTTGCCGATGAGCAGGCCGTCCTGCCGGGCCGCCTCCAGCACCAAGGTGGCCGCCTGCGGGTCGGCCTCGTCCGTCCCCGGCCGGGTCAGCTCGATACCGATCATCAGCCCGCGTCCGCGGACCTCGCGCACGCCGGGCAGTTGGGCGGCGACGGCCCGCAGCCGCTCGATGAGGAGTCCGCCGACGCGCCGGGCGTTGCCCTGGAGGTCGTGTTCCAGGAGGTAGTTGAGGTTGGCGAGGCCCGCGGCCATGGTGAGCTGGGTGCCGCCGAAGGTGGAGATGCTGTTGGCGTCCAGGCAGTTCATGATCTCGGCGCGGGCGACGACCCCGCCGATGGACGTGCCGTTGCCGATGCCCTTGGCGAAGGTGACGATGTCGGGCGGTCCGCTGCGTGCGTGCGCCTGCCAGCCCCAGAAGTGGTCGCCGGTGCGGCCCCAGCCGGTCTGCACCTCGTCGGAGATCCACAGGATGCCGTGCTCCTGGAGCACGTCCCGGAAGGCGGCGTACAGGCCGTCGGGCGGGGAGGTGAAGCCGCCGACGCCCTGGACGGGTTCCGCGATCAGCGCCGCGGGCGGGCGTGTGTGGCCGAGGAGGTCCCTGAGGTCGTCGACGCAGGCGGCGATGAACTCGGCGTCGCTCAGGTGGGCGAACGGGCCGCGGGTGCGTACGCCGCCGTGGACGTACAGCGTCTGGAGCGGGGACAGGGAGGTCGGGGACCAGCCGCGGTTGCCGGTGATGCCGACGGCGCTGAAGGAGCGGCCGTGGTAGCTGTTGCGCATGGCCAGGACGGTGTTGGCGCGCCGGTACGTCGTCGCCAGCAGCAGGGCGGTGTCGTTGGCTTCGGTGCCGGAGGTGGTGAAGAACACCCGCGCGTCCGGGATTCCGCTCAACTGGGCGATGCGCTCTGCGAGTTCGACCATCGGACGGTTGAGGTAGAGCGTGGAGGAGTGGATGATCCGCCCGGCCTGCTCGGTCACCGCCTTGGTGACCTCGGGCAGCGCGTGGGCGGTCATGGTGGTGAGGATTCCGCCGAAGAAGTCGAGGTAGCGCCTGCCGTCGGCGTCCCAGACGTGGCGTCCCTCGCCGTGGGTGATCTCGATCGGGTCCTCGTAGTAGAGCGCCAGCCAGTCGGGCGCGACGGCCCGGTGACGGTCGTACAGGTCGCTCACGGCTGCACCAGCCCTTCGTAGGCGTCGGGGCGGCGGTCGCGGTAGAAGGCCCACTGCTGCCGCACCTCTTCGATGACGTCGAAGTCGAGGTCGCGGACGAGGAGTTCCTCCTTGGAGTCGTCGGCGACGTCTCCGACGAACCGTCCGCGGGGGTCGACGAAGTAGCTCGTTCCGTAGAAGTCGTTGTCGCCGTACTCCTCCCGGCCGACGCGGTTGATCGCGGCGACGAAGTACTCGTTGGCGACGGCGGCGGCCGGCTGTTCCAGCTGCCACAGGTAGGCGGACAGGCCGCGGTGGGTGGCGGAGGGGTTGTAGACGAGCTGGGCGCCGTTCAGGCCGAGCTGCCGCCAGCCCTCCGGGAAGTGGCGGTCGTAGCAGATGTAGACGCCGACCCTGCCGACGGCGGTGTCGAAGACGGGCCAGCCGAGGTTGCCGGGTTTGAAGTAGTACTTCTCCCAGAAGCCCTTGACCTGCGGGATGTGGTGCTTGCGGTATTTGCCGAGGTAGCTGCCGTCGGCGTCGATCACGGCGGCGGTGTTGTAGTAGAAGCCGGACTGCTCGACCTCGAACACCGGGACGACGATCACCATGCCGGTCTCGCGGGCGAGTTCGCGCATGCGCCGCATCGTGGGCCCGTCCGGCACCGGCTCGGCCCAGCGGTAGTGCTCCGGCTCCTGGACCTGGCAGAAGTACGGCGCGTTGAAGACTTCCTGGAACCCGATGATCCGGGCACCCTGACGGGCCGCCTCGCGGGCGTGCTCCTCGTGTTTGGCGACCATGGACTCGGTGTCGCCGGTCCAGGTGGCCTGGACCAGGGCCGCACGGACGACGTTGGCCATGAGCTGCTCCTTCGACGTACGTCAGAGCCTCTACGCCCGTAGAACAGGCCTAGAGGCACGAACGTAAGCCTCTTCTCCTGGCTTGCCAAGACCATTGTCGTCAACCCGCGAAGTCGATCGTGTTTCGCACTCCGGTGGGTGAGCGCGGGTGCCTGCGCCGGAGGCGTCACGACGAGGCCGGGACCGGGGCACTCGCCCTGGCCAGCAGGTCGTGGGGCGCCGCGGGGCCGGCCTGGAGCCCGGGAAGCAGCAGCAGCCACAGGGCGGCCAGGCGGTCCTCGATCAGCAGGCGGTCGTCGAGGACGTCGGAGAGCGTGTGCAGGCCGAAGAAGGCGGCGACCAGGGTGGGAGCGTCCCGGCCGGGCTCCGCCCCCGGGGCCAGTCCTCCCTCGCTCCGGGCGGCGGCGAGCATGCGTCCGACGGTGGCGATCCAGTCCACGAACGGCGGGGGCATCTCCACGTCGATGGACCGCCGCTCGGCCCACAGCCGCGCGCCGGCGCGTACGACGACGTCGTCACGGAACGCCCGGGCCACCGAGAAGCTCAGCCGCACCAGCCTCTCCAGGGCGGGCTCGGCCACCGACTCGTGCTGCGCGACAAGGGCCGGCCAGGCGGCGAAATGCGCGGTGACGACGGCGAGGGCGAGCTGTTCCTTGTTGGTGTAGTGGAAATAGATGGCCCCGCTGGTACGGCCGGACCGTGCGCTGATGTCGGCGATACTGGTCCCCGCGTAGCCCCGTTCGAAGAACAGGTGAGCTGCTGCCTGCAATACGGCTCTGCGGGTTTCCTCCGCCCGTTCCTGCACGCGTCTCCCTCGTCCGTAGGTGCGTCGCGGGGAGGAATCTATCGGCCTTTGCCGCCCGGCCGGGAGAGCCCAACATGCGAAACCCTTAATAGTCTTATTAGCATTTTTTCATGGGCTTCGGATCGCGCACACGGGATTCCCGCACCCCGTCGACCGGGTCCGGCGGCCCCACCGCCCTTTCCCGCCTTTCCCGGCCTTCCCCGCTCGACCGGTCCCGGACGGTCGAGCGCGAACTGGTCCACCGGACCTCCGTGGCCGAGGTGTTGCTGACCGACGTCCGTCGCCACGGTCCGTTCTCCTTCCGCGCCGCCGCCGCGTGGCCGCGCTCGCATCCCACGTTCCCCCGCGGACGCGACGACCGGCACAGCCCCTGGATGATCGTCGAGACCCTGCGCCAGCTCGGCATCTACATCCCGCTGCGCCACCTGGACGTGCCCCGTACCGCCCGCTTCCTGATCGACGACCTGTCCTACGCCCTGGACGTGGACGCGGAGCCCACGGCACCGCACGGGGCCAGCGAGGTCACCTGCCTGGTGCGGGTGGGCGGCCTGCGCACCGACCGCGACGGAAACGCGCTGACCGGGCTGCGCATGCGGGTCGACTTCCTGGCCGGCCGGCGCCCGTTCGCCCGCGCGGCGGGCGGGGCGCGGTTCCTGGACGCCGAGCGCTACGCCCGGCTCCGGTCCGGCGCCGACGCGGCCGTGCCGTCCGGAGCCGGGCCGCGGCCCGAACCCGCCCTGCTGGGGCTGGCGTCGGAGTCGGACGCCGTCGTCGCCGCGGCCGGCGGGGAACTTCTGGTGTGCCCCGCCGATCCGCGTCATCCGTTCCTGTTCGACCACGGAACGGACCACGTGCCCGGGACGGCCCTGCTGGAGGCGGCGCGGCAGGCGATCGCCCTGCGCAGCGGAGGACGGCTCGTGCGGCCCGTCGCCTGCCGGATGTCGGCCCTGCGGTTCACCGAGCACGCCCCGCCCGCCGTCATTCACTGCTCCACCCAGGGCCGCACCGGCGAATTCCTTTTCCGGCAGGACGGCACCACCACGGCCGAAGGCGTATTGCGATACCCGTGAGGTGTCACCCACACGTGCGTATTACGGCGGTGAATATCCGCGACCGGTCAAGTGGAGCGTAACGTTCATTATGTTTCCGGTTCCGGATGAATTCCCGGAAACCACGCAGTGCGGTGCGTGTGACCACCTCACTTCTCAACGATCCCTGTCCGCCTGCGACTTCACGCTGTCTTGAAACGCGTGACGAACAGCAGGCGCCGACGTCCACGACCGGCGGATCGCGCCGCCCTCCGGCAGGTCCGTCCCGCGCCAGAACGGCAAGAGCACATGGCCACACATCACATGTTCGACCTCGACTGGACCCCCGAAGCCGTCGTCTTCGACTGCGACGGCACGCTGGTGGACTCCGAACAGCACTGGCAGCAGGCCCGGGTCAGCGTCCTGCGGGACTTCGGCTGCGAACCCGGCCCGGACTTCACGGAACGCGCGAAGGGACTGCACTACACCGAGTGCGGCGCCCTCATGGCGCGCGTCGCCGGGAGGCCGGACGCCGCCGAGGAGATGACCGAGCGGTTGCTGACGACCTTCCGCACCCTCGTCGCGCGCGAGCCCGTGGCCGCGCGCGGAGCCAAGGGGCTGGTGACGATCCTGAGCCGGGTCGCACCGCTGGCAGTGGCCAGCAACTGCCCCGCTGACGTGGTGGAGTTCTCCCTGGAGTCAGTGGGTTTACGGCACCACTTCCGGCACGTCGTCGTGCCCGACGAGGAGGTCCGCCCCAAGCCGCACCCCGGCACCTACGCGGAGGCCGTGCGCCGCCTGGGGGTGACCGGCGGCAACACCCTGGCCGTGGAGGACTCGGTCAACGGCTTGAAGGCCGCGGCGGACGCCGGCCTCCGCGTGGTCGGGGTGGGCCCACGGCCGGGCCCCGAGGCCGCCGCCCTCGCCGACCTGTGGGTGGGCGCGCTGGACAACGCGGGCCTGATGGCCTGGGCGACCAGCCGCCCCAGAACCGTCCGGCTCGGGCCCGGCACCCCCGGCGCGGCGCCGGGCCGCCCCACGGTTCCGCCACCCGGCGGCCCCAGCCGGTCCGGCACCACGTCCGCCCCCTGAGCCCCGTACCACCCGCGGTGGTCCACGGCCACCGCGGGCGGTGCGGACGGTCACACCGCGGCCAGGGCACTCCGCTCCGCCAGCTCCTCCATGGACAGCCCCAGCACCCGGGCCAGCGCGGCGATCGTGAAGAAGGCCGGGGTCGGGGCCCGGCCCGTCTCGATCTTGCGCAGCGTCTCGGCCGAGATGCCCGCGCTCGCCGCGATCTGAGCCATGCTGCGGTCGCCGCGCGCCGCGCGCAGCAGACGGCCGAGCCGCTCGCCGCGCTCGCGTTCCTCGGGGGTCAGGGGGGTCCGCACCATACGGGCATCCTACCGCGATTCAAATACCGGTATAGTAATTGGCATGGTGGAACTGAAGACGGACACGTCGATCGACGCGATGTACGAGGCCGGCCAGGTCGTGGCACGGGCCCTGACCGCCGCGCGCAAGGCCGCAGGCGTGGGAGTGTCCTTGCTGGAGCTGGACGAACTGGCCCACGACGTCCTGCGGGAGGCGGGCGCGGCCTCGCCCTTCCTGGGCTATCGGCCCTCCTTCGCCCCGACCCCCTTCCCCGCCGTGCTCTGCGCCTCGGTGAACGACGCGATCGTGCACGGGATCCCCACGAGGTACCGGCTGCGCGACGGCGACCTCGTCTCCCTGGACTTCGGCGCGAAGCTCGGCGGCTGGGCCGGCGACTCGGCGATCAGCTTCGTCGTGGGCCGGCCGCGCCCCGCGGACCTGCGGCTGATCGAGACCGCCGAGCGGGCGCTGGCCGCGGGCATCGAGGCGGCCGTGGTCGGCAACCGCATCGGTGACATCGCCCACGCCATCGGCTCGGTGTGCCGCGCGGCGGGCTACGGCATCCCGGACGGGTTCGGCGGCCACGGCATCGGCCGCCAGATGCACGAGGACCCCGGCGTCCCGAACGAGGGCCGGCCGGGCCGGGGCCTGCCCCTGCGTCACGGCATGGTCCTCGCCATCGAGCCGATGCTGATCGCCGGCGGCACGGACGGCTACCACGCGGCTCCGGACGGCTGGACCCTGCGCACCGACGACGGCTCCCGCGCGGCCCACGTCGAGCACACGGTGGCGATCACGGAAACGGGCCCGCGCATCCTCACGGAACGGTAGGGCCACCCGCTCGGGGGCGCGGGGCCGTATCGATGTGCGGCTCCGCCACGCGGTCCCGACCGGCCGCGACGCACCCGCAGCCGCACGACGGCACCGTGCCCGCGGCCCGCGGGCGCTCCGTATGCCGTCTGCGGGAACTCGTGCCATCGTGGCATGAACGACCCCCACACCGGTTACCCGGCGGGAGCCACTGTCAGCGACGGAACGGACAGCGATGACCAGCGGCTTCAACGGCCCGGAGGGCGACCGCGACCGCGACCCCTTCGGTGAACTCTTCGCCCGCTTCTTCGGCGGACCGCGCCCCGGCCCCCGGCAGATAGACATCGGCCGGCTGCTGAGCCAGCCCGCCCGGGAGCTGGTACGGGGCGCGGCGCAGTACGCCGCGGAGCACGGCAGCCATGATCTGGACACCGAGCACCTGCTGCGGGCCGCCCTCGCCGCCGAGCCCACCCGCAGTCTGCTCAGCCGGTCCGGTGCGGACCCCGACTCGCTCGCGACGCAGATCGACGAGCGGGCCGGCCCCGTGCAGCACCCGCCGGGCGAGGCGCCACCGCCGACCTCCCTCTCGCTCACCCCGGCCGTCAAGCGCGCCTTCCTCGACGCGCACGACATGGCACGGGCCAGCGGCGCCGGTTACATCGGTCCGGAGCACGTGCTCAGCGCGCTCGCCGCGAACCCCGACTCGGCGGCCGGGCACATCCTGAACGCGGCCCGGTACGCCTCCTCCGGCCTGCCGCCCGAGACGCCGGACGCTGCCGCGCCGCCCGGGACGGAGCGGCAGCGGTCCACCTCGACGCCGACCCTGGACAGGTACGGGCGCGATCTCACCGAACTGGCCCGGCAGGGGCGCATCGACCCGGTGATCGGGCGGGAGCAGGAGATCGAGCAGACCATCGAGGTGCTCTCCCGGCGGGGCAAGAACAACCCGGTGCTCATCGGTGACGCGGGCGTCGGCAAGACCGCCATCGTGGAGGGGCTGGCCCAGCGGATCGCCGACGGGGACGTGCCCGACGTCCTGACCGGCCGCCGGGTGGTGGCCCTGGACCTGACGGGCGTCGTCGCGGGCACCCGGTACCGGGGCGACTTCGAGGAGCGGCTGAACAACATCGTCACCGAGATCCGCACCAACTCCGAGCGGCTGATCGTCTTCATCGACGAGCTGCACACCGTCGTCGGCGCGGGCGCGGGCGGCGAGGGCGGCGCGATGGACGCGGGCAACATCCTCAAGCCCGCCCTCTCCCGCGGCGAGCTGCACATCGTGGGCGCGACGACGCTGGAGGAGTTCCGGCGGATCGAGAAGGACGCGGCGCTGGCCCGCCGGTTCCAGCCGATCCTGGTGCCCGAGCCGTCCGTCGCGGACGCGCTGGAGATCCTGCGCGGGCTGCGCGACCGCTACGAGGCCCACCACCAGGTGCGGTACACCGACGAGGCGCTGGTGGCCGCCGTGCAGTTGTCCGACCGCTATCTGACGGAGCGCCGTCTGCCGGACAAGGCGATCGACCTGATCGACCAGGCCGGTGCCCGGGTGAAGCTGCGGGCACGCACCAAGGGCACCGACGTACGGGCCATGGAGCGCGAGGTCGAGCAGCTCACCCTGGACAAGGACCAGGCGGTGGCGGACGAACAGTACGAGCAGGCCACGCAGTTGCGCGACCGGATCACCGAGCTGAAGCAGCGGATCGGCCAGGCCACCGGCGGCGGCGAGGCCGACGAGGGGCAGCATCTGGAGGTCACCGCGGAGGCCATCGCCGAGGTGGTGTCGCGGCAGACGGGCATCCCCGTCAGCAGCCTCACCCAGGAGGAGAAGGAGCGCCTGCTCGGCCTGGAGCTGCACCTGCACCGGCGGGTCGTCGGCCAGGAGGAGGCCGTGAGCGCGGTCTCGGAGGCGGTGCTGCGCTCCCGCGCCGGGCTGGCCAGCCCGGACCGGCCGATCGGCAGCTTCCTGTTCCTCGGCCCGACCGGCGTCGGCAAGACCGAGCTGGCCCGGGCGCTGGCCGAGGTCCTGTTCTCCAGCGAGGACCGCATGGTCCGCCTGGACATGAGCGAGTACCAGGAACGGCACACGGTCAGCCGGCTGGTGGGCGCCCCGCCCGGGTACGTCGGTCACGAGGAGGCCGGCCAGCTCACCGAGGTGGTGCGCCGGCACCCGTACTCGCTGCTGCTGCTCGACGAGGTGGAGAAGGCGCACCCGGACGTCTTCAACATCCTGCTCCAGGTGCTCGACGACGGGCGGCTCACCGACTCCCAGGGCCGTACGGTGGACTTCACCCACACCGTCATCGTGATGACCAGCAACCTCGGCTCGGAGGCGATCACTCGGCGCGGGGCCGGCATCGGGTTCGGCCCGGGCGGTGCGGAGGCGGACGAGGAGGCGCGGCGCGAGCAGATCCTCAGGCCGCTGCGCGAGCACTTCCGGCCCGAGTTCCTCAACCGGATCGACGAGATCGTCGTCTTCCGCCAGCTGACCGCCGATCAGTTGCGGCAGATCACCGACCTGCTGCTGGAGAAGACACGCCGGCTGCTGCACGCACAGGACGTCACCGTCGAGTTCACCGAGGCGGCCGTGGACTGGCTCGCCCGGCGCGGCCACCAGCCGGAGTACGGCGCCCGTCCGCTGCGCCGCACCATCCAGCGCGAGGTCGAGAACCAGCTCTCCCGGCTGCTCCTGGCCGGCCGGGTACGCGAGGGCGGCCGGGTCGTGGTGGACGCGAAGGACGACCGGATCACGTTCGACCCCCAGAACAAGGAGCCCGCGCCTTCGTCCACGGAGTGAACGAGCCGGGCGTGAACGGCCGGGGCCCGCCGTCCCTTCCGGGAGGCGGGCCCCGCCGTGCCGACCGGCATGTCACCGGCCCGGGTCACGGCGACGGATTCACCACCATCGCCGAGCCTCCGCCGCGGCGCACCTTCTCCGCGGCGGCCAGCCACCTGCCGTCCGGCAGGCTCTGGACGCCCGTGGCGGCGCCGATCTCGGGATTGAGCTTGAAGGAGTGGCCGATCGCCTCCATCTGCTTCTTCAACACGCTGTCGTAGAGAGCCGGTTCGAGTTCGGTCTGCGCGGCGTTGCGCTGGCTGGCGCGCGGTGCGGCGATCGCGTCGACCAGGGACAGGTGCCGGTCGAGGAACCCGGTCAAGGTCTGCAGCACGGTGGTGATGATGGTCGCCCCGCCCGGCGAACCGAGCGCCACCACCGGCCGGTCGTGCCGGTCCAGCACGATCGTCGGCGAGATCGACGAGCGCGGCCGCTTGCCCGGACCGGGCAGGTTCGGGTCGTGCACGGCCGGGTTGGCCGGGGCGAAGGAGAAGTCCGTCAGCTCGTTGTTGAGCAGGAAGCCCCGGCCGGGCACGGTGATGCCGCTGCCGCCGGTCTGCTCGATGGTGAGGGTGTAGGCGACGACGTTGCCCCACCG
The DNA here is from genome assembly GCF_042896885.1 of Streptomyces sp. NPDC001231. NCBI lineage: Bacteria > Bacillati > Actinomycetota > Actinomycetes > Kitasatosporales > Streptomycetaceae > Streptomyces > Streptomyces sp. NPDC001231. The sequence goes on from NZ_JBIAXS010000023.1 coordinate 83,877, forward strand.
GTCGGCGACCGTCAGGTGCGTGGTGTTCTCACCCTCGTACGTCGTCGGTGCGGCCGTGCCGCCGCGGGAGCAGGCCGCGGGGTGGCGCGGGTCGCCGGGTGCGAGCGGGCTGGTGAGGACCGCGTCGTCCTTGATCAGGCAGGCCCGGGAGTCGGCGTACTTCTGGGACAGCAGTTGCTTCGTGGGCACGTTCTCGAAGGCGGGGTCGCCGACCCAGCGCCCGCGGTCGGCGAAGGCGATCCGGCTCGCCTCGATGAAGTGGTGCAGGTACCGGAACTCGCTCGCCGTCGAAAGCTCCGTGCGCTGCAGGATGTTGAGCGCCTCGCCGACGGTCGTGCCGCCGGAGGAGGACGGCGCGATGGAGAACACGCGCAAGCCCCGGTACGAGGTCTGCGTGGGCACCTGGAGCTTGGCGCGGTAGGCCGCGAGGTCCTTGGCGGACAGCTTGCCCGGGCGGGCGTTCCAGCCGGACTTCGGGTCGACGGGCGGGTGGTTGACGGTCTTGAGGATGTCCTTGCCGAGCTCGCCCTGGTAGATCGCGCCGACGCCCTTGGCGGCCAGCTCCTGATAGGTGCGGGCCAGGTCGGGGTTCTTCAGGGTGGAGCCGACCTCCGGCGGCTTTCCGCCGGGCAGGAACAGCTTGGCGGTGTCGGGGAAGTAACGGAAGCGGGTCTCGTTGGCGGCGGTCTGCGAGCGGAAGGTCTCGTCGACGGTGAAGCCGTCGCGGGCCAGCTTCTCGGCCGGCTTCAGGACCGTGCCCAGTCGTCTGGTGCCCCAGTGGTCCAGCGCCGTCTGCCAGGTGGCGGGCGTGCCGGGGGTGCCGACGCTCAGACCGCTGCTGACGACGTCGCCGAAGGCGAGCGGCTTGCCGTTCTCCATGAAGAGCTTCGAGTCGGCGGTCAGCGGGGCGGTCTCGCGGCCGTCGATGGTGTGCACCGTGCGGGAGCGGGCGTCGTAGTAGACGAAGTAGCCGCCTCCGCCGATGCCGGCGGAGTAGGGCTCGGTGACGCCGAGGGCGGCGGCGGTGGCGACGGCCGCGTCGACGGCGTTGCCGCCCTGCTTCAGCACCTCGATACCGGCGGCGGAGGCGTCCGCGTCGACGCTGGCCACGGCGCCGCCGTAGCCGGCCGCCACAGGGACCTTCTCGACCGGTCTCGGCTTGGCCTCCGGCTGGGCGGTGGGCGGGGCCGCGGCCCCCACCGACACCACGGCGGCCGAGACCGCCAGAACCGCCAGTTTCCGTGCGACAGGACGACGCATCCGCACCTCCACGCTGGTTGTGGTTCGGTTGCCTGATCGTTCGCGCAGCTTAATTCATTGCCATGCTCCCGTCAGGCCGACGGGGCCAGTCGGGTGTCGAACAGAGGTACGCGGGACCGGCTACCATGCGCGGCCATGAACGACGACGTGCGCAACATCTTCCTGGGAGTGGCCGCGACAGGGGTCAGCGCGGCGTTCGGCTGGCTGGCCCGCACCTATCTGTGGCGGCGCAGGCTGCGCCGCAAGCAGGCGTTCTTCGGACTGCCCGACAACGCCGAGTCGCTGCTGGTGGTCAACCGCGACCCGGCGACGGCGGAGCTCGCGGTGCACCGGTTCGACGTGTTCGCCCTGCTCGAACTGGCCGCGCTGATCAAGAGCTGCGGCGCGAACGTCCAGATGGTCACCCAGGACACGGTCCATCAGGGATTCGGCGAGCGCACGGAGTTCTGCGTGGGGGGTCCGGGGTCGAACCGGCGGATGGTGGCGCACATGTCGGCCATGCTGCCGGGCGTGCGGGTGAACACCGACCGGGAGCCGGGCCCGGACCGGTGCGCCTTCCGGATCGGCACCGAGCACTACCGCATGGACTCGGGCGTCACGGAGTACGTGCTGCTGGCCCGTCTCACCGCCGGCGAGCGCAGCGGCAGCCGGCCGGTGTTCCTGTTCTGCGGCCAGCGCGCGATCGACAACCAGGCCGCGACCCGCTATCTGGCCCGCAACCACGAGCGGCTGTACCGCAAGTACGGCAACGGCTCCTTCGTGCTGCTGCTGAAGGTGATCAACTCCCAGGCCTACGGCCCGGACGTGGTCGAACTCGTCGCGGACGTGACCCGCGCGGCGCGGACCCCCCTGCCGGAGCCCGAGGTCGATCCCTCAACAAGCGTTACCAGCACGTAACTTACGGCGCCGCGTACGCCGAGCCGTTTGGTGTGGATCCGCGTCGAGCACAACCCGTCCGGCGCGCAGCTGACCTTCCCCTCGCCGGCGGACGACCCGTCATATCGGTCCGTCCCGCCGCGCGAGCAGTGATCTCCGGCTGCCGCCGGCCGGGTATGGCTCTCTGTGACCTGCTGCCCCCTACGGTCGAGGGGCCGCCGTGGGGGTGCCTCACCCGGCAGCAGCGTCCCCGTCCCGGTGGCGGTGGGCCAAGGGGCGCCATCACCACAGGGACGAGCGAAACATCGTAGTCGAGGTCGAGCGCGCGGCGCCCGGCGGTGTGGAGGAACGCCCTTCGGGGGCCGTGCGGCCCCCTCCTCCCGGCGCTCACACCTCCGCGATCTCCGCGTACAGCTGGGAGAGTTCGGGCACCCCGGAGCCGGCCCAGTCGTGGCCGGCGGTCACCACGTCGATCTCGCGGCCGGAGGCAAGCCTGACGACCGGACGGCCGCCCGGCCCGATCTCCCAGCCGGCGCCGGGCACGGTCCGCACGACGACCGTGCCCAGGTACAGTCCGGCGTCGTTGCCGAGCCAGGTCAGGGTGTCCTCGTCGTCGCGCCAGCGTGGCAGCAACTGGTCCAGCGCCTCCAGGGAGGCGGCGGAGTCGTCGAGCCGGAGGCCCGCCCCGGACACCTGGGAACGCAACAGCTCACACTCGGAGAGGAGTTGGGCGAGGCCCGCCCGGCCCTCGGATCCCTCGGGGAACACCACGGCACCGAAGGACGAGTCCTGCCTTTTGCGCCACCTGCCCAGGAAAGGGATGTCCATGGCCCCAGGGTGACATCCGCACCGCCGGTCGCACCACAGGCGCGCGGGCCCTGGCACCGCGCCCTGATCCGGCCTGATCCGGACGAAAGACCCTAGACGTCGAGGTCCACCACCACCGGGGCGTGGTCGGACGCGCCCTTGCCCTTGCGCTCCTCGCGGTCGACGTACGAGTCGGAGACCGCCTTCGCGAAGGGCTCGTTGGCGTACACCAGGTCGATGCGCATGCCGCGGTTCTTGGGGAAGCAGAGCTGGCGGTAGTCCCAGTACGTGTAGGGGTGGTCGTACTTCAGGGGCCGGGGGACCACGTCCGAGAGGCCCACCTCGCGCAGGGCGGTCAGGGCGGCGCGCTCGGCCGGGGTGACGTGGGTGGCGCCCTCGAAGGCGGCGCGGTCGTAGACGTCGTCGTCCGTCGGCGCGACGTTGTAGTCGCCGAGGACGGCGAAGGGGCGGCTGCCGTCCGCGTCGCCGGCGACGGCCGCCCTGAGGGCCTCGAACCACTGGATCTTGTAGGCGTAGTGGGGGTGCCCCACCTCACGGCCGTTGGGCACGTACACGGACCAGACGCGGACCGGGCCGCAGGTCGCCGAGATGGCGCGGGGCTCCTCCACGCCCTCGTAGCCGGGGTCGCCGGGCAGGCCGCGGACCACGTCCTCGAGCCCGACGCGGGAGAGCACCGCCACGCCGTTCCACCGCCCGGTGGCGTGGACCGCCGCCTCGTAGCCCAGTTCGCGCAGCTGGTCGAAGGGGAACTGGTCCTCGGCGACCTTGGCCTCCTGGAGGCACAGCACGTCCGTGCCGCTGCTCTCCAGCCAGGCCAGCAGCCTGGGCAGACGGGCGGTGATCGAGTTCACGTTCCAGGTCGCGATGCGCATGCCTCACAACCTACCGGGCACCGCTGACAACGCCCTCCGCCCGGTTCCGGGGCCCGGCTCAGACCTCCGCCGACGCCCCCGGTGTCAGCCGCAGGTGCTCCGCGCCGCCCAGGGCGCCGATCTGCCGGTCGTAGATCGGGCGGGCCAGGTCGGTCAGGAGGGCGTCGTGGATGTCGTAGGCGCGCTGCGGCCCGACCTCGCGGACGTAGTCGATCACCTCGGAGATCTTGTTCCAGGGCGCCATCACCGGCAGCATCAGCGTCTCGACCGGGACGTCCGGCACGGTGAGCGCGTCGCCCGGGTGGAAGACCCGGCCGCCGTCGACGAGGTAGCCGACGTTGGTGATGCGCGGGATGTCCGGGTGGATCACCGCGTGCAGCTCGCCGTGGACCTGCACGTCGAAGCCCGCGGCGGTGAAGGTGTCGCCGTGGCCGACGGTGTGGACGCGGCCCGGGAAGGCGGCGGCGATCTGCTCCGCGACGGACTTCAGGGTCCAGATCTCGGCCCGGGACGGGACTCCAGGGCGGCGCGCAGACGTCCCTCGTCGAAATGGTCGGCGTGCTCGTGGGTGACCAGGATCGCGTCCGCGCCGGACGCGGCGTCCTGCTCGCTGAACCCGCCGGGGTCGATGACGAGCGTCCGCCCGTCCTTCTCCAGACGAACGCAGGCGTGCGACTTCTTCGTGAGTCTCATGCTCCCCAGCCTGGACCACCCGCGCGCCGGGCGCGCGGGTGGTCCCCGGTGACGGCGCCCGGCGCCCGGCCGGGGGTCACGCCGGGGTTCACTCCGTGAGCGTCGTCTCCTCGCGTATGACCTGCTGGGCGATCCCGAAGGCGGCGCCCGCCGCGGGAATCCCGCAGTACACCGCGGTCTGCAGCAGCACCTCCTTGATCTCGTCCGGGGTCAGCCCGTTGCGCAGGGCGGCCCGGGTGTGGGCGGCGAGGTCCTGGAGGTGGCCGCCCGCGACCAGGGCGGTGAGGGCGACGCTGCTGCGGGTGCGCCGGTCGAGGCCGGGCCGGTCCCAGACCTCGCCCCAGGCGTAGCGGGTCAGGAACTCCTGGAAGTCGCCGGAGAAGTCCTCCGCCTCGGCTAGCGCCCCGTCCACGTGCGCGTCGCCCAGCACCTCGCGGCGGATCTTCAGACCGATGTCGTACCGGTCCGGCCCGCCCGCCACCTGCGCCGGTACGGGCGCCGGGGCGATCTCGGCGATGGGCGAGGCCTGCGGGGGCGCGGCGAGCACCGGCTTGACCGGGGGCCCGACGATCGCCATGTGTCCTGTGGTCGAGTCGTACCCGGGGTGCCAGGCGGTGGAGAAGTGCCGCACCAGCAGGTCGGTCACGGCGACGGGCTGCTCCACCGGCACCAGGTGGGAGGCGCCGGGCACGACGGCCAGGCGCGCGTCGCGGATGCCGGCGACCAGGGTGCGTGCCTCGGCGGGGCCGGTGACCTGGTCGTCGGAGCCGACCAGGACCAGCGTGGGCACGCCGATGCGGCCGAGGTCGGCGCGGGCGTCGAAGACGGCCAGCGCCTCGCAGGCGGCGATGTAGCAGCCGGGGTCGGTGGTGCGCACCATCTGCACGGCCCAGTCGGTGATCGCGGGCTGCGCGGCGGCGAAACCACTGGTGAACCAGCGTTCCGGGGAGGTGCGGGCGATCGGGTCGAGCCCGTTCGTCCGGACGATCACCCCGCGCTGCCGGAACTCGTCGGGAGTGCCGAACCGCGGCGAGGTGGCGATCAGGGCGAGGGAGGCGAGGCGCTCCGGGTGGCGCAGCGCCAGTTCGACGCCGATCGCGCCGCCGAGCGCGCACCCGGCGTAGCCGAAGCGCTGCACGCCCAGTCCGTCCAGGGTGGCCAGCAGCCGGGTGACCAGGTCGGAGACCGAGTCGGCGGGGTGCGCGGGCGCTCCGCCGTGTCCCGGCAGGTCGAACCGGAAGACGCGCCACTGCTTCGTCAGCTCCGGGACCTGCCGGTCCCACATGTGCCAGGTCGTACCCAGTGAGGGACCCAAGATCAGGACTGGGGCGTCTTCCCGCCCGTCGAAGCGGTATTGCAGGGTGTTCGTCGGTGTGTCACTCACGCCCTGCACGCTCTCACATCACACAAATTCTCACGTGCTTGGGTCGGAGCCCCTCGCAAGCCGTCCCAGGTTGTGGTGACTTCGCGAAGATCCTCTCCTTGTCGGCTTTAGCGGGAAGTGACCGTCTCTCCTCAGAGGTGTGCAACGCCTGTTGTCTTCGCCGGCCGGCCGACGGCGCCGTCCTGCGGCCGTCGGCCGCGCCGGTCACCGCGACCCCCGTCCTCTCCGTCGGTGTCGGGTTGCTGCCCCTGTCCGGCGCGGCCGGCGGCCTGCCGCCGGTGGCCATCGGGGCGGCCGTCTCCGTCCTGGCCGCGTTCGCGGCCCTCGTCCAGCCGTGGGCCGGGCGCGCGCCGGACGACGGACGGCTGACGGCCCGCGCGGGACTGGCGGCAGGGCTCGTCGTGACCGGCTGCGGACTGGCCGCCGCCCGGCTGCCCGGCGTGACCGGACGGCTGACGGCCGCCGTCCTGAACGGCCACTGCTGACGGCCGCCGTCCTGAACGGCCACACTGCTGACGGCCGCCGTCCTGAACGGCCACACTGCTGACGGCCGCCGTCCTGAACGGCCACACTGCTGACGGCCGCCGTCCTGATCGGCGTCGGCACCGGCCTGATCACCCCGCTCGGCTTCGCCGCTCCCGCCCGCCGCGCCCCCGAGAAGCGGATCGGCCAGACCGTGGGCGCGGCCGAACCCGGCCGCGAACTCGGCGACGCCTCCGGCCCGCTCCTGGTCGCCTCCGCCGCCACCCTCACCTGGTGTTACACCGCTCCGGCCGTCCCGACCGCGCTCCTGCCGCTTGCCCTGGCCGCCCGCCGCACGCCCCGCTGAGCCGGTTCTTCCGGGCTGCCGCGTCCGAGTGGGGGGTGTAAGCAGGAAGCATGCGTCCAGGGCCGCGGATCCCGCACCGCTTCCACTCGTGGCAGGCCAGCGACGCTCTGCTCGCGGTGCCGCTCGGTCTGATCGCCGCCATCCTCGTCGCCGACGTTCTGACCGGGCCCCACGTGCCGCTGGGGCCGCTGCTGATCGTGGCACCCGCGATCACCGCGTCCTTCGCCAGTCCCTTCCTCACCGCTCTGGTCGGCGCCATCGCCGTGGCAGCCCTGCTCGGCGTCGGCGCGGGGTTCCGCCTGCTGACCACGGAGAGCGTCGGCGCGCAGATCGTCTCCCTGGTCGTGGTCTCGGTGGTCGTGACGGTGTTCCGCTATCTGCGCGAGCGGCACAACCGTGAGCTGGAGCAGGTACGCAGAGTGTCGGAGGCCGCGCAGCGAGTGGTGCTCAGACCCTTGCCCAGACGCATCGGGCCGCTGCGGGTGGCGTCGGTGTACCTGGCGGCTCAGGAGGAGGCGCTGATCGGCGGCGACCTGTACGCGGCCGTCCGCACCCCGGCCGGCACGCGGCTGATCATCGGCGATGTGATGGGCAAGGGCCTGACCGCGATGGGCGACGCCTCGCTGCTGCTGGGCGCGTTCCGGGAAGCCGCGCACCGGAAGGCGGCCCTGCCCGAGCTGATGGCCTATCTGGAGCGCAGCGTGTGCTGGAACCTGGCCGAGCCCACCGAGCCGGGGCAGGAGGGGGAATGCTTCATCACGGCCGCGATCATCGACATCCCCGACGCGCTGCCGCAGGCGCAGATGGTGACCTGCGGACACCCGCCGCCGTTGCTGCTGCGCGGCCGGCAGGCCGTCACGCTGCGCGCCAGCGCTCCCGCTCCGCCGCTGGGTCTGGGCGAGCTGAGCACAGCGGAGTACCGGGTGGACACCTTCCAGCTGGAGCCCGGGGATCTCCTGCTGCTCTACACCGACGGTGTGGTCGAAGCACGTGACCCCAGAGGCGTCTTCTACCCGCTCGCCGCACGCGCCGTCTCCTGGGCGCAGGACAGCCCCGTGGCTCTGGTCCATCACCTGCGGGCCGACCTCCTGGACCACGTCGGCGGGCGCCTGGCCGACGACGCCGCCGTGGTCGCACTGCAACGCACCGCCGGTCCTTGAGCCCCACGGAAGCCCACGGAAGCCCACGGAGAAGACACCGGGCCACCCACGGATCAGACACGGGCCGCCGACGGGGTCAGGCGGAGCCCCGCCCACAGATCAGGCACGGGCCCCCACGGGATCAGGCAGGGCCCGCCCACGGGGCCGGCAGGGGCCGCCCCATGGGTCCGGCAGGGCGCCCACGGGTCCGGCAGGGGGTGTCAGAAGGCGCCCGGTGCGCCCAGGCCGGTCAGGGCGCCGACCGGGTCGAGGTCGGGGGTGCCGCGGGGCCACCAGTCGTCACGGTCCGGCTCCGATTCGTACGCGTACCACAGGCCGTCCCGGCCCAGGCGGAGCTGGAGGTGGCCGCGGGGGTGGGTGAGCCGGTTGCGCCAGGGGCGGAAGGCGGGCAGGTCGGCGGCGAGGAGCAGCGGGCGCGCCCGGTCGAAGCGGCCCGCCGGCGGGTCCCAGGGCTCCTCCAGGACGGCGAGTCCCTCCGGGCCGCCCTGCCGCCAGGCCGCCACCGCCCGCGCCAGTTCGGCCGTGCCGCGCCCGGTGGCGGAGGCGAGCGAGGCGTACAGGGAGCGGGTGGCCGCGGTCAGTCCGGAGCCTGGGCGGGCGGCGGCGAGGCGTACCGCGTCCTGCCACAGTGTGAGCCCGCCGACCGGGTCGCGGCCGGTGGTGAGCAGCGCGTGGGCGCGGGCGGCGGCGTCCGTGGCCAGCTGGTCCAGGGCGAACGGGTCGGGGCCGCCCGGTGCCGCCGGATACACCGGGGGCTGTTCCGGGTGCGGGGGTGCGGGCAACGGTGCGGGCAGCGGCGGGCGTCGCCGCTCAGCCAGCACCTCGCCCGCGCGCACGCCCGGGAACGGCTCCGGTTCCCGCTCCTGCGCGGCGCGGGCCGCGCGGGTGGCGTTCAGCCGGGACAGGGCGTCGAGCAGTTCCCGCTCGCCCCGGCCGCGGAGCAGCAGCAGGACGAAGGGGTCCGCGTCCAGCAGGCGTGCGGTCTGGTAGCAGAGGGCGGCGGCGTGTTTGCAGGGGTGGCCGCGGTCGGGGCAGCTGCAGTGCGGCTCCAGGTCGCCGGGGCCGGGGAGCAGCGGGACCCCGCAGTCGGCGAGCGACTGGGGCATCTCCTTGTCGAGGAGCGCGGCGATGTGCCCGGGGCGCTCCGCGACGGCGTCCAGGAACCGGTCCCAGTCGGCGTCGTCCAGCGTCCGCAGCCGCACCTGGACCCGGTACGGGCGCGGCCGGCTCCCCTGCACGTACGCCAGGACCAGCCCCGGGGTGACGGTGACGGCGTCCACGTGCCCCGTCTGCGCGTACCCACGCCCACGGGCCAGCCGCGCCGCATCCAGCGCGCCCTCCTCCAACGCGTCGACCCATGCGTCGCCCCACCAGGTCTCGGCGAACCGCTCCCCTTCCATCGCCCGCGCCGGGAACGCCGGAAAGGTGCGCCGAAGTTCGCCGTCGCGGCGGGGGGAGGCCATGGTCCGGGGGACCCGGGGCGGCACGGGGGGCTCGGCGCCCACCCGCGCCGGTGAGAACGAGGCACTTCCGGAGCCCGTCCCGGCCGAGGACGGGGACGCCTGCCGCGTTGCGGCTGAGGAGGCGTCCGGGGCACACGCCGAGGCGCCCTCACCCATCGCCGCCCGGGCACCGTCCGGCGTGCCTGCCGCGGCCCGCTCCTCCGTCCCCACCGAGAGGGCGTCGGGGCCGGCGCCCGGGGTGCCGGACTGTGGGGTGGGGTTCGGTGAACTGTCGCAGGGTGCGGACGAGGTGTCCACGGAGGGGTCGACGGGGGTGGCCTCCTGCGGCGTGCCGTTCGGAGAGCCGTCGGCCGGGGTGCCCGAGGCAACGGTGGGCCTCAGGACGCCCCGCGCCGCGGCAGCCCAGGCCGCGGTCGGGATGGCTGCCAGGGCGCCCGCAGTAGCGAGGTCCTCCCCCGAGGGCACGGGTGTGGGCGGGATCGTCCGGGGCTCGGGGCTTCCCTGATCGCTCGGGCTGTTGCCGTCGGCGTTCGCATCGTGGCCGGGCGCTGCCGGGGGCGTCCGGAAGGGGCTGGTGGGCGCGGTGGCGTGGGTGTCTGCCCCGTCGTGTTCGGCGGCGGTTCCGGTCGGGGAGTCGGCGGGCGCCGGCGGCGTCGCTCGACGCGGGGCCGGGGCCCGACGGCGAGCGGCCCTGGTCCCCGCCTGTGCCTCCTCCGCACGGGCCGCTCGCCGGGCCAGGGCGCCGCGCAGCGCCTCCCGCGCGGCCTCCGAGGGACGTGCCCCCGCGGGCCGCCGAGGTGCGGCGCCGTCCGCCGGGGTGCCGGAGGGCGTCTCCGGTCGAGGCCCCGACTCGTGCGCGTCCTGCGCGGGCGCGGCCTCCGGGGAACGTGCCCCCGCCGACCGCCGCAGCACAGCACCGTCCACCAGGGCGCCGGAAGCCACCCCCGATCGAGGCCCCGACTCGTGCGCGTCCTGCGCGGGCGCGGCCTCCGGGGAACGTGCCCCCGCCGACCGCCGCAGCACGGCACCGTCCACCAGGGCGCCGGAGGGCGTCTCCGGTCGAGGCCCCGACTCGTGCGCGTCCTGCGCGGGCGCGGCCTCCGGGGAACGTGCCCCCGCCGACCGCCGCAGCACGGCACCGTCCACCAGGGCGC
>NZ_JBIAXS010000023.1:94495-94571 GCF_042896885.1 Streptomyces sp. NPDC001231
CGGAAGCCACCCCCGATCGAGGCCCCGACTCGTGCGCGTCCTGCGCGGGCGCGACCCCCGAGGAACGGGCCCCCGC
>NZ_JBIAXS010000023.1:94670-94777 GCF_042896885.1 Streptomyces sp. NPDC001231
CGTCCACCAGGGCGCCGGAAGCCACCCCCGATCGAGGCCCCGACTCGTGCGCGTCCTGCGCGGGCGCGGCCTCCGGGGAACGTGCCCCCGCCGACCACCGCAGCACA
>NZ_JBIAXS010000023.1:94875-156524 GCF_042896885.1 Streptomyces sp. NPDC001231
CAGCACCGTCCACCAGGGCGCCGGAAGCCACCCCCGGTCCGGGTACCGACTCGTCCACATCCGCCCCAGGCACGACCCCCGAGGAACGGGCCCCCGCCGACCACCGCAGCACAGCACCGTCCACCAGGGCGCCGGAAGCCACCCCCGGTCCGGGTACCGACTCGTCCACATCCGCCCCAGGCACGACCCCCGAGGAACGGGCCCCCGCGGGCCGCCGAGGTGCGGCGCCGTCCGCCGGGGCGCCGGAGGACGTCTCCGGTCGGGGTACCGACTCGGCCGCGTCCTGCGCGGTGCCCCCGTCGTCCGCGGTGCCGTCGCCGCGCCGGGCGTTCACCGCGCGCCGCAAGGCGTCCCGTGCGGCGTCCCCGGGACGGTTCCCCGCACCGGCCGGATCGCCCGGAGCGGGCTTGCGGTGGTCCGCGGGGCCCTCGGGGGTCCGGGTCTGCTGTTCCCGGGCGGCGCGCAGGGCCCGGCGTGCCGCGTCGGCGGGGCGCTCGTCCATCAGGCCTCCCTCCGCAGCGAGACCAGGTCGGCCAGCTCGCGGTCGGTCAGCTCCGTGAGCGCCGACTCGCCCGCGCCGAGGATCGCGTCGGCCAGGGCGCGCTTGGCGGCGAGCATCTCGGCGATACGGTCCTCCACGGTGCCCTCGGTGATCAGGCGGTGCACCTGGACCGGCTGGGTCTGGCCGATGCGGTAGGCGCGGTCGGTGGCCTGCTCCTCGACCGCCGGGTTCCACCAGCGGTCGAAGTGGACGACGTGGCCCGCGCGCGTGAGGTTCAGGCCCGTGCCCGCCGCCTTCAGGGACAGTACGAGGACCGGGGTCGCGCCGCTCTGGAAGCGGTCCACCATCCGCTCGCGCTCCGGGACCGGCGTACCGCCGTGCAGCAGGTCGACCGGGACCGCGCGCGTGGTGAGGTGGGAGGTGATCAGGCGGGCCATGCCGACGTACTGGGTGAAGACCAGCGCCGAGCCGTCCTCGGCGAGCAGGGTGTCCAGCAGCTCGTCCAGGAGCGCCAGCTTCCCGGAGCGCGCCGCCGACCTGTCGCCGCCGCGGGCGTGCTCCTCCTTGAGGTAGAGCGCCGGGTGGTCGCAGATCTGCTTCAGCGAGGTCAGCAGTTTCAGGACCAGTCCGCGCCGGGCCATGCCCTCGGCGGTCTCGATGGCGAGCATCGACTCGCGCACCACGGCCTCGTACAGCGCGGCCTGTTCGCGGGTGAGGGGGACCGGGTGGTCCGTCTCGGTCTTGGGCGGCAGTTCGGGGACGATGCCGGGGTCGGACTTCCTGCGGCGCAGCAGGAAGGGGCGTACCAGGCGGCCCAGACGCCGCACGGCCTCGCCGTTGTCCTCGGCCCCGCCGGTCTCCACCGCGCGGGCGTGCCGGGCGCGGAAGGACTTCAGCGGGCCGAGGAGCCCGGGGGTGGTCCAGTCGAGCAGGGCCCACAGTTCGGAGAGGTTGTTCTCCACGGGCGTGCCGGTGAGGGCCACGCGCGCGGGGGACGGAATCGTCCGCAGCGCCTTCGCGGTCGCCGAGTACGGGTTCTTGACGTGCTGGGCCTCGTCGGCGACGACCATGCCCCAGGGCTGATCGGCCAGCAGGGGTGCCGTGGACCGCATCGTGCCGTACGTGGTGAGCACGAAGCCGCCGTCGAGGCCGTCCAGGGAGCGGTCCTGGCCGTGGAAGCGGCGGACGGGGACGCCGGGGGCGAACCGGGTGATCTCCCGCTGCCAGTTGCCCAGCAGGGAGGCCGGGCAGACCACCAGGGTGGGTTCGTCGCGCGCCCGCTTGAGGTGCAGCGCGATGACGGTGACCGTCTTGCCGAGGCCCATGTCGTCGGCGAGGCAGCCGCCGAGGCCGAGGGAGGTCATGAGGTCGAGCCAGCCCAGACCGCGCAGTTGGTAGTCGCGCAGGGTGGCGTCGAGGCCCGGCGGTGCTTCGGCGAGCGGTACGCCTGCCGTGAGCCGGTCCCGCAGGGTCGCCAGCGCGCCGACGGGCACCGCCTCGACCGTCTCGCCGTCGACCTCCGCGGTGCCGGTGAGGGCGACGGAGAGCGCGTCGACCGGGTCGAGCAGACCGAGTTCGCGCTTGCGGGCCTTGCGGACGAGGGCCGGGTCGACGAGCACCCAGCGGTCCCGCAGCCGCACCACCGGGCGGTGGGCCTCGGCGAGCGCGTCCATCTCGGCGTCGCTGAGCGGATCACCGCCGAGCGCCAACTGCCAGCGGAACCGCAGCAGTTCCTCGCCCTCGAAGAAGCCGGTGCCGTCCTTGGCCGAGCCCGGCGCGGGGCGCACCACCGCGGTCGCCGTGAGGTCCTGGGCCAGGTCGCGCGGCCAGTGCACGGCGACGCCTGCCGCGGCGAGCCGGGTCGCGGCCACGCCCAGCAGCTCGCTCACCTCGCCCTCGGAGAGGGCGAGGACGTCGGGCACCTCCTGCTCGGAGAGCCGGTCCAGCGGGGGCCAGACGCGGGCCGCGCGCCGTACGGCCAGGGCGGCGTCCACGCGTGCGCGTGGGCCGAACGCCGTGTCCGCCTCGCCCGCCCACAGGGCCGCCGCGTCGGCGACGAGGGTGGGGTCGGCGAGGCTGTGCACCTGGACGATCGCCGCGCCCGCGTTGCGGGCGGCCCGGTCGCCGTTGTCGCCGTCGCCGTCGAACAGGTTGTGCGCGGACAGGTCCAGGCGCAGTGAGACCCGTACGCCCGCGTCCATGCCGGCGGCGACCTCGGCCGCCCAGTCGTGGGCGTGCGGCAGGTGCTGCGGCTCGCGGGCGGCGAAGGGTTTCCCGGAGGTGTGGGGCGCGGCCGGGGTGCGGGGCAGGGTGTCGGCGACCGCGTCGAGGAAGGTGCGCAGCAGCGCCTCCGGTTCGGGCAGGCGGAGCGGGCCCGTACCCGGCAGTGGGACCGCGTGGCCCTCGTAGGGCAGGGCGGCGGCGATCGCGCGCAGGTGGGCGATGTCGTCCGGGTCGAGGGGGCCCGCGCGCCAGGCGTCGTGCCCGGTGGCGGTCAGGCCGGGCAGCAGCCGTCCGCGGGCGACGAGCCGCAGCGCGTGCAGTGCGGCGGCGCCCCAGCATGCCGTGGCGGGATGGGCCGCCGGGTCGTGCCGTGCCCGTACGAGGTGGGGCAGCGCGTCCTCGATCGGCAGCGACAGCGCGGACGCGCTCCTGCGCCGGGCCCCCGCCCCGTGCCGCCGCACGACGGTGAGCTCCGTGGGCACCGGCCCACCGCCGTCCGGACGCGGCGCGGGCGTGCTCGCCGCCTCCTGTCCGGCGCCCTGCGGGCGGGGGTCGGCCGCTCGGCCGTTGCCGTCGGCGGGGTCGCTCGCCGCCCGTACGTCGCCGCTCGGGTCCCAGAAGGCGATGCGGCTGTCGCGTGGAAGGGAGGCGGGGAGGAAGACGGCGGCGAGGCGAGGGGACACGGACACCGTGTGCGTCGCGCTGTCCGTCGCTCCGACGGCCATGTCGCTCATACGTTCTGTCACCTCCCGCTCCTCGTCCGGCCCAGTCGTCTTCGACTGTACGGGCGAGGTCTGACAATCGGCTCCGGCGGCCTGGATCGGGCCACGGCCGGCATCAGGGGACGGTGCGGGAGACGACGTAGACCATCGGCAGGACCGGGTTGGACAGGTTCACGACCACGTCCTGCGTGGGGGCGGGGTTCTTCTGGCTGTGGGTGAGGCCCCACCAGGGGCCGGGGCTGGTGAAGGTCCAGCCGGTGGTCTTCTTGTCCCGGGCGCCGACGGTGACGGCGCCCTCCTTCAGGTCGCTGCGGTTGACTCCCATGGCCTCCAGGAAGGAGGTGAGGCCCGGTTCGGTGGTCCGGAACTGGACGTAGAGACGGCTGGTCTTCCAGTTGTTCGTCTCGTAGTAGGAGACCTTGTCGGCCGGGTGCGGGATCGGCACCTGGTAGAGGCGGCGCTGGACCTTGGACGGATAGCCGGGCGCGAGGCCCTTCACCGCGTACCGGGCCTCCTTGTCCTTTCCGCTGTCGCGGCTCTGGTTGGCGGAGATCACCAGGTAACCGGCCGGGACGCCGATGAGCAGCCCGATGATCAGCAGGGTGAGGGTCCTGCGGCGGTTGCGGTGCCGGCGGTCCTCGACACGCGGCGGCCGCCCGTCCGGGGGCGCCGCCTGGCGTGGCAACGACATCGTCACAGCGCCTCCTGGGCCTCGCGCCGCGCCTGCGCGTACCGCTCGTAGCGCTCGTACCGCTCGACCCGGCGCCGCTTGGCGCGCCGGAAGCGGCGGGCGACCAGCCGGGCGAGGTCGGCGGCGCCGACCATGCCGGCCTCGGGACCGAGCTGGGCGCGGGTGATACGGGCCTCGGGGCGGTAGCCGCGGCCGGTGAGGTGCCGTTTGAACGCGTCCCGCGCGGGGCCGATCAGGAGGTCGTCGGCCGCGGAGACCCCGCCGCCGATGACGAAGCAGGACGGGTCGAGGGCGGCGGCCAGGTTGGCGATGCCGACGCCGAGCCACTGGCCGATGTCCTCGAGCAGTTCGACGCACATGGCGTCGCCCTCGCGGGCCAGCTCGGTGATCAACGGACCGGTGATGTCGGCGATGTTCCCTTTGACGTGCTCGATGATCCCGTAGGCGACCGGGGAGTCGGCCGCGGCCAGCTCACGCGCCTCGCGCACCAGGGCGTTGCCCGAGCTGTACTGCTCCCAGCAGCCGCGGTTGCCGCACGGGCAGCGGTGGCCGCCGGGCACGACCTGCATGTGCCCGAACTCGCCCGCGACACCGAATTTTCCCCGCTTCACCTGGCCGTCCTCCAGGATCGCGCCGCCGATCCCGGTACCCAGCGTGATCATGACGAGGTGGTCCTCGTCGCGGCCCGCGCCGAAGCGCCACTCGGCCCAGGCGGCGGCGTTGGCGTCGTTGTCGACCAGGACCGGCACGGACAGGCGTTCGGAGAGGCGGTCGCGCAGGGGTTCGTTGCGCCAGGACAGGTGGGGGGCGAACAGCACGCGGTTGCGGTCGGCGTCGACCCAGCCGGCCGCGCCGATGCCGACCGCGTGCACGTCGTGCCGGTCGGACAGGTCCAGGACCAGTTCGACGATGGTGTCCTCGACGACCCGCGGGCTCTTGGACTTGTCCGGGGTCTCCGTGCGGAGCCGCTCCAGGATGTTGCCGTCGGCGTCGACGACGCCCGCCATCACCTTGGTGCCGCCGATGTCGATGCCCACCGTGGGAACGCGGGGTGCGGTCAGGTGGGAGCGCCGCTCCCGGGTACCGACCGTGCGCAGTACGGGGGCGCGGCGGGAGCCGATGGGGGCGGTGAGGTCGCGGTAGGTGCTCATCGGGCCCGATTCTGCCGCACGATGGGTAAGGGTTCCGTACGGGGCACCGAGGGACCGGTGCCCGGTTGTACGGGATGCGGACGTGCCGGGGTCGTCGCGCCCGCACCGCGGAGCGGCATGATGCCACAACCCCGCGGGCCCTCAGATCCCTTGCAGCTCATGGCGCAGATCGTCCAGGTCGCTGCCGCCCGCCATCTGCCGGGTCAGCTCGTCCAGGGTGATCTCGTCCCGAGTGTGATGGCCGACCATGGTGCCCCGCCTCAGCAGGACGAATCGGTCACCTACAAGGTACGCGTGATGCGGGTTGTGGGTGATCAGCACAACACCCAGCCCCTGGTCGCGGGCCGCCGCCACATACCTCAGCACCACGCCCGACTGCTTCACACCGAGCGCCGCGGTCGGCTCGTCCAGGACGAGCACCTTCGCGCCGAAATACACCGCGCGCGCGATGGCGACGCACTGGCGCTCGCCGCCCGACAGGGTGCCGATGGGCTGGTCGACGTCGCGCAGGTCGATTCCCATCCGCAGCAGTTCGGCCCGCGCCGTCCTGCGCATGAGGTCGACGTCCAGGCGCTTGAAGGGGCCGGCCCCCTTGCGGGGCTCGGAGCCGAGGAAGAAGTTCCGCCAGACCGGCATGAGGCCCACGACCGCCAGGTCCTGGTACACCGTGGCGATACCCCGGTCCAGGGCGTCGCGCGGTGAGGTGAGCCGGGTCTCGTCGCCGTCGACGCGCAGGACACCGCCGTCGTGCTGGTGCAGTCCCGCGATGATCTTGATCAGGGTCGACTTGCCGGCGCCGTTGTCGCCCAGGACGCAGGTGATCTCCCCGGCGTGGACCTCCAGGCCCACGTCCTCCAGGGCGCGGACACCGCCGTAGTGCTTGCTGACGCCGGACAGCTCCACGAGTGCCGTGCGTGCTTCGTTCTGCGTCACTTGGTGGCCTCCGCCCGCCTGCGGACCCAGGTGTTGAGCAGGGTCGCGAGGAGCAGCATCGCTCCGAGGAAGAACTTGAACCAGTCGGGGTTCCACTCGGCGAAGACGATGCCCTTGCTGGTCATGCCGAACAGGAGGGCTCCGACCGCCGAGCCGATGGCGCTGCCGTAGCCGCCGGTGATCAGGCAGCCGCCGATGACGGCGGCGATGATGTAGATCAGCTCGTTGCCGACGCCCTCGCCGGACTGCACCGCGTCGAAGGAGAAGAGCAGGTGCTGCCCGCAGATCCAGGCGCCGAGACCCACGCCCATGTAGAGGCCGGTCTTGGTTCCGGTGACCGGTACGCCGACCGCGCGGGCCGCGTCCTTGTTGCCGCCGACCGCGAAGATCCAGTTGCCGGTGCGGGTGCGCAGCAGGATCCAGGAGGCGAGGGCGACCAGGCCGAGCCACCACAGGATGGTGACCTTGACGTCGACGCCGCCGATGGTGAGCGTCGAGGCGAACACCGCGTGGGCGCTGGAGAAGCCCTCCATGTCGCCGATCGTCTTGGTGGAGACGGTGCCGTCGATCAGCTTGGTGAAGCCGAGGTTCATCCCGGTCAGCATCAGGAAGGTGCCCAGGGTGACGATGAAGCTGGGCAGCCCGGTACGGGTCAGCATGAAGCCGTTGAAGGCGCCGATCGCCAGGGTGACCAGGAGCGATACGCCGACTCCCACCCAGACGTTCGCGGTCATCTGGTAGCTGAACATCGAGGAGACCAGCGCGGAGGACGTCACCATCACGCCCGCCGACAGGTCGAACTCGCCGCCGATCATCAGCAGCGCGACCGGAACCGCCATGATGCCGATGGCCGAGGACGCGTACAGGACGGTGCTGAGGCTGGAGGCGCGCAGGAAGCCGTCCGCGGCGCAGGCGAAGAAGACGAAGACGGCGATCGCGCCGACGACCGAGCCGAGCTCGGGACGGGTGAGCAGCCTGCGCAGCGCCGAGCTCTGCGGAAACGTTTCGGCAGTGGAGGTCTCGGTATCGGCGGCAGTGCGGTTCGTGGTCGTCCCGCTCATCGGGTGCCCCGCTTCGTGTACTCCTCCAGCGTGGCCGCCTGGTCCTTGGTGACGATCTGCGGGCCGGTGAGCACCGGCCGGCCGCCGCCGAGGACGTCGCCGTTGTACTTGTAGAGCCAGAGCAGGTCGACGGCCTGGTAGCCCTGGAGGTAGGGCTGCTGGTCGACGGCGAAGCCGAGCGTGCCGTCCTTGAGCTCGGCGGCGACCTTGGCGTTCAGGTCGAAGGTGTCGACCTCGGCCCTGCTGCCGGCGTCGGCCTTCGCCTTGACGGCGGTGTCCGCGTACGGGGCGCCGAGCGTGACGACCGCGTCGACGGACGTGTCCGCCTGGAGCCTGGCGCCGATCGCGGCCTGCGTGTCCGGCATGTTGGTGCCGTTGACGTAGAGGTTCTCGACCGTGCCGGAGAAGGTCTTCGCCACCCCGGCGCAGCGCTGCTCGTGCCCGACGTTGCCCTGCTCGTGCAGGACGCAGAGCACCTTCTTCCTTCCGCGCTCGGTCAGCTCCTGCCCGACGGCCTCACCGGCGACGGTCTCGTCCTGGCCGACGTGCGTGAGGGCGCCGTACGCCTTGGACTGCGCGGATCCGGAGTTGACCGTGATCACCGGGATGCCGGCCCGCTCGGCGCGGGCCACGGCGGCCTTGAGCGCGTCGGGCTTGGCGAGGGTGACGATGATGCCGTCGACCTTCTTGTCCACCGCCGCGTCCACGAGCTGGGCCTGCTGCTGGGCCTCGGCGTCGTGCGAGTACAGGAAGTTGATGTTGTCCTTGACCGCGGCCTGCTTGGCGCCGCTCTGCACGATGTCCCAGAACGTGTCGCCGTCCCCGGAGTGCGTGATCATCGCGAAGGTCCAGCGGGGGGTGTCCACCGCGGCCCTGCCCTGGGCCGCCGCGACCTTGCGGGCGTCCTCCGCCCGCTTGCCGCCGGTGCTGCTGCACCCCGCCAGCGACAGGGACAGCGCCCCCGTCAACGCGATGACTACCCAGGTTGGAAACCGTGCCACGAGGCCGTGCCCTTCTTGCTGTGCCCGAACGTACGCAAGGGGCCGATGACGATTCCACCAGCCCCGAACGTTCCATTATCAGACACCGGAACCTCTGGTTCCGCGGCCGGGCAGTGGTGACCGGTCATATTGTCCGGACATGAGGAGGGCGCCTGGAGCACACCGGGCGGGCGCAGGGCGCGGTCAGGGGCGTACGAGGAGCTGGAACTCGAAGGAGTAGCGGGAGGGCCGGTAGGTGTGCGTGCCGTACTCCACCGCGCGGCCGGTGTCGTCGAAGGTGGTGCGCTGCATGGTGAGCAGCGGGGCTCCCTCGGCCTCGGTGAGCCGCTCGGCCTCCGCGGAGGAGGCGGCGCGGGCGCCGATGCACTGGCGGGCGCTGTGCAGGGTGATCCCGGCGGCGCGCATCAGCCGGTACAGGCCGGTGGCCTCCAGCTGACCGGTGTCCAGGTCGAGCAGTCCGGGCGGCAGGTAGTTGGTCAGGTACGCCATCGGCTCACCATGGGCCAGGCGCAGCCGTTCGACGCGGTGGACCTCCTCGCCCTCGGCCACCCCGAGGGCGGCGGCGACCTCGGCGGAGGCCGGGACCACCGTGTTGACCAGGACCTTCGTCGCCGGGCGCTGACCGGCCGCCTCCAGGTCGTCGTAGAGGCTGCTCAGCTCCAGCGGGCGCTTGACCCGGCTGTGCACGACCTGCGTGCCGACACCGCGGCGGCGTACCAGGAGGCCCTTGTCGACCAGCGACTGGATGGCCTGGCGGACGGTGGGCCGGGACAGGCCGAGCCGGGCGGCGAGCTCGATCTCGTTGCCCAGCAGGCTGCCGGGGGTGAGGCTGCCGTGTTCGATCGCGGCCTCGAGCTGCTGGGACAACTGGAAGTACAGCGGTACCGGGGAACTCCGGTCCACATGGAGTTCGAGTGGGACGGTGGGGTCCACTTCTGGTTTCGGCACGGCCCGAGCGTAGCTCCGCGGCCGGTTGACGGGAAGTCGTGAAGTTCGATTGTCCGGACATGCGGATTGACAGGGTCCGGGGTCCGCCCCCACTTTGTTTCCATGCGCATCGGGGTCATCGGTACGGGCCGCATAGGCACCATCCACGCGAACACACTCAGCCGCCACCGTGAGGTCGGCTCCTTGATCCTCACGGACGCCGATCCGGCGCGGGCACAGGCGCTCGCCCTCCGGCTGGGTGAGACGGCCGCACCGGGGGTGGACGAGATCTTCACCTGGGGCGTGGACGCGGTCGTGATCACCACGGCGACCTCGGCCCACGCCGAACTGATCGGCCGGGCGGCGCGGGCGGGGCTCCCGGTGTTCTGCGAGAAACCGATCGCCCTGGACCTGCCGGGCACGTTACAGGCGCTCGCCGAGGTCGAAGCCGCCGGCACGGTGCTCCAGATGGGCTTCCAGCGCCGCTTCGACACGGGCTACGCCGGCGCGCGCGACGCGGTGCGCTCGGGACGCCTCGGCCGTCTGCACACGGTCCGCGCTCTCACCTCCGACCAGGCACCGCCGCCGCCCCAGTGGCTTCCGCTCTCCGGCGGGCTTTTCAGGGACACACTGATCCACGACTTCGACATGCTGCGCTGGGTGACGGGCCGCGAGGTCCTCAGCGTGTACGCGGCCGGATCCGACGCCGGCCCCGCGATGTTCCGCGAGGCGGGCGACGTCGACACGGGCGCGGCGCTGCTCACCCTCGACGACGGCACACTCGCCACCACCACCGCGACCCGCCTCAACGGCGCGGGCTACGACGTCCGCATGGAACTGGCCGGGGAGCGGGACCAGATCGTGGTCGGCCTCGACGACCGCACGCCGATCGCGTCCACCGAGCCGACCGGCCCACCGGCCGCGGACAAGCCCTGGCCCGACTTCCTGGAACGCTTCGGCCCCGCCTACGAAGCCGAACTGGCCGCGTTCGTGCAGGTGCTGCACGGTGAGCGCCCCAACCCGTGCGACGGCCACGAGGCCCTCCAGGCCCTGCGCATCGCCGAGGCCTGCGAGGTCTCCCGCCGTGAACACCGCCCGGTGAGCCTGGCGGAGATCCCGGGCGGCGACCGTGCGGTCTACCGGTGACGGACCCCCATCCACGGTGACCCGCCGTCCGGGCACCTGAACTCCCGGACACCCGGACGGCTTTCGCACCGGCCGCGGCAGGCGCCGCGGAGGACGGTGGCCGGCGGCGGCGCCCGCACAGCGGCTCACCAGCCGCACCGGTTGATCGGCCCGTCGGCCGCACCAGCCCACCAACCCACCGGCCGCCGCGGATCACCGACCCACCGGGCCCCGGCTCACCAACCCACCACCGGGACTCGCCCGCCCGCAGGCTCCGCAAGCGACGCGCGGCCGTCCGGTGGGAGAATCGGTGGTCATGCGTGCCGCCTATGTCGAACAGCTGGGGCCACCCGGCGTCATCCGCTTCGGCGAGTTGCCCGCGCCCGTGCCGGGGACGGGTGAGGTGCTGGTGGACGTGCTGGCCACCACGGTCAACCCGGTGGACACCTTCGTCCGCTCGGGGCTGTTCCGCACACCGCTGCCGTTCCCGTTCGTGGTCGGGCGCGACCTGGTGGGCACGGTGGCGTCCGCGGGCTCCGGTTTCGCCGTCGGCGAGACGGTGTGGTGCAACAGCCTGGGCCACGACGGCCGGCAGGGAGCGGCCGCCGAACAGGCCGTGGTGCCCGCCGACCGCCTCTACCGGCTGCCGGCGGGCGTGCGCCCGGAGGAGGCCGTGGCCGTGTTCCATCCCGCCGCGACCGCCTATCTGGCGCTCTTCACACACGGCGGGCTGCGCCCCGGCGAGACGGTCCTGGTCGGTGGCGCGGCCGGCAACGTGGGCGGCGCGCTGGTGGAGTTCGCGCACCGGGCGTACGCGCGGGTCGTCGCCACGGCCGCACCGCGCGACCACGAGCACGTCCGGTCCCTGGGCGCGGCGCAGGTCGTGGACTACCACGCCCCCGATCTCGCGGCGCGGCTGACGCGGCTCGCTCCGTCCGGCGTCGGCGTCCACGTCGACACCTCGGGACGCAACGACCTGCGGACCGCGGTCGACGTCCTCGCCCACCGCGGCCGCATCGTCGTCCTGTCCGGTGCCCGCGACGAGCCGGCCCTTCCGGTCGGTCCGCTCTACATGAAGGACGGCTCCCTGCGCGGGTTCGCCATCTCCAACGCCACGGCCGCGGAACTGGCCGAAGCGGCGGCCGCCGTCAACGACCTCCTGGCCTCGGGCGGGCTGCGGCCCCGTTCGGTGGAGTACCACCCCCTCAGCGCCGCGGCGCAGATCCACCAGCGCATGGAGCGGGGCGAGCTCCACGGCCGGCGCGTGGTGCTACGCCCCTGACCCGGACCCGTCCGGCACCTCCCCGTCACCCGCTCCCCGTTCCACGGGGGCGGTCGTCCGGGCAGCCCACCGCCGACGGGCGCACATCACCGAGACGGGGTGGCCGACCACGACGGCCAGCCCCAGCCCGACGAAGTAGACGCCGCTCAGGACGGCCCGCGGCGCCGGCCACAGCGCCACCGCCACGGTCAGCATGACGGTCCCGGCGGCGCAGCACAGCGCCCCGGCGCCCACGATCACCCAGCGGAACCGGGCGCCCTTCCACCCGGCCTCGGTCTTCGACCGGATCCTGGCGCCGTTCACGGTCCGCAGCTCACGGGCAGGCCGGCCCCTGCGGCGCACCTCCCGGTGGTGATCCACGGCCTCGGCCTCGGCACCCGTGAGGGGACCCCGGCGCGCCCGTCCACCCATCGCCCACCCTTTCCCCACCTGGCGTCCACGAAATTAAACCGCCTATGACAGAATCCGCCGACACCTCACGGCGCGACAGGAGTGTGATGGACGGTCGCATACCCGGAGGGCCGCAGGTCTCGGCGGCCCGTGTCCGGCTGTTCACCGCGGCCATGTCCGCCGTCGCCTGGCTGCCTCTGCTGGCCCCCACTCTCCTGGTCGCGGCCGTGGGGGTGGCCTGGGGGGTCTGGCAGATGGCCGCGCTTCCGGTGCTGTGGTTGCTTCCGGCCCTGCGCGAGGTCGTCATCCCCGACGTCCTGCCGGGCCGGGCGGTACGGCCGGACGATCAGCCGGAACTGGCGGCGTTGGTACGGGACTTGGCCGAGCGGACCGGCTTCGGTGCTCCGCTGCTGGTGCGGATCCTCCCGGAGCCGGCGGTGCTCACGTGCCGTGTGAGGGCGGCGGGCGGACACGGCTACGCGCTGCTGCTCGGGCTGCCGCTGGTCCGGGCGCTCCCGGCCGCGCAGCTTGCCGCGGTGATCGCGCACGAGCTGGCCCACCAGCGCCACTTCGACGACCGTCGCACACGTGCCCTGCTGGCGGCACGCGGTGCGCTCTCCGAGCGGCTGGAGGGGCCCCTGCGACCGCTGGCCCCGTTGGCCGCTCCCCTGCTGCGCGCGACCCAACCATGGTCCTGGCAGACGGAGTTGGCGGCCGACGCGGAGGCCGCACGGGTCGTGGGCGGTACGGCGGTGCGCGAGGCCGTGGAACGGGTCGCCGTGATCGAGGCGGCTTTCGACGGAATCGCGCAGGGCTGGGTGGAGGACCTGGTCGAGGACGGCACGTATCCGGTGGACCTCTACGAGGCGTTCGACCTCGCCCTCCAGGATCCGACGGTGCTGCACCGGGCCGTGCGCGAGGACGCCGAGGACCGCGCCCTGGACGTCTACGCCGGGGCCGCCCGGCCGCCGTCGGCCGTGCGGATGGCCGCGCTGCCGCACACCGGCACCTATGCGACGTACGGCTCGGCTCCGCTCGGGCTGCGGGACGCCGAGGCGGTCGCCGAGTGGTGCGTCCAGCGTCTGGCCTGCGCGGACGGACCCGGTGCCACCCTCCAGGAGGGCGGCGGTGTACGGGGCAGCGCCCTCCGGCCCGGGGACCTGAAACCGGTACGCCTCCTCGAACTCGACCCCGACAGGCTTCGCCTCCCCGCCGACGGCGGCCCCGGCGCGGCGGCGCTGCCGGCGGCGACCGGGCAGCCCTCCCCCACCGGGGCACTGCACGTCGCACTGGACGCCCTCGCCGACGCCGACTGGTACCGCCTGGCCCGCCGGATCGACCCTCAACTGCGGTGGCTGCCGGCCGCCGCGCGCAGGGCGGTCGGCGGCCAGGTACTGGCCGATGCCATGGGAGCGGCCCTGGCGCCGTTGCTGCTGGAGGCCGGCTGGTCCTACGCCGGCCGCTGGATGAGCACCGTGCTCAGGGCGCCGGACGGCACGGTCGTCGACCTGTACGAGGTGCTGGTCACGGCCGTGGACGGCGGTGACCCGGCGCCCGTCCACGCCCTGCTGGAGAAGACCGGGACCGAGAAGGCGGAGAGAGCATGAGACGCCCCGGCCCCGCCCTGCGCGTCGCCCTGCTGGGCGTGACGGCCACCCTGACCGGCTTCGCGCTGCTCGCCGGCTGGCTGGGTTTCCACGCGTACGCCTACGACCAGGCCCGCGAGCGGGCCACGGCCCGCACCACCGGCGTGATCGTCGAGGACGGCCTCGGGGAGGGCGAGGACATCCGGGTGCGCTGGAAGGACCGCACGGGCCGTGAACACGTGCAGCGCTTCGGCGTCTACGACACCGACCGCTACACCAAGAGCCGTCACTTCCCCGTCGTCTACGACCCGGACGCGACGGACCCGCGGGGCTTCCCCGGCGACCCTGAGGAGACCTCCGACGAGGACGACCTGCTCGTCCCCATCCTGCTCGCCGGGGTCACGGCCGCCGCGCTGTGCTCGGTGTGGGCCTGGCGTGGCGTGCGGTTCCGGTGGGCGGCGCGGCGACCGGGCCGTCCGATGACGGCGACGGCGCACTACGGTGTCCGGCCCGTCTCCGCGCAGGCGCTGTCGGAGACCCTGTGGCTCGCACTCGCCGAGACGGGCGTGCGTGACCGGCCGGTCGCCTGGCAGCGGATCATGTGGCATCCCGCCCTCGACGAGCTGCACGGCCCGGTCGAGGTGAGCGCCCGTCACCGGGCGGGCTCGCGCGGCGCCGTGGTGGCCCAACTGCCGGACGGCACCCGCCTGGTGCCTTTGGGGCGCCGGCGGCACCGTGCGCCGCGCCGCGTGTTCCTCGACGAGTACACGGCGGTCCGTGTGACCCTGGAGGACTCCTTCATCCCGGTCGACGCCGCGACCCTCTCCGCGAGGCCCTGGTGGTGGCCGGGTGCCCGGGCGGCCGCCGTGGGACTCGTCGTGGGCGCCCTGGCGGGGGCGCTCCTCATCGGCGGAACCGCGGTGGCGGCCGTGGGCATGGCGCTGTGCGGGGCCACCCTCCTCATCGCGCTGTGGGCGCTGAGCGCTCCGCGGCCCTGACCCGGGCCGCCTCGAAGCGGCACCCGCTGCCCGGCGCCGTCCGAGGCCGGGGCCGGGCAGCGGCTCACCCCGCGGCCGGTGTGCGTGGAGGGTCCGCGAGGCGAGGGACGTGCGATGGACGCGTCTGTCAGCAGCCGAAGTTGACGAGCTTGAACGTGACGTAGTGGTCCGCGGTGTAGTAGTCCTCCCGGGTCTTCTGGCCGGTGACTATGCGTCGGGCCCCACGGTCGGGGGAGCCCGGGGTGACGACCGTGTACTCGTGGTAGTACCCGGTCGACTGCTTGGGCAGGACGCCCTCGCGGTTCTGGAAGACGGAGCCGTCCTGGGAGTACGGGTAGGGACCGCCCTTGTCGATCAGACGGAGTGTGTCGTACGCCTGGGAGGGCAGCGCGCTGTAGCAGATGCTGCCGACCGCGGTCGCGGCGGCGTCGGCCGGGGCGGCGGCGACGGTGCCACCGACCAGGAGGGCGGACAGGAGGGCGCCGGCGGCGCCGATGCGGGTGGTGCGTGGGGGGAATCTCATGCGCTCATCATGACGCGCGTAGACACTGGCATGTCAATGACAAGTCCGAGGAATTTACCGTCAAGTTCGATGAATTCGCAGGGAGTTAATCCAGGTAGGAACCGTACCGGGGGCGGTAGGTGCGGCGGCCGAGGAGGAAGGCGCCGGCGCGGTCGAAGACCTCGGCCATGAACCGGCCGAAGCCCTCGTCACCGGTTCGGACCCGGTCCGTGCGGCCGGCCGCCCCGCGGGTACGGACGGGTCTCAGCCGCCCAGTTCCTGGTGGCGGGCCGCCAGTGCGGCCGCGCCCTGCTCGGTCAGCGCGCCGAACAGGCGGAGCCGGGAGATGCCTCCGTCCGGGAAGATGTCCACGCGCGCGTGCGTACCGACGGCCGCCGCGGGCAGCACGAAGCGGTGGTTGGTGTCGGGCTGGAGACGGGTGCGCGGCAGGATCTCCGTCCACTCGCCGTCCTCCCCGTCCTTGACGGAGACCGACGCCCAGCCGGCACTGTTGCCCTTGAGGTAGGCGGTGTCGACCTCCAGGGCGCGGATCTCGGTGTGCCCGGCGAGGCGGTAACTGATCCAGTCGTTGCCCTGGTCGCGGCGGCGGCGGGTCTCCCAGCCGTCGTCCATCTTGCGGGAACGGCCCGGCTGGATGGTGTTGGTGGCCGGCGAGTAGAAGAGGTTGGAGGCGTCCACGACACTGCCGCCGTTCTCCAGCGCCACCACGTCGAAGGTGCCGAGCGCGGCCAGCCACGCGGGGTCGGGCACGACCTCGCCGTACACCCGCAGGCGCGCGATGCCGCCGTCGGGATGCTGCTTGAGACGCAGGTGCGTGAAGCGCTGCTCGGCGTTCACCTCGAAGCCGTTGGCCGCGTGGCCGCCGACCGCGGTGCGCGGGACGAGGGTCGTCCACTTGACGTCGTCGGCGAGGAGTTCCTCGGGTGTGGGGGCGCCGTCGACCGAGGTGCCCTCGACGGAGACCGCCTGCGGGTAGTTGCCGCGGAAGTGGGCGGTGTCCACGACGATGCCGCGGACGACGCCGGGCGCGCCGAGCCGGATCAGCGCCCAGTCGTGGTCGTCCTCGGTCGGCCAGGGGTGCTCGGCCGAGACGCCGCGCCGGCGACGGGTCTCCCAGCCGTCCATGACCTTGCCCTTGTGCCCGAAGTCCTCGGGGTCGAACTCGGCCCGCTCGGGCACCAGCAGGTTCTCGCGCTGGGCGAAGAACTCGTCGTTGGCGGCGATGACACCCGCGCCGAGCCGGCGGTCGGCCAGGTTGGCGTGCCGGGTGAAGGGGAAGTCGGCCGTGCGGAAGTCGGCGTACGGGTCGCCGCCGCCGTAGGGGTTCGCGTCGCCGGTGAAGCTCAGGGTCGCCGTCACGGTGATCAGTTCGTCCTTTCCAGGAGTCGGCCGGTGGGTTCGGTGAAGTGGTCGTCGAGCGCGGGGGCGTAGATGCGCTCGCCGCGCAGCCAGGTGGATTTCACGACACCGCGCAGGGTCTTGCCCGCGTACGCGGTGATGCGGTTGCGGTGCTGGAGCGCGGCGGGGTCGACGGTGAAGGTCTCGTCGGTGGCCAGGACCGCGAAGTCGGCGTCCCGGCCGGGCGCGATGGCGCCCTTGCGGTCCAGACCGGCGAGGTTCGCGGTGCGTTCGGACATCCACCGGACCACGTCCTCGATGCCGTGGCCGCGCCGGGCCGCCTCGGTCCAGATGGCCGACAGGCTCAGCTGGAGCGAGGATATGCCGCCCCAGGCGGTGGCGAAGTCGGACGTCTTGAGGTCCACGGTGGACGGCGAGTGGTCGGTGACGACGCAGTCGATGGTGCCGTCGGCGAGTGCGGCCCACAGCAGGTCCTGGTTGGCGGCCTCGCGGATCGGCGGGCAGCACTTGAACTCGCTGGCCCCGTCGGGCACTTCCTCGGCGGTGAGGGTGAGGTAGTGCGGGCAGGTCTCGACGCTGAGGGGGACGCCCTCGCGCTTGGCGGCGGCGATCAGCGGCAGCGCGCCGGAGGAGGACAGGTGCAGGATGTGGACCCGCGCGCCGAGCCGGCGGGCCAGGGCGATGAGCCCGTCGATGGCGCTGTCCTCGGAGACCTGAGGGCGGGTCTGCAGGAAGTCGGTGTACTTCGGGCCGCTCAGCTGGGGGGCGAGCCCGAGTTCGTGCGGGTCCTCCGCGTGCACGATGAGCAGTCCGCCGAAGCCCGCGATCTCCGCCATGGAGGCGGTCAGCTGGTCGTGGTTCAGCTCCGGGAACTCGTCGACCCCGGACGGGGACAGGAAGCACTTGAAGCCGAAGACGCCCGCGTCGTGCAGGGGCCGCAGGTCCTTGACGTTGTCCGGGAGCGCGCCGCCCCAGAACCCGACGTCGATGTGGGCCTTGCTGCGGGCCACCTCCTGCTTGACGCGCAGGTTGTCGACGGTGGTCGTCGGCGGCAGCGAGTTGAGGGGCATGTCGACGAGAGTGGTGATGCCTCCGGCTGCCGCCGCCCGGGTGGCCGTCCAGAAGCCCTCCCAGTCGCTGCGCCCGGGGTCGTTCACATGGACATGGGTGTCGACCAGGCCGGGCAGCAGAGCGTCGTCACCGACGTCTTCCAGCCACGCTCCCGCAGGGACCTCGGCGTCGTGCGGCAGTACGGCCACGATCCGGCCGTCGGCGACGGTGACGGACGCGGGGCGCACGCCCTCGGGGGTGACGACGCGTGTGGAGCGCAGTACGAGCTGTACGTCGGGCAACGGACGCCCCTCCTCTGGTGCTGTTCCTCTATTCACTGTCGCTCACCCGCGAAGCAAGCAATATTCCGGAGAGCGGAAATGAGTTTCCTGTAGACGGAGTCTTCATGGCCAAACCTCATGAGTCAAGACCTTCTTGGCGGAGCGGGCCTCGTCGCGGCGGCCTGCGCGGGTGTCTCGCGACCTGCGTCAACGCGTGCGCGGGGGCCAGTTGACCATCCTCTTGGGCCGCGGCGGCGCGTATGTGCGCACCTTGGAGGTGGACAGGCCGAGCCGGACGAGGGATTCGGCGATCGTCACGGCGGCGGTCACGCCGTCGACGACCGGGACCCCGGTGCGTTCGGCGACGCGCTCGGTGAGTCCGGACATGCCCCCGCAGCCGAGGCAGATCACCTCCGCCCGGTCCTCCTCCACCGCGCGGGCGGCCTGTTCGGCGATCGCGGCGACAGCGGCCTTCTCGTCCCGTTCCAGATCCAGCACGGCGAGCCCGCTGGCGCGCACGGAGGCGCACCGGGCGCTCAGCCCGGCGATGTGGAGGCGCTCCTCGATCAGCGGGACCGTGCGGTCCAGGCTGGTGACGACGGAGTAGGAGCGGCCGAGGAACTGGGCGGTGCTCGCGGCGGCCTCGGTGATGTCGACGACGGGTACGTCGAGCAGTTCCTGAAGGCCCTCGCGGCCGTGCTCGCCGTATCCGGCCTGGATCACGGCGTCGAAGGGCTCGGGGTGGGCGCGGACGGCCTCCATCACGGCGATGGCGGCGAGGTAGCTCTCGTAGTTGCCCTCCACGGACTCCGCTCCGAAGGACGGGGTCAGCGGGACGATCTCGGTGCCGGGGGACGCCGCAGCCGCCGCCTGCTCACCGATCGAGTCGGTGATGGACTGCGTGGTGTTGACGTTCACGACGAGGATGCGCATGGTTCGCTTTCCGGGTGGTTCTGCTGGACGGCTCGTTCGGGGCTGATCCGCGGCTGGTTCGCGACTGATCCGCGGCTGGTTCGCGGCTTATTCGGCGGCGACCGCGATGGCCTCGCCGTCCACGTCCCGGATCAGGACGTTGCGGTCGGCGATGACCGAGTAGAAGACGGCCCCGAGGATGGCGCCGACGAACCAGGAGAAGCCGGCCACGGCATGGAAGAGGGGCACCAGGGCGAGGACGACGGCGATGGCCGCGGACGGCACGAAGGCCCACACGGCCCGCGGGTTGTAGCCGCGGCGGTAGTGGTACTCGCCCTGCGCGTCCTCGGTGTAGAGGTCGGGCACGTTGACCCGGGCCCTGCGCAGCAGCCAGTAGTCCGCCATGATCACGCCGAAGAGGGGCCCGAGCAGGGCGCCGAGTCCGCCGAGGAAGTACTCCACCGCGATCGGGTTGTTGTAGAGGTTCCACGGCGTGATCACCAGGCCGGCGATCGCGCTCACCAGGCCGGCGCGGCGGAAGTTCAGCCGCTGCGGGAACAGGTTGACCAGCGCGTAGATCGGCGCCACGAAGTTGGCCAGCAGGTTCACCGCGACGGTCAGGGCGATGAGGGCGAGCGAGGCCGCGGCCAGCAGGATCATGTTCGGGATGGTGCGGACGATATCCGTAGGGCTGGTGATGATCTGCCCGTCGAGCTTGAACTGCGCGCCGCTGAGCACCGCCACGATGACGGCGAAGAAGAGCATGTTCACCGGGATGCCGATCACGTTGCCTCGGACGATCGAGGCGCGGCTCCTGGCCGACCGGGTGAAGTCGCAGAAGTTCAGTACGAAGGTGCCGTAGATCACCACCCACAGGGCGGCGCCCTGGAAGATGTGCAGCCACATCGCGCCGCCGGTGAGCGCGGCGCCGTCGGACAGGGAGATCGATCCACCGGCCCGGAAGAACATCCAGGCGGCCAGGGCGGACATGGTGATCAGCGTGGTGGGCGCGGCGAAGGCCATGTAGCGCCGGATCATCTGCATGCCGTAGCTCACGATGAGCACCTGGAGCACCCAGAGGGCCATGAAGGTGAGCCAGCCGAGCAGGGTCTGGCCGAGCACGGAATGCGCCTGGAGTCGGCTCAGGCCGGGGAACAGGGCCACCAGCAGCGCGCTCAGGACGGCGGAGGCGAGGTAGGTCTGGATGCCGAACCAGGCGATGGCGACGGCGCCGCGGACGCCGGCCGGTATCTTCGCGCCCTTGATGCCGAAGGCGATGCGGCTCATGACGGGGAACGGCACGCCCGTCTTGTGTCCCATGAAGCCGGACAGCGTGAGCAGCAGGAAGAGCAGGACGGAGGCGAGCGCGAAGGCGGCCAGGATGCCCCACACGTTCAGGCCGAGCGCGAACAGACCGATCGCGAAGGCGTAGTTTCCGAGGCTGTGCACATCGTTGGCCCAGAGCGTGAAGACGTTGTAGGCGCCCCAGCGGCGCCCTTCTTTCTTCGTGGGGGCGAGATCGTACGTGTACAGGCCGGAACTGGCTGTGTTGCCTGTGTTGCCGGCATCCACGGACGATCGGTCATCCACAGCAGGAGGCATAGGGGGCTCCCGGGAGGGAAAGTGGGGGAACGTTCGGTGTTTTCCACAGAACGGAAGTAAACTTCCGGTGGCCAGAACGTAGTTTTCGCCGAGAGCACCGTCAAGGGCCCGACCGCAATGCAGACGAGCATATGGACAAATCCTTGCTGATCGGTAGGAACGTCTCGTGACGGCCCTCGGTAGGCATCCGACCAGGCCGGTAGCATGCGGCCACACCCGCAGAAAGGAATGCGACGTGCCGCCGTCAGACGAGCGCAAGTCCTCCGCCTCCGCCGGCCCCGCCGCCACCGGTGGGGTCCAGTCCCTCGAGCGTGCCTTCGACCTGCTCGAGCGGATGGCGG
Organism: Streptomyces sp. NPDC001231; assembly: GCF_042896885.1. NCBI lineage: Bacteria > Bacillati > Actinomycetota > Actinomycetes > Kitasatosporales > Streptomycetaceae > Streptomyces > Streptomyces sp. NPDC001231. The sequence continues at coordinate 115,536 of NZ_JBIAXS010000023.1, forward strand.
ACGCCGGGGGCGAGGTGGGTCTGAGCGAGCTCTCCGCCGCGAGCGGTCTGCCGCTGCCCACCATCCACCGGCTGATGCGGACCCTGGTCGCCTGCGGCTATGTGCGGCAGCAGCCGAACCGGCGGTACTCGCTCGGTCCCCGCCTCATCCGCCTCGGCGAGTCCGCCTCGCGGCTGCTCGGCACATGGGCGCGGCCGTACCTGGCACGGCTGGTGGAGGAGACCGGCGAGACCGCGAACATGGCACTGCTGGACGGGGACGAGATCGTCTACGTGGCGCAGGTGCCGTCCAAGCACTCCATGCGGATGTTCACCGAGGTGGGCCGCAGGGTGCTGCCGCACTCCACGGGCGTCGGCAAGGCCCTGCTCGCGCACACGTCCGACAACGAGGTGCGCGCGCTGCTGGCCCGTACCGGCATGCCGGCCGCCACGGACAAGACGATAACCACCCCGGACGGCTTCCTGGCGGCCCTGAAGGACGTCCGCCGGCTCGGCTACGCGGTCGACGACAACGAGCAGGAGATCGGGGTCCGCTGCCTCGCGGTCACCGTCCCCGACAGCCCCACCGCCGCGGCGATCTCCATCTCCGGCCCGGCGGGCCGGGTCACGGACACGGCGACGGAACGGATCGTCCCGGTCCTCCAGCAGGTGGCGCGAGACCTGTCCAAGGCCCTCGCCAGCTCGGGCCCGGCGGCCTGATTCCCGGCCCGCCGGCTTCCGGTCGGCGGATCCCGCCCGCCGACGGTCGTGGCCGCCCGCGGGCCGGGACGCGCACGCGGTGACGGACCGCCGGCCGGGCGGCCCGAGGGGCTGGGCCCCGGCCGGCCGGCTCCTGCCCCCGGCCGGGGCCGACACTCACCTCCCCGGCCAACCGGCCCCACCCCGACCACCCCGGTTCCCGCCCCACCGGCCGGCCGCCGCTCTCAGGCCCTTCCTCGTCAGCCCGGCCGGTGTCCCGCATCACCGAGGCGTTCGGTGACTGGAGGGGCCAGCCGTCCGTCTCTCATCTCCCGCACCGCGTCGGCCGCGTCCAGGTGGGTGCGGTCGTGGGTGACGAGGACGGTCGCCGTGCCGCGGGCACGGGTGAGGCTGGTCAGCAGGTCGAGGACGGCCGCGCCGCGTTCGTGGTCGAGGGCGCTGGTGGGCTCGTCGACCAGGAGGACGGAGGGGTCGTTCATCAGCGCACGGGCGATGTTGACGCGCTGGCGCTGACCGCCGGAGAGCTGGTGCGGGCGCCGGTGTGCCCGGTCGGCGAGGCCCACGGCGGCCAGGAGTTCGCGGACCCGGCCCGCCGCCGCCCGGCGGCCGTCCAGGCGGGCCATCACCTCGAGCTGCTCCGCCGCCGTCAGCGACGGCAGCAGGTTGGGCTGCTGGAACACGATCCCGATGCTGCGGCGGCGCAGTACCGCCCGCTCCGCGGCGCTCAGCTCCCCGGTCGGCGTACCGTCCACGCATACGCGTCCGCTGTCCGGCGTGATCAGCGTGGCGGCGACCGCGAGCAGGCTGGACTTGCCCGAGCCGGACGGCCCGGCCACCGCCGTGACCGTGCCCGCGGGCACCTCCAGGCGTACCCGGTCCAGGGCGGTGAGCCTGCCGTCGCCGTCGGGGTAGGTCAGGGTGATGTCGTCGAGGAGCAGGCTCATCGCACGCCTCCCAGCGCGGTCAGCGGGTCGACGGCGGTGATCCGCCGGACGGAGAGGCCGGCGCCCAGCACGCCCAGGACGGCCATCACCGCGGCGGGCAGCAGGACGGTCGGCAGGTCGAGCACGAAGGGAATCGCGCCGCCCCGTACCAGGGCACCGGTCAGGGCCGCGAGCCCGGTGCCGAGCAGCGTCCCGGCGGCGAGCAGCACCGCGGCCTGTCCCAGCGCGTCGCGCAGCAGGTGGCTGGTGGAGGCCCCGAGTGCCTTGAGGACGGCGATGTCGGGGGACCGCTGGATCGTCCACACCGTGAAGAACGCCCCGACGACCAGCGCGGAGATGGCGAACAGGAAGCCGCGCATCAGTTGCAGCGAGCCGTTCTCGGCCTGGTAGGAGCCGATCGCGGTCAGTGCGTCGTCCTTGGCGAGGGTCTTCGTGCCGGCGGTCCGGTCCCCGGCCGGGACGTCGGCGCCCCGCGTGCGCAGCGCGATCACGGTCGCCCGGCCGCCGTCCCACGCCGTCCACACCACGGGCGTGTGGCTGTAGGAGGCACCGCCCGTCACGGCCGCCACGGTCCAGGTGGCGGAGCCGAGACGGACCCGGTCCCCGGCGGCGACGCCGAGTGCGGACGCCGCCTTGGCGGAGAGCACGGCCCGCCCGGGCGCCACGCCGTCCGGTGCGATGCCGGCCGCCGGGCGTACGGCGAACACGGACACTGCCGCCGTACGGCTCCCCGCGGCCGCGTCGAGCGTGCGGATCGCGACCGGCTCCGCGTACGGGACGCGCTCCGCCCACTGCCGGACGGCCTCCGGCGGCAGCGAGGAACCGGTGAACGACACCGGCCGGCCGCCGGGTGGCGCGGCGAAGGCGAGGTGGTCGGCGGGCAGGCCCTTCACCGCCGAGACGTTCTCCTCGGCGAGCCCGGCGGTGAGCCCGGACAGCAGCCCCACGAGCAGGGTGATCAGTGTGACCACGGCTCCCATCAGGGCGAACCGCCCCTTGGCGAACCGCAGGTCTCTCCATGCGACGAACATGTCCTCCACCCTGCGCGGCGCCGCCCCCGCCGGGCATCGCGCCGGGGTACGGCTGCCGCGGATCGAAGGAGGCACCCGTCTTTCGAACTTTCGGTTGACCGGCGCCCCGCCCGGCCCGTCTACCCTGGACCCGTCATGGATGTCCGCACCCACTCCCCCGTCGTCGTCACCCTGCGCCTGTGCCTGTACGCGCTGTTCGCAGGCCTGCTGGCGCTCGCCGCGGCCCGCGCGCACGGCCCGGCCACCGTGGTAGCGGCGCTGGGAACGGGCGCGGTGTTCGCCTGGGGGGTGCTGAGCCCGGCCACCCACCGCTCCCAGCGCGCGGCCGCGGTGTGGCTGGCGGCGCTCTGCGCGGCCTGGCTGGTGCTGCTCGCGCTCTCCCCCGACGCCCTGTGGGCGGCCTTCCCGCTGTACTTCCTCCAGCTGCACCTGCTGCCGGTGCGCTGGAGCCTGCCCGCGGTCGGGGCGACCGCGGGCGCGGCCATCGCCGGTTTCATCGGGCACGGGGAGCGGCTCACCGCCGGCGCCTTCATCGGCCCGCTGCTCGGCGCGGCGGTGGCCGCCGCCACGGTCCTCGGCTACGAGGCCCTGTACCGGGAGAGCGAGCGGCGCCGTGAGCTGATCGAGGAGCTGGTGGCCACCCGCGCCGAGCTGGCCGACGCCGAGCGCACCGCCGGCACGCTCGCGGAGCGGGAGCGGCTGGCCCGGGAGATCCACGACACGCTCGCCCAGGGCCTGTCCAGCATCCAGCTGCTGCTGCGTGCCGCCCAGCGTGCGCTGCCCGACGGCTCCCCGGCCGCCGCGCACATCGAGCAAGCCCGCGCGACCGCGCAGGACAACCTCGCCGAGGCCCGCCGCTTCGTGCACGCGCTCACCCCGCCCGACCTGGAACGCGGCTCGCTGGCCGGAGCCCTGGAACGGCTGTGCTCGGGCGTTGCCGCCCCGCCCAAGGTCCGCTTCACGGTGAGCGGCACTCCGGCCGAGCTGCCCACCCCCTACGAGGTGGCGCTGCTCAGGATCGCCCAGTCGGCGCTCGGCAACACCCTGCGGCACTCCCGCGCCCACCGCGCGGAGATCACCCTGAGCTTCATGGACACGGCGGTGGCGTTGGACGTCGTCGACGACGGCGCCGGTTTCGACCCCGACGCCGGGCACACCGCCGCACGGCCCCGCCGGGCGGCGGACGGCGGTTTCGGGCTGCCCGCGATGCGCTCGCGGGCCGAGGCGCTGGGCGGGACGTTCGCCGTGGAGTCGGCGCCCGGCCAGGGCACCGCGGTGGCGGTCACGCTGCCGTACCCGGTCTCCGGGGGCGGCGCATGACGATCCGGCTGCTGCTGGCGGACGACCATCCCGTGGTCCGTGCGGGCCTGAAGGCGGTGCTGTCCGCCGAGCCCGACTTCGAGATCGCCGGGGAGGCGCCGACGGCGGAGCGTGCCGTGGAGCTGGCCGCGGCGGGCGGTGTGGACGTGGTGCTGATGGACCTGCAGTTCGGCACGGGCGGCGCGCACGGTGCGGAGGCGACGGCGGCGATCACCTCCCGACCCGGCGCCCCGCGCGTCCTGGTGCTGACCACGTACGACACCGACGCAGACATCCTCGCCGCGGTGGAGGCCGGTGCGGCGGGCTACCTCCTGAAGGACGCGCCGCCGCAGGAGCTGGCCGCCGCGGTGCGCACCGCGGCCTCCGGCCGCTCCGCCCTCGCGCCCGCGGTCGCCCACCGTCTGATGGACCGCATGCGCACGCCCGCGGCCGCGCTCAGCCGCCGCGAGCTGGAGGTGCTGGAACTGGTCCGCGACGGCCTGTCCAACCTTCAGATCAGCAAGCGCCTGTTCCTGAGCCAGGCCACGGTGAAGTCCCATCTGGTGCACATCTACGCCAAGTTGGGCGTCGAGTCGCGTACCGCGGCGGTGGCGGCGGCGACCGGGCAGGGCCTCATCCGGCGTCTGAGACCCTGACGGGCACGGACACGGACGGGCCCGCCGGCGCGGACACCGGGCCTTTGGGCACGGACGCCGACCGGGACTGACGGGTCCGTCAACCGCGCGGCGGCTCCGCGAACAGGTCGACCGCGGTGCGCACCTGGGACAGTCCGTGCGCCAGGGCGCTGACCGAGCCGATGGATCCGGCGATCAGCAGCAGGGAGCGGCGCAGCCGCGGGATCTCGGGAGTGCCGTGGGCGGCCATCGCGGCGAGGGCGGCCAGTTCGTCCTCGGCGATGGCACGGTCGGGGAACTCCGCCGGATGCGCGGCGAGTTCACGGCGCAGCCGGGCCACGGCGGTCCGCAGCTCCGTCACCCTGGGATCCTCTTTGCCGCCGGTCGCCGGCCGCCGGTCCAAGCTCCGCAACACAGCCCCTCCCCCTCGCACGCCGTCGTGCGCCGTCCCCTCCGTGGTCCCGTCGGACATCCCTGTCAAGCAGGTCGGGCGCCGGGGGACGCCGATCAGTAAACGCCACCAGGACCGCGGTGCGCCACCGCGGGGACCGAAATTCAGCCCCCGCACACCGGCTCGACCGGGGACGGTCCGCGGTATGCAGGACCCATGACACGCACAGAGGACGAGATCGCGGGACTGGTGCTGGCGGCCGGCGGCGGGCGGCGGCTCGGCGGGCGGCCCAAGGCGCTGCTCGCACACCGGGGCCGGCCGCTGGTGGAGCACGCAGTCGGGACCCTGCGCGCGGCCGGATGCGAACGCGTCCACGTCGTCCTGGGCGCGCGGTCGGCCGAGGTGCGGCGGCGCGCGGCACTGGCCGGCTGCGTGCTCGTGGAGAACCCGCGCTGGGAGCAGGGCATGGGCTCCTCGCTGCGGGCCGGGCTGGACTCCCTCACCGGTACGGAGGCCCGCGCGGTCCTGGTCCTGCTCGTGGACCAGCCCGGCGTGAGCGCCGAGGCGGTGGGCCGGGTGCGGGCCGCGTACCGGGACGAGGGCTCGCTGGTCTCGGCCGCGTACGACGGCGTGCGCGGCCATCCGGTGCTGCTCGGGGCGGCCCACTGGGGCGGCGTCGCGGAGAGTGCGACCGGCGACCGGGGAGCACGCGCCTACCTGAGGGCGCACGAGAGATCGATCACCCTCGTCGAGTGCGGGGACGTGGCACGGGCGTACGACATCGACACCCAGGCCGACCTGGGCCACCTTGAGTGAGCGGGGTGGCACCGAGCGCCACCTTCACTCGATTCGAAGAATCTCGACGTCAACACACCATTGAACTTCCACCATGAGGAAACTACTATCCACATTTCAGAAGCACTCGACCGCTCCTCGGGTGCGAAATGCCGTATTCATAGCCATTGGCACCCCGTGCCACGGCATGGTGGCACTGAACGTGGTTCGCTGAAGAAGCTCCCCCGAAGGAAGTGACAGCTCATGTCCGCACCAGCGCCGTCCCCGCTGGCCATCGTCGACGCCGAGCCCCTGCCCCGGCAGGACGAGGTCCTCTCCGACCCGGCGCTCGCCTTCGTGGCCGAGCTGCACCGGCGGTTCACGCCGCGCCGCGACGAACTCCTCGCCCGCCGGGCGCGGCGCCGCGCCGAGATCGCCCGCACCTCCACGCTCGACTTCCTCCCGGAGACGGCCGCGATCCGCGCGGACGACTCCTGGAAGGTGGCCCCGGCTCCCGCGGCCCTGAACGACCGCCGGGTCGAGATCACCGGTCCCACCGACCGCAAGATGACCATCAACGCGCTCAACTCGGGTGCGAAGGTCTGGCTCGCCGACTTCGAGGACGCCTCCGCCCCCACCTGGGAGAACGTGGTCCTCGGCCAGCTCAACCTGATCGACGCCTACACCCGGAACATCGACTTCACGGACCCCGGCTCCGGCAAGTCCTACGCGCTGCGCCCGAACGAGGAGCTCGCCACGGTCGTCATGCGCCCGCGCGGCTGGCACCTGAACGAGCGCCACCTCGTCGACGCGGACGGCACCCAGGTGCCGGGCGCCTTCGTCGACTTCGGCCTGTACTTCTTCCACAACGCCCAGCGCCTGCTCGACCTCGGCAAGGGCCCGTACTTCTACCTCCCGAAGACGGAGTCGCACCTGGAGGCGCGGCTGTGGAACGACGTGTTCGTCTTCGCCCAGGACTACGTCGGCGTCCCGCAGGGCACCGTGCGCGCCACCGTCCTGATCGAGACGATCACGGCCGCGTACGAGATGGAGGAGATCCTCTACGAACTGCGCGACCACGCCGCCGGGCTGAACGCGGGCCGCTGGGACTACCTGTTCTCCATCGTCAAGAACTTCCGTGACGGCGGGTCCAAGTTCGTCCTGCCGGACCGCAACGCGGTCACGATGACGGCTCCGTTCATGCGCGCCTACACCGAACTCCTCGTGCGCACCTGCCACAAGCGCGGTGCGCACGCGATCGGCGGCATGGCGGCGTTCATCCCCTCCCGCCGGGACGCCGAGGTCAACAAGGTGGCCTTCGAGAAGGTCCGCGCCGACAAGGACCGCGAGGCCGGCGACGGCTTCGACGGCTCCTGGGTGGCCCACCCCGACCTGGTGCCGATCTGCCTGGAGTCCTTCGACAAGGTCCTCGGCGACAAGCCGAACCAGAAGGACCGGCTGCGCGAGGACGTGCATGTCGAGGCGGCCGACCTGATCGCGGTCGACTCCCTCGACGCCAAGCCGACGTACGCGGGCCTGGTCAACGCCGTCCAGGTCGGCATCCGTTACATCGAGGCCTGGCTGCGTGGTCTGGGCGCGGTCGCGATCTTCAACCTGATGGAGGACGCGGCCACCGCGGAGATCTCCCGCTCGCAGATCTGGCAGTGGATCAACGCGGGCGTGGAGTTCGAGAACGGCGAGAAGGTCACGCCGGAGCTGGCCCGCGAGGTCGCCGCCGAGGAACTGGAGAACATCCGCAAGGAGATCGGCGACGAGGCCTTCGCCGCCGGTCACTGGCAGCAGGCCCACGACCTGCTGCTCCAGGTCTCCCTCGACGAGGACTACGCCGACTTCCTGACCCTGCCGGCGTACGAGCAGCTCCAGGGCTGACAACCGCACCGCGCGAAGTGGCCCCGGAACCCTCCGGGGCCACTTCGCGCCGTGTGCCCCGGCGCATCCCAGGCGCAGGAACCAATCCCGTGCTGCGACCGATCACCCCAGGCGCCCAGACCAATCCCGCGCCGCAACCAGTCACCCCAGGCGCCCAGACCAATCCCGCGCCGCGGCCGGTCACCCCAGGTGCACGGACCAGCCCCGCGCCGCGGCCGGTCACCCCAGGCACACGAACCAGCCCCGCGCCGCGGCCGGTCACCCCAGGCACACGAACCAGCCCCGCGCCGCGGCCGGTCACCCCAGGCACACGAACCAGCCCCGCGCCGCGGCCGGTCACCCCAGGTGCACGGACCAGTCCTGCGCCGCGGCCGGTCTGCCGTGCAGGTCGGGGACGCGTTTGAGCCAGTCCGGTCGGCCCGCCCGGGTCCGCGCGGCCCGCCGGGACTCCTCCGCCGCCAGCTCCTCGCGGGTGGGGAAGTCGGTGGGCAGCCAGGCCGGGGAGGCCTCGACGCGGGCGGCGAGGTAGTCGACGTAGGCGTGCCGGGCCTCGTCCGGGCCGGCGAAGCCGGGCTCGTCGGCGAGCCAGGTGTCCGGCACCTCGGCGAGGACGGACCGCAGCAGCTCCCGGGTCACCCTGGGGGCCAGTTCGGCGTCGGCGGCCCGCACGTCCGGCGCGTACCGGCCCAGCGCGTGGTGGCGGAAGTCGTAGGCCTTCCCCGGTTCCGAGGCGTCCCAGCGGTGGTGGAAGACCAGGGCCGCACCGTGGTCGATGAGCCACAGGCGCGGCGGCGCGGTGCCGAAGGTCGGCCACACCATCAGGTTCGAGCTGTGGACGGTGCGGTCCACGTTCACGGTCAGCGCGTCCAGCCAGACGATCCGGCCCGCCTCCACGGGGTCCACCGGAAAGTGGTCGGCAACCTCGGGGGTGAAGTCCGCGGCGCCCGGCAGGAAGTCCATGCCGAGGTTCACGCCCGGGCTCGCGTCGAGCAGGTCGCGCACCTCCTGGTGGGGTTCGTGCGCGGCGAGCGCGGGGTCGAAGTGCACGAGGACCAGCTCGGGGAACCGCAGTCCGAGGGCGCGCGCCAGCTCACCCACGATCACCTCGGCGACCAGCGCCTTGCGGCCCTGCGCGGAGCCGGTGAACTTCACCACGTACGTGCCGAGGTCGTCGGCCTCGACGACTCCGGGTACGGAGCCACCGGACCGCAGCGGCGCTATGTAGCGGGTGGCGTGGACCTCAGTGAGCATCCTCCCAGGCTATACGGGGAGAATCCGGCGAGTTTCGACTGGCGTGCCGATCCCTCCGCGCGCCCCCGGTCGCCCGCTGGCGCCGCGTGCCAGCGGGATGCCAGCGGAAGACGTGCCGAACGGTAAGCGGAGGCCGCTGGAATGGTCCCGTACCCCACACGGCGGAGGCCGCCGGCCACGGCGGTCCGCCCCGACTCATCGGGAGGCACCATGAACAAGGACCTGAGCACCCTCGCGGACGAGATCCTCGAGCTCGAGGCCGAGACCTTCGAGATCTCCGACTACTCGGACGCCAGCGAGGTCGTGCTGGCCGGCTGCACCAGCACCAGCTCCACCTCGACCTCCAGCTCCACCTGCAGCACCACCTCCTGCTCCGCCTGAGCCCAGGTCCGGTGCGGCAGCGCCCGGTTCGCGCCGTCTCTCGTCAAGAGGCGGTCGCGAACCGGGCGTTTGCCGTGCCCGCGGACCGGCCGCACCGGCGCCCGGCGGCACGCGCCCCGGCCCCGGGCCGGCCGGGGCGGGAGTGAATGCCGTGACAAGGTTTGGAGAACGCCATACACCAAACGCGCCTGCCTTCTCTGAAGCGTCCGTCCGGCACGGGACGCCGACAGGTCCGTAACCAGTAACTACACTGGCACCAAAGTAAGTTGACGAATAGTCAGTGGCTGAAATCCATCCCTTGAGCATTGCTTGACCGCCTCTTGACCCGCGGTCTACGCCAGTAGACACTCACCACTGCCACAAGGCCGAATCGTTTCGTGAAGGCGACTTCACACGTGCTCCGTCCCGCCCGCACCAGAGGGGAGACCTGGGTCCTGCGTGAGCCACCGCTCCCGGCAGGGGCGGCCATGGCGGCAGGACACCACTTCCCTGAAGGCGCCGTGGTGAGCCGGTCCGGCAGGTGTTCGACGGTCAACGGGGGAACTCGGTGCGTTTTCAGTTGCTCGGTCCGCTCAGCATCACCGACGGGCGTGACGTGGTCGTTCTTCCGCCGTCCAAACCGACGTCGCTGCTGGCGGCGCTGCTGGTCCGCCCCGGCGAGGTGGTCCCGACGGATCGTCTCCGGCAGGCCGTCTGGGGGGAGGAGCAGCCGGCGACGGCGAAAGCGGCCCTGCAGAGTTGCGTCCTGCGGCTGCGCCGCCTCTTCGCGAAGTACGACATAGAGGAGCAGTCGGTGGTCGCGGTCGCCGGGGGCTACCGCCTCCCGGCCGACAGCGACACCCTGGACCTGCTGCACTTCCGCCGCCTGGTGTCCAGGGCGGCCGGGGCCGGAGAGTCCGAACTCCCCTTGCTGCGCACGGCACTCGGTCTGTGGCGGGGACCGCTTCTCGCCAATGTCCCCTCCGAACTCATACACCGCGACGAGGTGCCCCGGCTGGTCGAGGAACGCCTGCGCGTCCTGGAACGTGTCTGCGAGATCCAACTGGCCCGGGGACGATGCCGCGAGGTCCTGGTGGACCTCTGGGAGGCCACCCGGACCCACCCCGAGCACGAGGGATTCGCCGCCCAGTTGATGCGGGCGCTCTACCGGGTGGGGCGGCAGATCGAGGCGCTGGCCGAGTACCGGCGGATCAGGACGCACCTGCGGGACGAACTCGGCGTCGACCCGGGCGTGGAACTGCAGAGCCTGGAACTGGCCATCCTGCGCGGCGACGAATCCCGTGGCCCGGCCTTCGAGGCCACGCCGCTCACACTGACGTCGCACGTGGTACCCGCGGCGGGCGACGCCACGGCCGACGACCCCGCGGCGCAGCACGGGCGCACCGCTTCGGCCGGACCCGTCCCGCCCGCCGGCGGCCGCGTGTCCCCGGGTCCGGCCGACCCGCCCGGACCCCGACTGCCCCACGTCCCCGGCTTCACCGGGCGCACCCGTGAGACCGCCCACCTGGTGAGCCATCTGAGCGGCGGCGGCCGAAGTGACGGGCGGGCGGATGCCGCCCCGGTGATCGCGGTGATCTCCGGGGGCCCCGGCATGGGCAAGACCGCGCTGGCCCTGCACGCCGCGCAGCTGGTGGCGGACCGGTACCCCGCGGGCGGCGTGCTGCTTCGGCTGACCGGACCCGACGGTGCGCCACGACCCGCCGACGAGGCGGCCGCCGAACTGCGCTCCCTGCTCCCCGCCGGCGCTTCCCGCGGATCGTGCCTGGTGATACTCGACGATGTCGTGCACCCGGACCAGGCGCGCGGGCTGCTCGACGTGAGCGGCTGCGGCGCCGTCGTCGTCACCAGCCGTCTGGGACTGGCCGCCCTGGTCGCCACGCACGGCCCGGCGGTGCTTCAGCTGGGTGCCCTGTCGCCGCAGGAGTCCCACGCGCTCCTCACCGCCGTCCTGGGTCATGAACGGGTGGCGGCCGAGGCCACGGCCGCACGAACCCTCACGGACACGTGCGGACATGTCCCGCTGGCCCTGCGGATCGTCGCGGCCCGGCTGCTGACCCGGCCGAAGCTGCGCCTGGCGGACTACGCCGCGTGGCTGCGGCGGGACCTGCCCGCCCGGCTGGCCCTGCCCGACGACCCCCGGATGTCCGTGCCGCTGGCCCTCGACGCGGCCCTGGACCGGCTGCCCGCCCCGCTGGCCGACGCGCACCTGCGCCTGGCGCGACTGACCGGGCAGATCACCGGACCGGCCGCGGCCGCCGCACTCTCCGTCTCCGAGACACACGCCGAGGAACTGCTCGAACGGCTCCTCGACACCGGGCTCCTCGACGAGGCGCAGCCAGGGACGCTCCGGATGAACACCCTGTTCCGCGCCCACGCGCTGCACAGGGCCGCCCGGACCGGCGACATCCCGCAGGCCGTCGGCTCCCCGGCCCGGCGCGCGCTTCCGTCCGGAGCCACCTGACGGCCCCGGCGCCACTGCGCGGAACCCGGCTCGGCTCGGCCGGCCCACACCACGAACGCCCCGCCCTTTCCCACCTGTTCAGACCAGAGCGGCCGACAGGCCCCGACCCGGAGGTGCGATCCCCGCATGCCCACGACGCCGTACGAGGAGACCGCGCGCACCCGGCCCAGGGTGCGCCGCGACGTGCTGTTCACCGAGACGCCGGGCGGCGTGATCTTCCACAACGCCGACGGTGGTTTCCAGCTCAGCTCCCCGTCCGCCTACCGGTTCGCCACCCTCCTCGTCCCGCACCTGGACGGGAGCCGGACCGTGGCGGAGATCTGCGCCGGCTTCAAGGACCCGCAGAAAGCGATGGTGGGCGGCCTGGTCAAGGCGCTCTACGCGCGCGGATTCGCCCGGCCCGTTCCGGACCCCGCCAAGGAGAGACCGGGCGCGTCGGTGGAACCGGCGGTCGCCGCCCGCTTCGGGCAGCAGATCGCCTACATCGACCACTACGCCGACGACGCCGGGAGCAGATTCGCCGCGTTCCGCGGCACCCGCGTCGCCGTGCTCGGCGACGGACCGGTCGCCCGTTGGTGCGCGGTCTCCTTGATCCGCAACGGCTGCGCCTTCGTCGGCGTGGAGGCCGCTCTGACCGAAAACCCCGCCACCGCCGCCGAGTTCGGCGCGCTCAGGGCCGAGGCGGCGGAGCTCACCGCGCAGGGCAGCCCGGCCGAGGTGGCGGTGCTGCCCGACGCCGGACCCGGCGCGGCGGGCGGCTGGAACGCGTACGAGGGGTACGACGTGGTGGTCGCCGCCTGCGGTCGCGACGCGTTCCGGACCGCGATCGCCCTGCTCGGCCGGGGCGTTCCGGACGGCCGCCTCCTGCTCCCCGCCTGGACCTTCGGTGACCGGGCGGTGGTCGGACCGGTCGGCGCCCCGGACTCCGTCGGGTGCGTGGCCTGCGCGGCGCTGCGGCTCGGCGCGACGGGGGACGCGGCGGTCGCGGCCGACCTCTGGAGCGGCCTGGCGCTGGGGGGCGCTCCCGGACCCGGGCCGCGCGGCCCGCTCGCCGCGATGCTCGGCAACCTGCTCGGCTACGAAGTGTTCCGGCTGGTCACCAAGGCACTGCCGGCCGAGACCCGGGGACAGGTTCTGCTCCAGGACATGGCCTCCTTCGACGTCCTGGCGGAGCGGCTGCTGCCCCATCCACGCTGCCCGTTCTGCCCGATCCGGCCCGACTGTCCCGAGCCCGTCGACCTGACCGCGGCCCCCGAGCGGCCCGCCTTCCAGCCGGTCGTCGCCACCGCCCCGGACGACGGCGCGACCGAGGGGCCACTCGCCGAGCTCGACCGCCGCTCGCTCGCGGTCCGGCCGTCCGTCGGAGTCTTCACCCGGTACGCGGACGAACCGGTCACCCAGACCCCGCTGAAGGTCGGCGCCGTGGAGATCGGTCTGGGCGCGGCCGGAACCCGCACCGTCGCCGCGTTCGACGTCCATCACACCGCGGGCGCCCGCCTGCGGGCCCTCAACGCCGCCGCCGAGGTCTACGCCGAACACGTGGTGCCCGCCTTCCCCGCCCCGAACGGCACTTCCCGCGCGGACCACCCGGACACGCTGCCGAAGGTGGACCCGGACACGCTGACCACGGCCACCGGCGCCGGAGGCGATCCGGTCGCCTCCTGGGTGGCGGCCACGTCGCTGCTGACCAAGGAACGGACACTGGTGCCGGCCGGCGCCGTACGGCCCTTCGGGCCGGACAACCAGGACCGTCGGTTCGAGCCGTCCCGCGCCGGAGCCGGCGCGGGCGACGGCCTCCCGGAGGCCGCGGCGGCCGGCCTGCTGTCCGCGCTCGCCCACGACGCGCTCCAGCGGTCCGTGCGAGGGACCGGGCGCACCACGGTGATCTCCCCGGCCGAGTTCGCCGACGACCCCGAGACGACCTTCCTGCTGCGTTCCGCCGGGCATCTGGAACTGGACGTCGAAGTCCTCGACCTCGGGGAGGCGGACCACACCGGGGTGTCCGTCGTGCTGGCCAGGACCCGTCCGACGGAGCCCGACCAGCCGTGCCGCTGGGCCACCGGCGCCGCCCTGGACCGGGCGGCCGCGGCCACCGACGCCCTGCGCGACCTGCTCGGCACGGTCCAGGTCGCCGCGGAGGGAGTGCTGGGCGCGCCCGACACCGGTGACCCGCTGCTGGCGGACCTCGACGCGGCCCTGATACCGGTCACGGCACAGGAGGACGCCACCGGCCGGCCCGCGGTGACCTGGACGGACGTCCTGGAGCGCCTGGCCGCCGCCGGGCGTGACGCCCTCGTCGTGCCCACGCACGCGGCCGACCTGCCCGCCGCCGGCATCCACACCGTCCGGGTCCTGCTCACCAAGGCGGCCGGCGATGACCGTTGACCTCGTCGAGGCCACCGTCGACGGGGCCGAGGAGCCGCGACGAGAGGCGTGCCGCCTCTTCGCGGAGGAACTCCGCCACGCCCTGACCGAACTGCCGTCCGGGCCGGGCCGCCGGGTTCCCGTCATCGAGGTCTCCGCGCTCGGTGTGCGGGACGCCTTCGCCGCCCCCACCAGTGCCTTCGCCGCCCCCACCAGTGCCACACGCGGCACGCTCCCGGTGCACCTGTACGGCCGGCAGGTGCTGGTCGGTCCCTGGCCCGCCGAGGGGCGGGCCGGCTGCGGCGAGTGTCTGCGGCGCCGCTGGCAGGGGGTGCGCTCCGTCGGCCTGCGGGAGGGCATCGAGTTGCGCGGCGGGACCCGGGAGGCGGGCCACTGGCCCTACCGGGTGCCGTTCGCCGCGCAGGCCGTCGCCGCGCTGATCGCCCGGCTCGGCGCCGCTCCCCGGGACGCCCGGCGACCGTTCCCCGACGTATGGCTGGTGGACCTGGAGAAGCTGACGGTCCGTCACCATCCGCTGGTGCCCGAGCCGGACTGCCCCGGCTGCGGCACACCGGAGCCGGTGACCGCCGAGTCGGCCGCTCTCGTCCTGCGGCCCGCGCCCAAGTACCGGCCGGGCGTCAGCAGGGTCCGGCCGGTGGACGCGTACGGCCTCCAGGTGGACGCGTTCGCCAACCCCCACTGGGGCGCCGTCGGGCCGTCGGTGGTGTGTGACGTCACCTCGCCGACCACCTCGGCCACCGTGGGCTGCTTCTCCAGCCGCTCCGGCGACTATCTGCGGGAGACGTTCTGGGGCGGTCACGCCGACACGTATCACGCCAGTACCCGGATCGGCGTCCTGGAGGGCCTCGAACGCTTCGCCGGGATGCGCGCCCGGGGCCGCGCCCTCACCCTGACCGCCTCCCTGGACGATCTCGGGCCGACCGCCGTCGACCCGCGCGAGACCGGCCTGTACACGGACGGCTTCCACCGGGCCAACCCATGGGTGCCGCCGTTCACCCCGGACCGTCCGATCCCCTGGGTGTGGGGCTGGTCGCTGCGGGACGCGCGCCCCCGCCCCGTCCCGGAGATCCTCGCCTTCTACCACAAGCCCGGGATCGAGCACCGGTTCGTCCAGGAGAGCTCCAACGGCTGCGCCTCCGGGGGCAGTCTGGAGGAGGCCGTGCTCAGCGGCCTGATGGAGGTCCTGGAACGGGACGCCTTCCTGCTCGCCTGGCACGGGACGCAGCCGCTGCCCGAGATAGACCCGGCGACCAGCGCCGACCCGCGTACCCGGTTCATGGTGGACCGGATGGCCATGTACGGGTACCGGGCCAGGTTCTTCGACACCCGGATCACCTTCCCGGTCCCCGTGGTCACCGCGGTCGCCGAACGGTTCGACGGCGGCCTCGCCCGGATGTGCTTCGGGGCCGGAGCCGCCCTCGCCCCCGAGGCCGCTCTCGCCGCGGCCCTGTGCGAGATCGCCACCGACTCGGTGCAGCTCCTCCAGCGGTTCCGGCGCAACGAGTCCGGGTACCGCGCCATGGCCGAGGACTTCGAGAAGATCACCAGCCTGCACGACCATCCGCTGGTCTACGCGGTGCCGGAGATGGGCCGCCACGCCGACTTCCTGCTCCGCCCGGCCTCGCCCCCCGACCCACTGGGCGTGGCCGACCTGCGCTGGACCCGCACCGACGGCTCCGGTCCGGACGTACGGGACGATCTGCTCGCCGCGGTGGACGCCGTGACGTCCGCCGGATTCGACGTGGTCGTCGTCGACCAGACCACGCCCGAGCAGCGCGCTCTCGGTCTGCACACCGTGAAGGTGCTGGTGCCCGGGCTGCTCCCGCTCGACTTCGGCTGGACGCGGCAGCGCGCCCGGCACATGCCCCGGATGCGCACCGCACTGCGCGAGGCGGGCCTGCGGCCGGACGACCTCGCCGTGACCGATCTCAATCCCGGCCCGCACCCGTTCCCGTGACCGGCCGTCCGTCCGTCAGCCCCCGGCGCGAGTGCGCCGAAGAACCGAGCAGAACCCAGAAAGCCCAGAAAACCCAGGAAACCCAGGAACCGAGGAACCGAGGAAAGGGGGATCCCATGGGGTACGCCCATGAGTACGCGCACGCCATCCTGCACCGCGGCCGCGTCCCGATGGAACCCACCGACCATGTCGTGAACTGGGCCGACGGCCCGCGCAAGGGCAAGTACTACCCGAACGCCGAGGCGTTCGCCCTGCCCGGCACCGAGGACCTCGCCGACGTCCCGATCGCGCCGGGCCTGCTGCCCGGCAGCGCCCAGGACCAAGACGCCGACGGCTCGCCCGGGTTCAGCCTCCCGCTGCTGTCGGCGATGCTCAAGGACTCCTACGGGCTGACCGGGCGCCGCCTCGGCATCCAGGCCAACACCGACCTGGCCGGGCTGCCGTTCTACACCCACGCGAACTGGTCGCGCGGCACCGCGGGCGGCGGCGGGCTGTACCCGGTGAGCATCCACTGGGCATCCGGCCCCTCGGGCCCCCTCACCCCGGGTCTCCACTACTACGACATCCACCGGCACGCCCTGCAGCGGCTGCTGGCGGGCGACGTCACGGACCGGGTCCGCGACGCGCTCGGCCCGGACGCGCCCGAAGAGGCCCTCGACACCGACCAGTACCTGGTCCTCGGCGTCAAGTACTGGCAGAACTCCTTCAAGTACAACAGCTTCTCGTTCCATGTGGTCTCCACCGACCTCGGCACCCTGGTGCAGACCTGGCGGATCTGGGCCGCCGCCCGGGGCCTGCGGCTCGCCCCCGTGCTCTGGTTCGACGAACCCCGGCTGAACGAACTGCTCGGTGTGGCGGGCGAGGAGGAGACCGTGTTCGCCGTCGTGCCGCTGCACTGGGACGGGCCGGCGCCCCGCCGGGACGCCGCCGCCGGCCAGGACGCCCCGCGCACGGATCCGCGCCACCGGCCCGCCGTCCGGCACCGGGACGTCGAACGCTCGCGCACCCTGCTGGACTTCGACGCGCTGCGTGGCATGCACACCGCGACGCTGGAGGGCGCCGCCGACCGGCCCGGCCCCGGCGCGCTGGCCGCCGCCGCGGCCCTTCCCGACGACGCGGACGGCGTCCGCGTGGCCCTGCCCGAGCCGGCCTTCCCGGACACCGGCGTCCGCCGGGCCCTGCGCGGGCGCCGCTCCAGCTTCGGCAGGTTCGACGCCCGGCGCCCGGTCGGCAGCGGCCACCTCTCGGCGGTCCTGGCGGCCTGCGCCGGGACCCGGCTGGCCGGCGACACCGATCCGTCCGGCGAGATCCGGCTCGCCAGGCTCTACGCCTTCGTCAACCACGTGGAAGGCGTGGAGCAGGGGGCGTACGCGTACGACCCCGACCGTGGTGCCTTGCGTCCGGTCGCCCCCGGCCCGCAGGGATCGTTCCTCCAGGAGAACTACTTCCTGGCCAACTACAACCTGGAGCAGGCCGGCGCGGTCCTGGTGCCCACCGTGCGGACCACCGCCGTGCTGGACGCCCTCGGCGACCGCGGCTACCGGCTCGCCGTCGGCACCGCCGGAGCCGTCGCGCAGAGCTTCTACCTCGCGGCCTCCGCCCTGGGCCTCGGCGCCGGTGTGGCGCTGGGCTTCGACAACGTCTCGTTCGTCGAGCGCCTCGGGCTGGCGGAGGGTGACGAGGCCCCGCTGCTCATCATGGCCCTCGGTCACGAACGGCCCGAGCCCGCCGACTTCCGCCACGAGATCGCCTGACCGCCGCAGAGGATTCCCATGACACCCATAGAGTCCGCCGCCCCGGACATCGACACGGGCGCCGCCTCGGACACCGGCACGGACACCGCCACGGACACCGGCACGGGCGCCGCCGCGGAGCCCGGGACCCGCTGGGAGCCCGGCAGGCGCTTCGTGCTCCGTGCGGCCGGCCTGCCCATCGAGACCGTGCACGGCCTGCGCTGCCCCGGCACCCGCCGCTGGTCCGACGCCGTGCTGGCCGAGGAGGAACGCCTGACGGCCGCCGGAGCGGCCCTCAGCGATCTGCTGCACACCCTGGTCAAGTCGACCACCGGCCCCGACGAGGACCCGGGCGCCGCCGCAGTGCGGCGCGGCCTGCTCAACCTGCGGCGGCAGATCTTCAACAACCGTCTGCCGGCCGACTCCGAGGCCGCCGTCCGCCTGGTGACGGAGCTGGACGGGGAGACCGGCCGGCGCACCGCCCAGTGGTTGCGGGACCGTGCCCGTCTCGAGGAGCTCCGGGCCACCGGAGCGGACCTGATCGCCGGCGAACTCCAGGAAAGCCGCCGCGCGTTGCGCGATGTGCTGACCGACGACCGGCTGCGCCTCGGCCTGCTGCTGGCCTCGC
Organism: Streptomyces sp. NPDC001231; assembly: GCF_042896885.1. Classification (NCBI taxonomy): domain Bacteria; kingdom Bacillati; phylum Actinomycetota; class Actinomycetes; order Kitasatosporales; family Streptomycetaceae; genus Streptomyces; species Streptomyces sp. NPDC001231. The sequence continues at coordinate 133,994 of NZ_JBIAXS010000023.1, forward strand.
CCGCCCTCGACGGCCGACTGGACGCCTACCTGCGCGACACCAGCCCGCGGCCGGGCAACCGCCTGCGCAAGATCGAGCGTTCCGCGCTGACCTACCTGTACCGCACGGCCTGCAAGACCAGCCCCTTCAGCACCTTCACCGGCATCGGCCTCGGCACCTTCGCGGGCGACCCGAGGGACGACGGGGCCGCCCTGCGCACCGGCGAGGACTGGGTGAGCCACGTACGGCTCAACGTGGTGGTGCTGGCCCGGCTGACCGAACTGATCACGGCCGACCCCGGACGCCGCCGGGACCTGCCGGTGGTCCTCTCCCCGGGCTGGGGACGCGACGCCGACCGCATCCGCTACGTACGCCATGTCATGACCGCGGGCGACGACAGCGCCGCCGTCACCTTCGACGCGGTCCGCGACCGGCTGTTCTTCCTGCGCAGCAGCGGCACCCTGGAACGGCTCCTGGAGTGGTTCGGCGGCCACGAGGCGCCGGTACGCCACCGGGACCTGGTGGACTGGCTCCAGACCGAGCACGACGCCGGACGCGACGAGTGCGAACGGTACGCGTCGGCCCTCCTGGACCTCGGCATGGTGCAGGTGCCGGTGCTCCGCACGGACGTGCACAGCCGCGACCCGCTGCGTTCCTACCAGGAGGCCCTGCGCTCGCTCGGGGTCGCCTGGGCCGACCGGCTGGCCCACCTGCTGGACGGCCCGGCCGGCTGCCTCGCCCGCTACCCCGGGGCCGACGTCGGTGAACGCCGCACCCTGCTGAGCGTCCTGCGCGGTCAACTCCTTGATGCCCAAAGGGAACTGGGAGCGCCGGAGCGGGCCCTTCCGCAGACCTTGGTGTACGAGGACGTCAGCACGGGCGACGACCTGGTCTGCGGGCCCGCCGTGCTGAGCGGGGAGACCGGCCGGGCCCTGCGGGCCGTCGAGGGCGTCCTGCCGCTCTTCGACCTGACGCTGCCTCAGCGCGTCACCCTGCTGGGCTTCTTCATCGCCCGCTACGGCCGCGGGGGACGCTGCGACGACCTGCTCGGCCTGGTCCACGACTTCCACGAGGACTTCTTCGACCAGTACGTGTCCTTCACCTCCAAGCGGGCCTCCTTCGACGAGGACGGCGCCTACGTGCCGGAGGAGAACTGGCTCGGGCAGAGCGAGATGAAGGCCCTCGACCGGGCCCGCCGCCACTTCCACGAGGGCATGCGCGCCCTGTGGCGGCAGCACGGCGGGGGGAACGAGGCCGAGGAGATCGAACTGCCGGACGGGCTGCTCTCCGAGACCGCCGCCGAACTCGCGCCGCTCACCAGCCACTTCATACCGCAGAGCCACCATCTCCAGCTGTCCCGGCCTCCCGGCGGCCGACAACAGGTCGTCCTCAACAAGTCCTACGGCGGAATGGCCTTCCCCTTCAGCCGGTTCACCCACCTCTACGACGGCACCGCACCGGCCGCGGACACGGCGGCACCCGGCTTCTCCGACGCGCTGCGCGAGGAGATGGCGGCCCGCAGTCCGGTCGGCGCCGTGTTCGCGGAGGTCACCGGAGGGCCGGTCAGCAGCAACCTGAACCTGCACGGACGGCTGACCGACCACCAGATCGTCTGCCCGGGCGAGACCAGTTCCGTGCCCGAGGAGGCCCGGATCCACCTCGACGACCTCTACGTCGAACACGACGAGCCGTCGGGACGCCTGGTGCTCCGCTCCCGCCGCCTCGACCGCGAGGTCGTGCCGGTCTACCTCGGCTACCTCGTGCCGATCGCGCTTCCCGAGATCCCGCGCACCCTGCTCCTCCTCTCCCCCAGCACCATGGCCCCCTTCGACGTGTGGGCGGGGGTCCCCGAGGGCGAGGCCGAGAGCGGGGTCACCCGCAGGCCCCGGGTCCGGCACGGGAACGTGGTGGTCAGCCGGCGCGGCTGGACCGCGGACGCGGGGGTCCTGCCGGCCCGGCGCCCCGGAGCCGGGGAGGAGGAGGGCTACCTGGAGTGGCGGCGCTGGCAGCGCGCCCACGGTCTGCCCGACCGCTGCTTCGCCACCGTCTCCCACGCCGGCCAGGGCCCGATCGGGGCCAAGCCCGTCTACGTCGACTTCGACAGCCCGCTGTCCCTGGCCGCGTTCGACGCCCTGGTGGAGCGCAAGCCGGGCACCCGGGTGACCTTCCGGGAAATGCTCCCCGCCGAGGACGGCCTCCACCTCACCTCCCGGCGCGGCCGGCACGTGGCCGAACTCGCCGTGGAGACCTTCACCACCCGCCAACTGCCGCAGTCCAGACCGGAGGTCGCACCGTCATGCCCGAACTGACCGAACCCGCGGGCTTCCGTCCGGCTCCCGAGGACGCCGAACCGTCGCCCTGGCTGGCCCTGCACGTCTTCTACGCCGCCAACCCCCAGCCGCTGCTGGTCAACTGCGTGCGCCCGCTGGTCGGCCAACTCACCGAGGACGGCCTGCTGTCCGGCTACTTCTTCATCAACTACTGGCTGGAGGGGCCACATGTGAGGCTCCGCCTGCGCCCGAGCGGCCCCGGTGCCGAAGCCGAGGTGCGCCGCCGCGCCGAGGAGGCGGTGAACGGCTTCCTGAAGACCCGGCCCGCGCTCTACGAGGTCGACTCCGGCTTCCTCAAGGACTTCTACAACGCCCTGTTCGACATCGAGTTCCCGGGCGAGGACCGGGCCAGGTACATGGGCGCGGACGGCCGGATGAACCTCCGGCCGAACAACTCCTTCTCCCAGGAGGTCTACGCCCCCGAGTACGCCAAGTACGGCGGACCGGCCGGTGTCGCCCTCGCCGAATGGCACTTCCGGCACTCCAGCGACCTGGTCCTGGAGGCGTACCGGAGCATGAACCTGCACCTGCGGACGGTGCTGCTCGGGACCTCCGCCCAGCTGATGATGGTGATGGCGAGCTGTTTCCTCCCCGAGGAGGAGCGGCTCGCGGACTACCTCGACTCCTACTACGCCTTCTGGCACCGGCTGTTCCCCGGTACCAACTTCATCGGGTCCACCGAGTACGAGCGGACCTACGAGCGCATGGCGCCCTCCCTCGGCGCCCGGTTCGCACAGCTCAGGCAGGCCGTGGCGAGCGGCGACCTGACCCGGCTGCCGGCGTTCCTCCGCCGCTGGGCCGAGCACTGCCTGGAACTGCGCGCGAAGGTGGTGGACCTCACCGAGCGCGGTGAACTCGCCTTCCCCGCCTGGGACGGTCCGGCGCGAGAGGACGCCGGCCAGGAGCGCGCCGAGGATCCCGACGCGGCTCCCCTGGTGACCGTCACCCAGGTGCCGGCGGTGCTGCCCCGCCTGCTGTCGCCGTATATGCACATGACCAACAACCGGCTGCATGTGACGATCCGGGACGAGGCATACCTGGCCTTCATTCTGGGCCGGGTCCTGCGCGAGCCGGCCGGCGGACGGCAGGACGCCTCATGAGCGCCACGGACCATTCCGCCACCGACCGTTCCGCCGCGGACCGTTCTGCCACGGACAGTTCCGCCACCGACAGTTCCACCGCGGACCGTTCCGCCGCCGCCCGCGCCTACCGGCCCGCGCTGCGTCCGGGCGTGCTGATCGGTCCGCCCCTGCTGCGCGGCCCGCGCACCGTCCACCTCATCAAGCACCCGGTCAGCGGCGCCGCGTTCGAGGTCGGCCCCAAGGAACACTTCGTCATCAGCCGGCTCGACGGAACCCGGAACCTCGACGACGTCGTGTCCGAGTACGCGGCCCGGTTCAGCCGCAGGCTCCCCGAGGAACAGTGGACCCGGCTGCTCGGCCTGCTCGGCACCCGCGGGCTGCTCGCCGGATCCCCGGATCCCGCACCGCCCGAACCGCCCCCGGCCCGCACCGGCACCTTCTGGAAGGGCAGCCGGCGGACCGTCGCCGACGCGCACAGGACCACCGGCAGCCTCCACCGGCTGCTGCGCCCGCTGCTACGCCCCTGGGCTCAACTGCCGCTGGTAGCCGCCGCATTGGCTATGATCGTCGCAGTGTTCGCGGATCCGGCGGCGCTCCTCGACGGCACGCTGGAACTGCTGACCCGCCCCCTCGTCCTGATCCCGTTCGCGGTCTTCCTCTGGTTCAGCATCTGTCTGCACGAACTCGCCCACGGCATCGCCGCCCGGCACTACGGCGGTGTGGTCACCGAGATCGGGCTGCGCTGGCGGTTCCCGGCCATGATGATGTACTGCACGGTCGACAACTACCTGTTCCTGCCCGGCCTGCGGGCGAAGCTGGTGGTCGCCGCCGCGGGCGCGTACGTCAACCTGGTGCTCCTGCTGCCCTTCGGGCTCTGGTGGGCGCTCCTGGACCCGGCCGACCCGAGCCGCCCGCCGCTCACCGGGATGCTCTTCGTCGGTATCGCGCAGGCCCTGAGCAACCTCGTCCCGCTGCCGCCTCTGGACGGGTACCGCATCCTCGGCCACGCCCTGGGCACCGCCAACCTCGCCCCTGAGACCCGGATCTACCTGACCCTGCGCCGGCGCGGGCGGGACGCCGTCACCGCCTACTCGCGGCGCGCCCGCCGTCTCTACACGTCCTACGCCGTCACGGCGGTCGCTCTGGTGCTGCTCGCGGCGGCCGGCACCTGCACCGCCGTCGTTCTCCTGCTGTTCCGATGACGGTCCCGACCTCGAAAGATCACGCAACTCATGAATGAGGTACCCGTATGAGCTCCACCTCCCCCACCCCAGACCACGGAGCCCAACCCGCCGTCAAGGTCAGCGACGTGATCAAGAGTTACGGCGACCGGCGGGCCGTCGACGGCGTCTCCCTGGGCGTCCGGCGCGGCGAGTTCTTCGGGCTGCTCGGCCCCAACGGGGCCGGGAAGTCCACCCTGGTGGAGATCATGGAGGGGCTGCGCAAGGCCGACTCCGGCTCGGTCACGGTGTTCGGCGAGTCGCCCTGGCCGCGCAACACCGCTCTGCTGCCGCGCATGGGCGTGCAGACCCAGTCCTCGGCCTTCTTCGTGCGGCAGACCGTCCACGAGCACCTGCGTACCGTCGCGGCGCTGTTCGGCGCGGAGCGCGAGGCCGTCGACGCCACCCTCGACGCCGTGGGCCTCGGCGGGCAGCACGGCGTCCGGGTCGACGACCTCTCCGGCGGCCAGCGGCAGCGGCTCGCCATCGCCTCCGCGCTGGTCCACGGACCCGAGCTGATCTTCCTCGACGAGCCGACCGCGGCGCTCGACCCGGAGGGCCGACGCGATCTGTGGGAGGTCCTGCGGGGTCTCAAGGCGGAGGGCCGGACCATCGTGTACACCACACACCACCTGGACGAGGCGGAGGCGCTCTGCGACCGCGTGGGCATCCTGGTGGCCGGCCGACTCGTCGTCACCGACGAACCGCAGCACCTGATCGGCACCTTCGGCGCCACCAGCCGGCTGCTGGTTCCGCTCGGCCGGATCGACGAGCGCGAGGCCTCGTCCCTTCCCGGCGTGGACGGCGTCACCGTGCAGGGCGGACACCTCGTCCTGGAGACCCGCGCCACCGGCCGGGTGCTGGCCGCCCTCGACCCCCTCACCGGTCTGGACGGTGTCCAGACCCGCACCCCCACCCTCGAGGACGTCTACCTCGAGATCACCGCCCGGCAGACCCGGGCCCCCCTCACCACGAACAACCAGGAGCAGCAGGCATGAGCGCCTACACCGCGCTGACCACGGCGGGCTACCGCGCCCAGGTCCGGGACAAGACGACCGTCTTCTTCACCTTCGCCTTCCCACTGATCTTCCTCGTCGTCTTCGGGCTCGTCTTCCGCGGCCGGAGTGTCGAGGAGAGCGGCTTCTCCTACCTCTCCTACACCGCCGCCGGCGTGCTCTCCTGGGGCGTCGCCAACGCCGCCGTCTTCGGCATCGGGTTCACGCTGATGCAGTGGCGCGCGGACGACATCCTCCGGATGATCCGTATGTCGCCCGCCCCGCTGTCCTCCGTCATCGGGTCCCGCTACGTCCTCGCCCTGGGCGTGGGGCTCGTCCAGTCGGTGCTGTTCGTCGGGGTGGCGATGCTTCCCGGGTTCGACCTGGTGCCCGCGTCCCGGTGGCCCCTGCTGATTCCCGTCATGGTCCTCGGCATCACCACCTTCCTGCTGCTCGGGGTGATCATCGGCAGCATCGCCGACACACCGGAGTCGGTCGCCGGCATCGCCAACTTCCTGATGCTGCCCATGGCCTTCCTGTCCGGGTCGTTCTTCCCGCTGGACGCCATGCCCGACTGGCTGCAGAAGGTCTCGTTGATCATGCCTCTGCGCTATCTCAACGACGCCGTGTCGGCGGCTCTGACCGGTCGCGGCGACCTGTCCGACATCGGCGTGGGGTGCGCCGGGCTCGTCGCGTTCGCCGTCGTCTTCGGGGCAGCCGCGGCGCGCACCTTCCGCTGGACGAAGACGTCATGAGCGCCACGCCCCGGCTCCTCGCGCACCCGATGGAGGAGGCCCGCGACACTCTCCAGGCTTTCCTGGACGGCCACTTCGGCGCCGGCGCCCCACGGGTCGTGCCGGTCGGTGCCGTCGGCGCGGGGGGTGGGGACGCCGGGGCCCCGGACCCCTGGGCCGCGGACCGCCCGACGGCGCTGGTCCACGTCAGCGCCTCGGCGATCCTGCTCGGCCCGTGGGGAGGCGACGGCAGCGCGCCCGCCTGCGGCCGCTGCCTCGCCGTACGGTGGCAGCGGCTGCGCAGCCGCAGCGAGCGCAACGCGCTGGAGACCGGCGGCCCGGACGGGCCCCGCCCGGCGGGCGCCTGGCCACTGCTCACCAGCCATGTCCAGGACACCGTGGCCGCGCTGTGCGAGGCCTTGCTGAACAGGCCCTGCCCGGTGCCCCCCGCCGAACTTCCGGCGGACCGCGCCCTGCCCCAGGTGACCCGGCTGGACCTGGCGAACCTGCTGATCAGAACGTTCCCACTGCTCGCCGACCCGCTCTGTCCCGACTGCGGCCCCCGGGCTGAGGCACCGAGCAGCGTCCCGCCGCTCACCCCGGCCCCGCGTCCCAAGCCGGATCCCGGCACCTACCGGCTGCGCTCGGCCTTCGCCTACCCGCTCCCCACCGACGCCCTGGCCAATCCGGTCTGCGGCGCCCTGGGGGCCGGCACCTGGACCGACGTCACCTCGTCGACCACCGCTCCGGTGGCCGGCAGCGTGTTCATCCGGGGGTACGCGGGGCTCCACGACGTCACCTGGAGCGGGCAGGAGAACTCCTTCGCCACCAGCCGCCGGCTCGCCTTCCTGGAGGGCCTGGAGCGGTACGCGGGCACCCACCGGCGTGGCGGCTCCGCGCCGGTCGTCGGCTCCTACGACGAACTGAGGGCCGACGCGGTCGACCCCGCGGTGTGCGGCCTGTACAACCCGGAGACCTACCGGGACGACCCCTTGGTCGAGCCCTTCGACCCGGGCCGGCCCATCCCCTGGGAGTGGGGCTGGTCGCTACGGGACGAGCGCCCCGTACTGGTGCCGTCGCGGCTGGTCTACTACAGCATCCCGCCGGCCGACGACAACTTCGTCTTCGAGTGCTCCAACGGCTGTGCCATCGGCGGGTGTCTGGAGGAGGCGGTCCTGGGCGGACTGCTCGAACTCGTCGAGCGCGACTCCTTCCTGAACGGCTGGTACGGCGCGGCCCGGCTCCCCCTCATCGACCTGGAGACGGTCGGCAGTCCGACGGCCGCCGCCATGGCCGAGCGGGCCGCCCTGCAGGGCTACGACGTCCATGTCTTCGACAACCGGATCGACCTGGCCATCCCGGCCGTCACCGTGGTCGGCGTCCGCCGGGACGGAGGCCCGGGCACCCTGTCCTTCGCTGCCGCGGCCTCACTGGACCCGAGGAGCGCGGTCGAGGGGGCACTGTCCGAAGTGCTCAGCTACATACCGCACCTGGCCCGGCAGACCGCCGAACGCCGCGACGAACTGGAGGCCATGGCCGACGACTTCTTCCTGGTACGTCACCTGAAGGACCACCCCCAGCTCTACGGGCTGCCCCGCATGGCCGAGTACGCGCGCGGCTACCTGGAGCCGTCCGGGGCCCGCCCCTTCGACGAGGTGTACCGGGACTGGGAGAGCCACGGCCGCCCCCGTACCGGCGACCTGCGCGACGACGTCGCCGTGGTCAGGGACGAACTGGTCCGGGCGGGCCATGACGTCATCGTCGTCGACCAGACCTCGCCCGAGCAGGAGCGGATGGGGCTGCGGACGGTCGGCACGGTGGTGCCGGGACTGCTGCCGATCGACTTCGGCTGGAACCGGCAGCGGGCCCTGCTGATGCCCCGGCTGCGCACCGCGCTGCGACGCGGCGGACACCGGGACCGCGACCTCACCGACGCGGAGATCCGCCGGGCCCCGCATCCCTTCCCGTGAGCCCACCTCCCGCACCCGGGCCTCCCCGCACCGCGGCGGAGGCCCGGCCGTTCCCCGGAGTCCGCCCATGAACCCGCCGTCCCACCACGCCCCGGTCCCGGCACGGGCCGGCCACAACGCCCCGGTCGTGACCGACCGCGACCCGCTGCCGCCCGGCGCGCAGGACCTCCTCACCCGCGCCGGGGACGTGCTGCGTCCCGCTCTCTCCCTCTATCTGGACCTGCACGCGCATCCGGAACCGTCCGGGCGGGAGGCCCGCACCGCGGACCGCTTCGGCCGGCGACTCGCCGCGGCGGCCTTCGAGATCACCCACGGGGTGGGCGGCCACGGCGTCGTCGGCGTGCTCCGCAACGGGGACGGCCCCCGCGTCTGGCTGCGGGCGGAGCTCGACGCGCTCCCGATGCGCGAACGGACCGGGCTGCCGTACGCCAGCCGCAACGACGCCATGCACGCGTGCGGCCACGACCTGCACCTGGCCGCCGCGGCCGGCGCCGCGGACCTGCTCGCCCGCCTGTCCGACCGATGGCGGGGCACCCTGGTGGTGGTGGGACAGCCGGCCGAGGAGACGCTCAGCGGGGCCGAGGCCATGCTGCGCGACGGACTGTACGAGCGGTTCGGCAGCCCCGGCGTCGTCCTCGCCCAGCATGCCGCGCCGCTGCCTTCCGGCACGGTCGCGCACGCGGCGCGGCAGGTGCCGATGGCGGCGGCCGGCGCGGTGCTCGACGTGGTGCTGCACGGACAGGGCGGTCACGCCGCCACTCCGCACCTGGCGGTGGATCCGGTCGTCGCCGCGGCCGCCGTCGTCACCCGGCTCCAGAACGTCGTCGCACGCGAGACCGCGCCCGCCGACCAGGTGACCCTGACCGTGGGCACGCTGCGGGCCGGAACGGCCGCCAACGTGATACCGGACCGCGCCGAACTCGGCATCGGGGTCCGCGCTTCGAGCGAGGCGTCCCTCGACCGGGCGCTGACCGCGGTGCGCCGCATCGTCCTCGCCGAGAGCGCCGCCGCGGGCGCCCCCCGGGAACCCGAGGTGACCGTCACCTCCCGCTCGGCGGCCCTGCGGTGCGACCCGCACACCACCGACTCGATACGGCGCGCTCACACCGGACTCCTGGGCCCCGGACGGGTCCTGCCCTGGCCGGGATCGATGGCCACGGAGGACTTCCCACTGTTCGGGGACGCCGGAGCCGGTGTCCACGGGCAGCACGGAGTTCCGCTGGTCTACTGGATGCTGGGCGTGGTGGGCGCGGACGAATGGCGCCGGGCGACGGCCGACGGACCCGACGCCTCACCACCCCCGGCCCCGAACCACTCCCCGCACTTCGCCCCCCACATCGGCAGCGCCCTGCGCCCCGCGATCGCCGCGCTGACAAGTGCGGCACTCGACCAGTTCGCCGCTACGTGAGAGCCCGGCCGCAGTCGCGTCGCGGAGCACACCGGCCAGGGTGTGGCGGGCAGTCGTGGCACTTCCCGGCCGTCACGCGCTCACCAGCGGGTTCGGCACCGGCCGGTAGCGGGCGGCGGCGCCGTCGGCGTTCGTCCAGCGCAGCAGCAGGTTCGTCTTGCCGGGCACGGTGGGCGAGGTGAGCAGGGCGGCGGCCTCGGGCAGGTCGTGGCGCGCGAGTTCACGGCGGGCGGCGGGCCAGGGGTCGAGACCCTGGTGGCGTTCGGCGAGGGCGGCGGCGATCTCGCTGAGGTGGTTGACGACCAGGCAGTACACCAGCCGCTCCCATCCGGCGGCCCGGGAGACGTCCGGCAGCAGCTTGACGCCCTCCGCGTCCCGGAAGAGTGCCTGCACGGGCAGGCCGGCGGCGTCCACGGCGATCAGCGAGTTCTGCAGATGGGCCTCCAGGACGACGCCGTGCCGCGCGAAGGCCCCGAGGACGGGAGGTATCACCTGGCGCAGATACGCCTCCCACCACAGCGCCGGGTCCGCCGGGCCGTCGAGCGGGTTGCCGTCGAAGCCCTCGGCGAGGGCCGCGGCGAGCAGCGGGGTCGCGCCGGGCACCAGGTGTTCACCCAGTCCGTCGCGGACGACGACGGCGAGTTCCTCGAAGGCGAAGGCGGCGGTGCGGTAGCCGCGGTCGGACAACCAGGCCGCCGGGCCCGGCAGATGGGCGAAGGCGGTCACGACCGCCGTGTCCGTGCGGCGCAGCCTGCCGAGGTCGTGCCGCCACAACCGCCGTACGTCGTTGGTGATCCGCACGTCCAGACTGAACTTCAGGAAGAGGTCCGCGCCGGGGACGTGGACGGTGCGGACCGCCGCCGTGGGCCACACCGTTCGGGCCGTCGTGCCCAGTCGCAGCAGCCGTCCGTCGGCGAAGGCCGAGGCGAGGTCGCGGCCCACCAGTTCGAGCTGCCAGGGGTGGGCGGGCAGCAGCCGGTAGCAGGGCGGGGCCTGGCCCAGCGCGTCGAGCGCCGAGGTGTCGCCCTCCTCGGCGACCACGTCCTCGCGCACCCCGAGCAGCTCCAGGGGGAAGCGGGCGTGGGCCTCGGGCGCGTACGGCAGCCAGGAGGCGACCGGGCCGCCACCGCGTGCCTTGGGCGCCGGGTGGTACGGGTGGCCGGTGACGAGCGCCTGCTCGGACCGGATGTACGGGTCCTCGGGCGCCGGCGCGCGGTCGCGGGCGGCGAGCAGCGCCGCCACCGCCTCCCGGCTGTCGATCATCTCGGCGGGCAGTTCGTCGTTGGGCAGGCCCGTGTGCCGGCGCAGCTCCTCGGCCACGAGTTTGACCAGTTCCGGGTGGTCGATCCGCTGCCAGCCGCCCTCCGCGTACACCTCCGGTGCGGTGGGCCGCCGCCCGTCGCGCACCCGCAGCAGCCGGTCCACGCCCGGCAGCCGGTACGTCCGCCGGCCGCCCGGATCCGGGTACGGCCGTGCGACCTCGCGGATCAGGCAGTTCAGCAGGGGCGCGGACGCGTACGCGTCCGCGCGCTCCGCGGCGTCGTCGGTGGGGGGCGTGAGCTCCATGCGTTTTACTCGGTCCGTTCGGTCCATAGGTCCACACGGTGCGAAGGTGATCAGTATGTCTGCCCGGCACGCGCGGACCTGACGCCCGCCCGCTATCGGAGGAGTCCGACCGTGCACCGTCCCCCAGCCACCGAGACCGAGGTCGCCGAGGAGCTGGCCGCCGTGCGGCCCGACCTGGTCTCACGGTACGCGGCGCGGCTGCACGACGCGCGGGCCGCCGTACTGACCCGGCTGTGGCGCGCGCTCGCCCAAGAGCCGCTGCCGTGGATCACCGGCCGGGAGCGCACACGGGACGCGCTCGTCCTGCGGCTGCGCGACGGCCGCCGGCTGGAGGGGCCGCCGTCCGACCCGTACGCCACCTCCGCGTACGTCACGGCCGTACGTCTGGCCGGGGCGGCCCACGACGATCCGGCACGGCTGATGGGGGACCTCGCCGTGCCGCACGGCGACTCGCTCGCCGCCGAACTCGGGCACAGCGTCGCCTCGCTGGCACTGTCGCGGGCCGATCAGCCACCCCGGGGCGAGGGACGTCCAAAGGAGTGGCCGGTGGCGGACTGGCAGTGGGAACAGCGGGTGGTCGACGGCCACCCCTTCCACCCCAACTGCCGTTCCCGGCCCGGTTTCTCGGTAGCCGAGCAGCTCGCGTACGGGCCCGAGCACCGGCCGTCGGTCGAACTGGGCCTGCTGCCGGTGCCGGAGCGGGAGTGCCTGGTGAGCGGGACGTGGCCGCGGGACCTGCGGGACGGCGGGCGGCTGCTGATCCCCGTGCACCCCTGGCAGGCGACGCATGTGCTCGAACGGCCGTGCGGGGAACGTGCCCTGGCGGCCCATCCGCTGATGTCGCTGCGCACCCTGGCCGTGCCCGGCGGGCTCCACGTCAAGACCTCGCTCAGCGCCCGGCTGACGTCCTCGGTCCGGGACATCTCGGTCGCCTCGGTGACCGCCTCCGCCGCCCTGTCGGACTTCGCCGTGGACCTGGCGGCCCGCACGGACGGCCTGCTGCACATCACACGCACCCTGGGCGCGGCCACCGCGGGCTCCCCCGATCTGGCGGCCCTGTGGCGCGAGTCGCCGCAGGCGTACGCCGCCCCCGGGGAGCAGGTGGTGCCGGTGGCGGCGCTGCCCACCACGGGCCTGCCCGACTCGCCGTCCTGGACGGGCGAGTTCACACGCCTGGCGCTGGCCGTCGGACTGCGTCTGCTGGAGCTGGGGGTGGCCCTGGAGGCACACGGCCAGAACCTGCTCGTCGTGCTGTCCGCATCCGGATCCCCGCTGCGGCTGGTCTACCGCGACCTCGCCGACATCCGGGTCAGCCCGGCCCGGCTGACCCGGCACGGCATCTCCGTACCGGAGTTGCCCGCCCGGAACCTCACCGACGACCCGACCGCCCTGCGCCGCAAGCTGTTCGGCTCGCTGGTGGCGGGCGCGCTGGCCGGCACGGCCGGATCGGCGGCCGCGCTGCGGGCGGCACTGGAGCCGGCCGTACGGGAGCTGCCGCGCACCCCGGATCTCGAGGCGCTGCGCGAACAACCGCTTCCGGCAAAGGCGTTGACGCTGATGAGGCTGTCGCCCGGCACATCCGGCGACCTGTGGACCGGGCTGCCCAACCCGCTCGTTTTGATCCCCGGCACGTCCGGTCAATAGGATCCGCCGATGATCACAAGACAACGGCTGGCGGCGGGCGTCTGTGCTCTGCTCGCCGCCCTGACGGCCGGGATGGCCTTTCCCGCCGGTGCGACAGCCGACGAGATGGAGGGGCAGGACGCCCCGAAGGTCGAACTCGTCCTGGACGTCAGCGGTTCCATGCGGACCCGCGACATGGACGGCGGGACGCGGATGGCCGCGGCCAAGCAGGCGTTCAACGAGGTGCTCGACGCGACCCCCGAGGAGGTCCAGCTCGGAATCCGCACCCTCGGGGCCAACTACCCTGGCAACGACAGGAAGACGGGCTGCAAGGACACCGCCCAGCTCTACCCGGTCGGCCCGCTGAACCGCACCGAGGCCAAGACGGCGGTGGCGACGCTGGTGCCGACCGGCTGGACCCCGATCGGACCGGCGCTCCAGAAGGCGGCCACGGACCTCGACGGCGGCAACGGCATGCGCCGGATCGTCCTGATCACCGACGGCGAGGACACCTGCCAGCCGCTGGACCCGTGCGAAGTGGCCCGCGAGATCGCGGCCAAGGGCATCGGGCTGACCATCGACACCCTCGGCCTGGTGCCGGACGCCAAGACCCGCGACCAGCTCATCTGCATCGCGGAGGCGACCGGCGGCACCTACACCTCCGTACAGCACAAGGAGGAACTCAGCGACCGAGTCGGCCAGTTGGTCGACCGGGCGGCCGACCCGGTGGTGACGCCGGTGGCCACGGAGGGCGCCACCGAGTGCGCGAAGGCACCGACGCTCAAGTCCGGCCTCTACACCGACCGTGAGGAGTTCGGACAGCAGCGCTGGTACCGGGTGGACGTCAACCCCGGCCAGGAGCTGCGGGCCTCGGTGAGCGTCGCCGCGGACCGGGCCGTCGACCCGGACTACGGCCTGCTGGTGCGGGCCGTGACGGAGCGCGGCCGGGAGATCGTGCGCGGTGAGGCGGCGGGCAACGGCCGTACGGACGTGATCTCCACGGGTCTGCGCTACCCGAAGCCGGAGAGCGACGACGAGAGCGCCCCGGCCGAGACCGTGTGCCTTCAGATCACCAACGCCTTCTCGGCGGCCTCCGGCGTGCAGACCACGCCGGGTCTGCCGCTGGAGCTGACCGTCGACGTGGTGGGCGGTCCGGGCAAGTCGAGCGACGTGGCCTCCTTCGGTCTCGGCCGCGGCTGGTGGCTGCTCGGCGCGCTGGTGCTCACCGGCTTCGTCGCGGGCCTGCTGTGGGGCTGGGTGTCGCGTTGGCGGGTCGCGATCTGGAGGACGAACTGATGCGTATCACCCGTGTGTTGGGCGCCGCTCTGCTGGCGCTCGGGCTGGCCGCGGGCCCCGCGGCAGCCGACTCGTCACCCTCGGCGGATCCGTCCGGCGACAGCGGGGCGCCCAGCCGGGCGGGCACCTCGTTCCGTAGCGCGACCGAGATCGAGCAGGGGCAGCAGGCCACCGCCAGCGGCTCCACGGGCGACTACCTGTACTGGTCGTTCGCCGCGGACGCCGGGCAGCGCCCCACCGTCAAGGCGACGGTGAAGCTGCCCGAGGCGCACGCCTCGCAGACCTGGCAGATCGACGTCTACGACGGTCTGCGGCGCCGCCAGTCCTGCCAGTACGGCGCCCAGAGCCGCACCGCCGCACAGGGCACGACCTCGGTCGAACTCACCTGCGTGCTGCGCACGGTGCGGGCCTGGTCGGAGCCGTGGGCCAACGACCCGCTGCCGGGCACGTACTACATCCGGCTCACGGTGGCCGGCCTGCCCGCCTCCGACCTGGGTCTGCCGGTGAGCGCCGAGGTGCGGGCCGACTCCAAGGACATCGGCGGCGCCGCGGCGGTCGACGGCTCGCTCGCGCAGCCGCTGACCCCGGGCATCGCGGTCAAGTCCGAGCAGGACGGCAGCGATGCGCAGGACGACCAGGGTTCGAAGAAGTCGGCCGTACTGTCCAGCATCGAGCCGGACGGCGGCTGGTCCTCCAACTGGTGGTCCGATCGGTGGGTGTGGACCGGGATCGGCGGCGTGCTCGCCGCGCTCGCGGGCATCGGCGGGTACGCGCTGACGCGCGGCTCGGGACGCCCGTCGCGCATACCGCCGGGCGTCTGACGGCAGTTCCGCCCGGCAACACCTCGGAAGGCCCGCTCCTCCTTTGGAGCGGGCCTTCTCTCATGCCTCGCGCAACGCCTTGGCCGCAGCGCCGTCCCCGCTCACCTCGACGCGACCGTCCCGTACCGCGTCCGCCAGGCTCAACTCCCCGCGGCTGACGGCCGTACACGTGACGGAGTCGAGAGCCAGCCGGGCGTCCGGCTCCACCGGCGCGGGTCCGTACCCGTGGAGCGGGCCCTCCACGGCGCCCACACGCAGATGGAAGTCGCCTTCCTGCAGCCGGACTTCGACGACGCCCGCCCCGATCCCCGCCTCCTCCAGGGCGCGCAGCAGGGGCAGCGCGAACCAGTGCGCGCGCAGCGCGTCGGTGGGCCGCCGCTCCCCCAGCTCCGTCTGCCCCCACTCCCCGAGCGCCCGCAGTACAGGCAGCAACTCACGCCCCCGGGAGGTGAGTTCGTAGACGTGGACGGCTCCGGGCGGCGGCAGCCGGCGCCGGGTCGTCAGCCCGTCCCGTTCCATGTCCTTCAGCCGTGAGGCGAGCATGTCCGTGCTCACACCCGGCAGGTCGGCGTGCAGATCGGTGTACCGGCGCGGACCGGCCAGCAGCTCCCGGACGATCAGCAGGGTCCAGCGGTCGCCGACGGCATCCAGCGCGCGGGCGGCGGAGCAGAACTGGTCGTAGCTACGGCGAGGTGACATGCGACGCAGTGTAGACGGGTTGTTGGACTTTCCAAGCTCCCACTTGGTAAAACCAAGCAGGACCAGTTACCGGAGGGGAAGCGGCGCATGGAGTTCCGGCAGTCGAGCAAGCTCAGCGAGGTCTGTTACGAGATCCGCGGCCCGGTGATCGAGCACGCCGACGCGCTGGAGGAGGCCGGTCACAGTGTGCTGCGGCTGAACACCGGCAACCCCGCGCTGTTCGGCTTCGAGGCGCCGGAGGAGATCCTCCAGGACATGATCCGGATGCTTCCGCGGGCGCACGGCTACACCGACTCGCGCGGCGTCCTCTCCGCCCGCAGGGCCGTCGCCCAGCGCTACCAGGCCCTCGGCCTGGAGGTGGACGTCGACGACGTCTTCCTGGGCAACGGCGTCTCGGAACTGGTCTCGATGGCCGTGCAGGCACTGATCGAGGACGGCGACGAGATCCTCGTGCCCGCACCGGACTTCCCGCTCTGGACGGCCGTGACGACGCTGGCCGGTGGCAAGGCGGTCCACTATCTGTGCGACGAACAGGCGGACTGGTACCCGGACCTGGACGACATGGCCTCCAAGATCACCGACCGTACGAAGGCCGTGGTCGTCATCAACCCCAACAACCCGACCGGCGCGGTCTACCCCAAGGAGGTCCTGGAGGGCATCTGCGACCTCGCCCGCCGCCACGGCCTGATGGTCTTCGCCGACGAGATCTACGACCAGATCCTCTACGACGACGCCGTCCACCACTCCACCGCCGCGCTCGCCCCGGACCTGGTCGTCCTCACCTTCTGCGGCCTGTCCAAGACCTACCGGGTGGCGGGCTTCCGCTCCGGCTGGCTGGTGGTCACCGGCCCCAAGCAGCACGCGAAGGACTATCTGGAGGGCCTGACCATGCTGGCCTCCATGCGCCTGTGCGCCAACGCCCCCGCCCAGTACGCGATCCAGGCCGCCCTCGGCGGCCGCCAGTCCATCCGCGAACTGACCGCACCGGGCGGCCGGCTGCACGAACAGCGGAACATGGCCTGGCAGAAGCTCAACGAGATCCCGGGCGTGACGTGCGTGAAGCCCAGGGGCGCGCTGTACGCGTTCGCCCGCCTGGATCCCAAGGTCCACCGGATCCACGACGACGAGAAGTTCGTCCTGGACCTCCTCCTGCGCGAGAAGATCCAGGTGGTCCAGGGCACGGGCTTCAACTGGCCGGCCCCCGACCACTTCCGCATCCTCACGCTCCCCCACGCGGACGTCCTGGACACGGCGATCAGCAGGATCGGCCGGTTCCTCGGCGGGTACCGGCAGTAGGTTCCGGCGCCGCGCGGCTTGGGCCCGCAGCCGGTCCGGGCCCGAGGTCCGTCCGGGCCGGCGATGGGTCCGGGCCCCCTCCGGCCAGGGAAACTCCTTCGGGCCCGCGACCTGCGCCGTGTTACGGTCCCGGTGCCGGCCGCGGGACTTCGGTGCGACTTCCGGAACCTGCCTCTGAAGCAATGATTCGCAGCTCGTGCCCCCATTCCCCGGCCGGCCCCGGCAAGGGAGTGCCGGCCAACGGCTCCGGCAGGGGGCCGCGAGTGAACGGGTGGGGGCATGGAGTCGTCCGGGGATCCGATCGCGGCCGAGGACGTACTGCTCTTCGTCAACGCCGCGATCACCGCGACCGGCCAGCGCGAGTTCCGCTCCGACGCGGCGGCCCAGCGGCTCTCCCTCGACTTCCTGCACGCCTACACACTGGGCAACTACCGCGACCTCTACGCGGGCGTGCTCGCCCTCGACATCAACGACCACAACGCGGCGCTGATGATCCGCCGGCTGCTGGAGACCGCCGGCGAGGCCAGCGCGGACCAGCGCCGCAGCGAGGGCCGGCTGATCGCCGGGCGGCTGGCGCTGCTGCCGCCGCAGCGCGTCTACGGGCTCTTCGGCGCACTGCGCCGCTCCGGGGTGAACAACCGCCGCACCCGCGCCCTGCTGCGCGACTGGCTGGCCGCCCGGCCCGATCCGGCCCTCGACGCCGTCAAGTACCGCAACGGCCTCAAGCGGGCGCTGCGGCACGTGCATCTGGCGCTGGACGACGAACTCGGCGCCTTCCTCTTCGCGCCGCACAGCCGTGCCCGCTACGACACACCGCTCCTGGAGGCCTGGCGGCGCGCACACTACGAACAGGCGGCGCTCTACGAACTCCCGTACACCGTCGCGGAGGGCTTCGCGGCCAGGCACGGCATACCGCGCGGCGTGTTCCTGGAGCGCATCGCCCCTCGGCTGACCCGCCTGGAGACGCTGCGGCTCTAGGAGGCGGCGCGGCAGCACGGTCCCGCCGCGGCGCGGGCGGTGGCGGCCGACCTGTCCCGGATGCCGCTCACCCGGCTCGCCGGGTACGTGCTCTCCCTTCCCGCCCCGGAGCGGGTCGCCCGGCGCGAGGAGCTGACCGGCGCGCTGCGCACGGCCGCCCGGCGGACGGCGGGCCGGCACCGGGGAACGTGGGGCCGGGTGGCCGCCGTCCTGGACGACAGCTTCTCCTCCTCCGGTTCGGGCGTGAAGCGGCGCCGGCCGCTGGCGGTCGCCCTGGCCTGCCACTACCTGCTCGAAGCGCTCGCCGGCCACTACACCGGGCTGTGGACCTCCGGCCGCGGCGACGCGCTCCTGGCCCACCCCGTCGGCCCGACCCCGCTGGGTGAGCGGATCCTCGACGCGCTGGAGACGGCACCGGAACGCCTGGTGATCGTCTCCGACGGCTGGGACAACTCTCCTCCCGGACTGGCCGACGAGGTGCTCCGCGTCTGGCGCACCCGCCTCGACCCGGCCCGCCGCACCGGCGTGGTCCACCTCAACCCCGTGTACGACGCCGAGGACTTCGACGTGCGCCGGCTGTCCACGCGGGTGCCGACCGCGGGCATCCGCGACGCGGAGGACCTGCCCGCGCTCGTCGAGATCGCGCAGTTCGCCGAGGGCCGGACCGGCCTGGCCGACCTGACGGCCTACCTGGACGCCCGCGCGGCGCGGCTCACCGCCGCCGCGGACCGGCGGGCGGAGAGGAACCCCCGATGACACCGCACGGACTGCTCGACGGGCTGGAGACCCGTCCCTCGCAGGTGTGGGGCGCCGTACGGCTGGTCCCGCTCGTGCGGGCCGAGGCGATCCACGACCTGCGCCTGCACCCGCGGATCCACGACGGGGCGGGCGTGGTCGACCTGGGCCGGGGGCGGAGATACTGCTCGTACATCCCGCACAGCCTCGTCGCCGACTGGACCGGGGACGGCTCGCCCGCCGCGGCCTACGGAACACAGCTGACCGACGGGCGGCCCCAGTGGGAAGTCACAGGCGCACGACTGCACTTCCACCGCCGGATGGCACGCCGGGAGGCCCGGCACCGGCTGCGTTTCCTGCCGCTCCACCTCGCGCTGGAGGGCTATCTCGCGCTCCACTTCGGCGGGCCCGCCGTCGCCTGGGAGCAGTGGTCGCACCGAGCCGTGCGTCAGGGACTGTCCCCGCGTGCCGAGGCCGCCTACCTGGGCACGGAGGTACCCGGACTGGCCGACGCCCTGCGCGTCTTCGAGATCCACCCGGGCCAGTGCGGCGTACTGATCCATCTGGCCGACGCGCCGGCCGCGGCGTTCGTGGTGCCGCACCCGGAGGACTACCGCACCCTGCACCCGACCCTGCTCCAGGACCTCTACGGCGACCTCGTGTACCACTACGCCACCCTGATGCCTCCCGTCACGGACTTCAACGCCCGCATCCCCGACACCCGGATCCGCACGCTCGCCGACCTGCGGGAGGCCGCGGCGCAACAGACGGCGCAGTGGGCCGACTTCCACGACACCACCATGGCAGCCGGACTGCTGGACCAGCCGAGCACCTGGCAACTGGTCCGGCGCATGGGCCGCTTCACGCTCTCCCGCTTCCTGCCGCCGTTCCGCCCCAAGCAGGACAACCACATCGGCGAGGCGATCACCGACGAACACGGCCGGACCGTCTACCTCAAGACGTTCCGCCTCTCGGAGAACCAGGTCCGCCGAGGCCACCTCCTCACGCACCTCGCCGCCCACGACTGGCACCTCCCCGCCACCGCCACCGCCCTCGGCCTGACCGAGCCCCAACTGGCCCTCCGCCTGGAGATATCCGGCTTCCCCCACCTCCTCCGCCAGGACGTCCTGGACCACTACCGCAAACAGAGCCGCACCGGAAACCCCTGACCGGAAACGGAGAGGAGAACATGAGCGGCGCCGCCACGGAGAGCGTGATCGAGGAGGTGCCGCTCGACTGAGCCGGAGGGGCTAGTGGGGATCGTCCGGGTCCGAGGGGGTTTCCCAGTGGAAGGACGCCAGGGTGACGTGGTCCTCGTCCCGTTCCGTGTCGTCGTCCTGTTCGCGGTGGGTCAGGTGGCCGAGGACGACGATCGCGCCGAGCAGCAAACCGATCAGGCAGATCAGGGCGAGCACGAGCGTGGCCAGGCCCAGCAGGGTGTTGCCGACCAGGTGGGCCAGTATTCCGATCGGGTCCAGGCATCCGCACGCCAGCATGCCGATACGTTCCCCGGCGGCGGCGCGGTCGGGACGCCGCGTTGCCGATCCGTGCTCCGAAAGTGCCCGAGGCGCGATGCCCCACCGTGGGCGCGTGACTCCGCCGGAGCGGGGGCGCGGGCTCGTAGCCTGTGACGCATGGGTGATCTCTTTCTCGTACGGCACGGGGAGACCGAGTGGTCGCGGTCCGGGCGGCACACCGGGTGGACGGACGTGCCGCTCACCGAGCACGGACGGGAGGAGGCGCGGCGGCTGGTGCCGTTGATCCGCTCGCACCGGATCGGGGCCGCGTTCGTCAGCCCGTCGCAGCGGGCGCGGGAGACGGCCGAGCTGATCGGCGTCCACGACGCGCGGGTCGACGCGGATCTGCGGGAGTGGGACTACGGCGGCTACGAGGGCGTCACCACCGTCGAGATCCAGCGGACGCGGCCCGGCTGGTTCCTGTTCACGGACGGGGTCGCCCCGGGGCCGCCGGAGCATCCCGGGGAGAGCGTGGAGCAGGTCGGGGAGCGGGCCGACCGGATGCTGGGCAAGGTGGACGCCGCGCTCGCCAACACCGAGGGGGCCGTCGTGCTGGTGGCCCACGGGCACTTCCTGCGGGTGCTCACCGCCCGGCGGCTCGGGCTGCCGCCGTCGGCGGGCGCGCTGTTCCAGCTGGCCACGGGTACGGTGTGCCGGCTGGGCACGGAGCACGGGCGACCGGTGATCGCGGGCTGGAACATCCGGGCGACCCCGTCGGCGTAAGCGGCCGCGGCTCGTTGTCGGACTCGGGTCGTAGTCTTCGAATGGGCCGTTCGACGGCTGTTCGACGATTCGGGGAGGCCGCGGTGACACGACCGCCTACCGCCGCGCAGCGCCGCGTCATCGACGCCGCCGACCCCGTGACCGGCCGGCTCAGAGGTACCGAGGCGCAGCTCGCGGCGCTGGTGAAGCGGGGGCTCGCCTTCCGGCACCCGCGGCCGCCGCACGACCACTTCCTCACCCCGGCCGGGCATCGGATACGGGAGGCGGAGGACGAGGCGGCGGCGGAAAGGGCGCCCGACGTCGGGGAGGCGCCCGCCGGTACCGGCGTGTTCTCCGCCCGCGTCGGCGGTGAGGAGGACCCGTACGACGGTCCCGGGCGGGTGCGCGAGGTGCACAGCGCCTGGCAGGGGCTGTTGGAGCTGCGCCGGATGACCAATCCGGACGGTGCCGTCGAACGGCCCTGCGGCTGGGAGCGCGCGCATCTGGTGCGGGCCGCCGCGCTCGCCCTGGAGGCGGCGGGGCAGCGGCCCGCGGGGCCGGACACGGACGGTTACCGGGTACGGGCGACCCCGCAGCCGGAGGCGGTCGCGGTGTACGGGCCGGACGACGCGGCGCTGCGGGCGTGCGCGGCCGCGCTGGAGCGGGCGGGCTGGCAGGCCGGGGAGTACACCGAGCCCCGGACCAGGGCCCGGTACCTGCTGGCGTCGCCGCGCAGAGTGTGACGGCCGTGCCAGGATCGGTGGGTCCGAGCGGCATACGAGAAGGGGACGCAGTGAGCGAGCCGTTTTCCGTCCGGGGGACCGTCCGCGGTTACGGCACCGATGTGCAGGGGCACCTCAACCAGGCCGTGTACCTCAACTACGCGGAGCACGCCCGCTGGTCGTTGCTCCAGGCGGCCGGGATCAGCCGGGCGGGCCTCGTGTCCGGCGGCGTGGGGCCGGTGGTCCTGGAGACGACGATCCGCTGACCGCGCGAGCTGCCGGCCGGCGACGAGGTCGACGTGACCTGCGCCTTCGAGTGGGGCGAGGGCAAGACCTTCCGCATCCGGCAGACGATCCGGAAGGCCGGCGGCACGGTGGCGGCCGAGATCGACGCGGTCGGCGGCCTCCTGGACCTCGAGGCGAGGAAACCGGTGCCCGCTCCGCACGACCGCTTCAAGCGACTGGCTGCGGATCCCGGCCTGTTCGGGCTGTGACGCACACGGCGGGAGGGGCCGGCACAGCGGCCGTACCCCTCCCGAAGACCAGCGCGGTCGGCGGCCCCTCCCGAGGGTCCGCGCGGCGGCCGTACCCCTCCGAAGGATCAGCGCGCCACCGCGATCTCCTCCCCCGCCTCCATCGGATGGGTGACGTCCTGGGCGTCCACCGCCCCGGGCCTGCCCAGGTGGTTGAACACGAAGTTGAGCAGGACGGCCGCGACGCAACCCGTGGATATGCCGGAGTCGAGGACGATCCGGGCGGTCTCAGCTTGAATTTAAAGGTTCCCCCTCGGCCTTCAAGGTCGGGGGGTGTCTTGTTTGTGGGGGTGTTTGCCGACGGGGTGGCGGGGTGCGGGGCTGG